>DASUMJ010000001.1:0-12497 GCA_036277775.1 Candidatus Limnocylindrales bacterium
CCGCTGCCAACGCGGCGCTGGCGGTCGCGCCCGACGTCGTCGCGTCGATCGGCCTCCTCGGCGAGGCACCGGCCGCGAGCTATGACGAGGCCGCGGCGGCATTCGAGGCGGGCGAGCTCGAGAGCGCGGTCGCGCTGGCGACGTCGACCGTCGACGCCCTCGAAGCGGCGACGGATCGAGGCCGCGAACGGCTGCTCGTGGCCGCTGTGATCGTCGCCGGCGGCGTACTCGCCGCGCTCGTCGTGCGCAGACGGCGCCGGACGCTCGGGGCCCGGCCGCCGGATGAGGGCGGCCATCCCTGGTCGCCCCCGCCGCCGAGCGACCCGCACGGTCAGACCACCATCGTGTCGATGCGGCAGGAAGCCGAGGCGCCGATCGGCGATCCGGCGGCGCCGGCGTCCGGGCCCAGCGATCCATGACGGCGGACATGCGCGGAATGTCGATTCGGAGACGCATGATCTGGCCGCACCGCCGCTCGTCGGCCGTGGCGGTCGTTCTCGCCGCGGCGGCCGTTCTGTCCGGACCGGCTCCGGGCCCCGACGGGCGGCTGGCGCTCGCCGCGTCCCCGGACCTCAGTGTCGTCACGGCGGCGCGCTATGACGTCCAGCCTTCGGAACACCGGATCGACGTCACCGTCGACCTGACCGCGACGAACAATCGCGTCGACACGGCGACCGTCCAGTACACCTACGAGCAGGCGTTCCTTGCCGTCCAGCCTGAGGCCACGGCCCTGAAGCTCGAGGCGGAGACCGGGTCGCCGTCCGTCCACGTGGCCGATCGCGAGGCGACCCATCTCCTGCTCCGAATCGAGTTCGGCCGGCGCCTGGCCGCAGGGCAGTCGATTCGGCTTCGGCTGACCTACGAGCTGCCGGATCCGGGGACGCCGGCGGAGCGCGAGTTCCGCATCGGAACGGTATCGACATTGCGGCTCTGGGCCCTCGCGACGTCCGGGACGTCAGGCTCGACGGTCAGCCTGTCGGTACCCGACGGCAGCACCGTCGGCTTCGTCGCCGGGGCGCTGGATGGTCCGGTGCCCGGCGCGAACGGTCGGAGCGTGTGGACGAGCAAGCCCATCCCCGATCCGCTCGAGTTCAACGTCCTCGTTAGGGTCGAGCAGCCGCCGACGTACACCGAGTCGACGCGGGAATTCGAAGTGGATGGCAGGTCCACCACCCTCATCCTGCGAGCGTGGTCGGACGATCCCGATTGGGCCGACCGGGTCGGGCAGATCCTCGCCGTCGGCATCCCCAGGCTCGAGGCATCGATCGGCCTGCCTTGGCCGATCGAGGGCCCCCTCGTCGTGCAAGAGGCGTTCGCGCCAGAGAGCGGCGGCGTCACCGGGTCGTTCGACCCGGAGTCGGGGCGGATCGAGGTCGTCTATGACGGCGGCCCGGAGATCATCCTCCACGAGGCCGCCCATGCCTGGTTCAACGGCGGGTTGCTCGCCGATCGCTGGGCCAACGAGGGCTTTGCCGCCTTCTACGCCGAGCTCGTCGCGCTGGATCTGGGCCTGCCGTTCGAACCGGCCGTCGTCACGCCCGAGCTCCGCCCCGCGCGCATCCCGCTGAACGGGTGGGCGTCCGGCGAGGCCGAACCCCCGCCGGGCGCCGACCGGAGCGCCGTCGAGGCGTATGGCTATGCCGCCGCCACCGAACTCGCCCGTGAGATCGCCAAGCGGCTCGGCGGCACCCCCGGCCTGAGCCGTCTGTGGACCCGGATCGCGGCCGCCGAGGCACCGTATCAGCCACCCGGCGGCCCGGCTGAATTCCTCGATGGGCCACCCGACTGGCGCGGCCTCCTCGACCTCCTCGAGGACGACGGGGCGACCCAGGTCGCGGACCTGTGGCTCCGTCGCGTCGTCCTCCCGGCCCAGGCCCCGGCGATCGCCGACCGGACGGACGCCCGCCGGACGTATGACGATCTCCTCGAGCTGGCCGGCGAGTGGAAGCTCCCGGTCGTCGTCCGGGAGGCGATGCGGAGCTGGCAATTCGACGTAGCGGCGACGCAGCTCGGGGCCGCCCGTGCCGTCGTCGATGGTCGCGCTGAGCTCGCCGGTGTCGCGGCGGCGGTCGGGATCGTCCCTGCCGACCTGCGAGAGCGATTCGAGTCCGCGACCGATCTGGCCGCCGTTGCTTCGGCGCTCGATGCGGCCGTCGCCGCGGCCGAGGCGATCGGCGAGGCGCAGGCCGCGAGGCCGGCATCGCTCGGACTGGTCGAGTGGTTCGGGCTCCTCGGCTCGCCTGCGTCCACGGACCTCGCAGCGGCCGTCTCGGCGTTCGAAGACGGCGACGCCGCCGCCGCGACCGAGCTGGCCCAGGCCGCGGCGTCAGCATGGCGGGAGGCCCCGTCAGTCGGGCGGATTCGCCTGATCGTGCTCCTTTCCATCGTGGTCGTGGCCGTCGCAGCCGTGGTCGGCGTCGTCGCCTCGCAGCGTCGCGGTCGCACCGCCGGCTGACGACCGCCCCGCCGCGGCGCGAGACGAACCGGTGCGCCGGCGCACCACGAGTCCGAGCGCCCCCGTGCTCACGGAGGCGTCATGGCCCGCTGACCGTGCGAAAACGCCTTGCAAGGCGAGTGCGGTTCGGTGCAGACTGCGCGACTCTAGGGTGGGGAGAGCGCTCCGGCGGGGAGGACGCTCTTCAGGCCCGTCAACGCTTGCGGCGAGGAGGGACGCAGGTGCTCGGCGAGCGTCGCGGTCAGGGCTCGGCCGGATGATGAGCGCGGTCACCTCCTGCCCGTCGGACTCCGGGACCAGCTGATCTCCATGCTGGAACCGCGTCCCCGGTCCGTCCCGTCGCCGCGCGCGAAGCGTTCGCGTGCCGCTGCTCGACGCTGGCGGCGCGGGCTCGGACGGGTCGCAGCCGTCCTGTTCGCCCTCTTCTACATCAGCAACATCCCGACCGCCTGGGCGATCACCGCCGTCGCGGCGGCGACCCCGACGGCGTCGCCGGAGAGCGCGCCGCGATCAACCCCGACGCGGACATGGACGATCATGCCGCGGGGTTCGATCGACCGCCAGATCGGCGTCACGATCACGGGGTCCGGCGTTCCAGCGACCGTGGTCACCGCGGGTTCGGGAACCGCCAGCGAGACCTCGACGACGACCACCACCGTCACGACGACCCCGACAGCGCCCACGCCGGCGCCATCGGCGGCGCCCTCTGCGACGGCTCCTACCCCGACCTCCTCCCCTTCGGCGGCACAGACCGCAGCCCCAACCGCCTCGCCGGCCGTCGCGCCGACCCCGTCTCCGACGGCCGCCCCGGCCGCGACGCCGACACCCGCGCCGACGGCGAGCCCCACGCACAGCGCGCCGCCGGTCGCCACGGCCGATCCGAACCCGACGCCCGCTCCGACCCCCGACCCGACGCCGACGCCGGATCCGACGCCCGATCCGACCCCCGACCCGACGCCGACGCCGGATCCGACGCCCGACCCAACGCCAACCCCTGACCCGACGCCGACGCCGGACCCCACGACCGCACCGGAGCCGACCCCCGACCCAACGCCAACCCCTGACCCGACGCCGACGCCCGACCCCGGCGCCGGCGACCCGGCACCCGACCCGACGCCCGACCCCGGTGCCGGTGACCCCGCACCCGACCCCGACCCGGCGACGGATCCGCCGCCCGATCCCGCCGCCGAACCCGGCGGGACGAGCCCGTCCGGAACGACCCCCGGGCCGTGGCTCGTGGCCCTGGACGGGAGCCCGGCGATCCTGCTCGTGACGGCCGACGGCTTCGTGACCCTGGGCGGGGAGACTCGCGCCCAGGCGGACGTCACCGAGATCGTCATCACCGGCACCGACGGCGACGACATCCTGACGCTCGACCTCCAGGGCGCGCTGACGATCCCCGTGCGCTACGACGGCGGCCTCGGTCGCGACACCCTCGGCGGACCCGCGGCCGACGCGGTCTGGATGGTCACGAGCGCCGATGCAGGTTCGGTCGCCGGCGTCGACTTCGTGTCGGTCGAGCACCTCGCCGGTGCCGCCGACAACCAGGACTTGTTCGTCGTCGAGCAGGGTGCGTCAATCGGTTCGGTGGACGGCGGCGGTGGCGGCTTCGACACGCTGGCCGTGACCGGAAGCACGACCGTATCGAGCCCCTCCGGCCGGGACTCGGGCCTCGTCATCCTGGACGGCTCTCCGATTTCATACACCGGACTCGAGCCGGTCGCCATCGCGAGCGGTACGGTCATCATCAACGGCGCCGACGGCGGCTTTACCGGCGGTGCACTGAGCTCGACCACCGAGACCTTCGCGAAGGACCTGCTCCGGGTCGGGCCCTGCCCGACGTCGACCGGCTATGTCCTGGGCCTCCCCACCGATCCGGCCTGCAGCGCGGGGGCGATCTACGTCAAGAACTTCGACCCGAGCGGGACGGTCGAGACGGCCGAGTACAGCTACTTCGTGATCTCCGGCACGACGTCCGTGACGATCAACGGTGGCCTCGGCAGCGACACCGTCGAGTTCGAGGGCGACTACCTCGTGCCCGGTTCGAGCCTGACCGTCAACGCCGAGCACATCAAGGTCAAACCGGGGGTGACGATCAACGTCGGGTCGGCAGCTGGCAACAACATCGTCTTCAACGCCGTGTACAAGGACAACGGCATCAGTGTGTTCGGGATCACGACCACGATCCCGGTCCTCGGCACCGACGGCTTGATCGATGTCGACGGGGCGAATCTGACCGGCCACACGATCACCCTGGCTGCATTTGCCGGAACCCTGAGCACGAAGGCCAAGGGTGCGCAGTCGCTCGGCACGGACCTCATCGTCGACTCGATCTCCGGCTTCGAGAACAGCGGCTCGTTCACCGCGACCGTCGCCGGCACGGAGGCGACCTGCACGTACACCGGCCGCGACGTGACGGCGGGCGTCCACAAGTTCACCGGCGTGGCCGGCTGCTCCGGCGCGGTCGCCGACGGCTCGGTCGTGAAGAAGGACATCACCGAGAACGGCAGCGGCACCGGCATCAACCACGCCGGCCTCGACCTCGAGTACTTCGCGACCGTCAACGTCCACGGTGCCTCGACGATCACGGCGGCCGGCAACGTCACCCTCTCGAGCACGGTCGACGTGACGGCGACGGCGAACGCCGCCGCCGGTCCCGACAAGGGCGCCTGGGTCGCCGGCACCGGCTACTCGAAGGGCGACGTCGTCAAGGGATCCGACGACAAGCGCTACGCCGCGACGAAGGACATCGTTGCCGGCTCCGCCGACTCCAACAAGGATCCCGTCGGGAACCACGGCCTCCTCGATCCGTGGACCGAGGCCAAGGACCACGACGCCTCCGTCGCGGCGACGTTCGTCCTCGCGATCGGCCGGAGCCAGCTGTCGGGCACGAGCTCGATCTCGACGCCGACCGGCGACGTCACGATCAGCTCGAGCGTCAAGACGAAAGTCGCGACGAATGCCGACTCGTCTGCGTCGGGCCTGGGAGCCGGCATCGCGGTCGCGGTCTTCGTCATCACCTCCGAGGCCTTCATCGACAGCACCAACGCCACCCCGATCACCGCCAAGAACCTGACCGTCTCGGCCGATGCCGACGACCAGGCGCCGACGACGGCGACGGCCAGCCCGAAGGGCGCCCAGGGGACCGGCACGGACCCGAACGACCCGACCCAGAAGGCGACGACGAATGTGCGGGTGGCCACGACCCTCGTCGAGGCACCCGGCAGCCCGCAGGACCTCGAGGTGGACTCGACGGCCAGCTTCGCCGTCACCGGGACGTTCACGGGCGACGGAATTACCGGAACCTGCTCCTACTCGGGCATGGACTCCGACACGATCCACAACGTGACCGGCTGCTCGGGCAGCCTCGCCGTCGGCGCCAAGATCACGGGCACGTCCGTGCAGGAAGCGGAGGCCGACGGCAAGGCCGACAACCAGTCGAAGACCGCCGAGGGCAGCCAGGACAAGTCCGCGGCCCTCGCCGTCAACGTGTTCTTCGCCACGACCCAGGCTTACATCGCCCCGGCCGACGGCTCGGCTGCGCGGACGATCGCGGTCGCTGGTGGCTCGGTCAAGGTCCACGCTGGGGCGAAGCACGTCGTGACCGCGACGGCCGACGCCGGCAACGTGAAGTTCTCGCCCGACGCGCCGAAGCTCACCGCCCAGGACGGCGGCTCGCTCGCCGACGACACGACCTACTACTACCGGATCACGGCGCTCTACGACGGCGCCGAGAGCCTCGCCAGCCCGGAGGCCAGCCTCGAGATCGCGAGCGGCGCGACGAAGAAGACGATCAAGCTCGAGTGGCAGGCGGTCAGCGGCGCCACCGGCTACAAGATCTACCGCGGCACGAGCTCCGGCGACGTCACGCTGCTGGCCACGGTCGGTGCCGTGGTGACCTACACGGACAACGGGTCCGCGACGCCTGACGGGACGACGAAGCCGCCGACGAGCGACGCGACCTCGGGCTGGGCGATCGCCGTCTCCGTGAACTACGCCGTGGTCACCACGAAGGCCTACCTCGCGCGGAACGCCGACATCAATGCTTCTACGGTGATCGTCGAAGCCGTGACGCCGGCTTCGGGAACGTCGACGTTCACGACCGACTCGACCTCCGGGGCGGGCGGCAGCGACGTCGGCGTGGCCGGGTCCATCGCAGTCACGATCGTCGTCTACAACACGACCGCCGGTATCGAGGGCAGCGATCCGGTCGACGTCGGCGGCGCCGACCTCACCCTGGCAGCCACCTCGAAGGTCTCAGGCATCGCGAAGGCCGGCGCCAAGCAGACGGCCGACGGCGAGACGACGGGTGTCGGTGCGTCCTGGGCCATGACGGTCGTGAATGACACCACGACCGCCCGGCTCCCGGACGGCTCGGTGCTCACTGGTGCGGACGACTTGACGGTCAATGCGACCTCGACGAACACGGTCACGACGGAGGCCACGGGCGGCGCGACGACGGGCAGCGGCAGCTTCTCGCTCGGCGCCCAGATCGCGGTCACCGTCTCGAACGTCACGACGAGCGCGAGGATCGGCACCGGCAGCGCCCTGACGCTGACCGGCGCCCTGTCCGAGACCGCGACCCAGACCGCAACGGTCACGACCAAGGCCAAGGGCGCCGCGAAGGGCGGAACCGCGGCGCTGGGAGCCGCGATCGCCCTCAGCTGGGCCAACCACTTCGTCGACGCTCAGCTCCAGCGCGACGTGAGCGCGGTCGGCGCGATCACCGTCAGCGCCGCCGGCACCTCGAAGAGCACCACCCAGGCAGACGCGAGCTCGGCCGGCGCCGAGGGCAAGGCCGACGCCGACCCGAACGGCACGGACAGCAGCGGCAAGGACATCAACGAGAAGTCAGACGACAACCTCAAGGTCGCCACCGACGCGTCCGATGCTTCGACCGGCCAGCCGGCCGGCACGTCCGACACGAACACTCCAGAAGCCAAGGCCGACTCCGGCGGCACGAAGGTCACCGTCGCGGCGGCCATCTCGATGAACCTCGTCGACGCCATCGTCCGCGCCACGATCGCGGACGGGGTCACGGTCACCGCGACCGGGCTCGTGAAGGTCAGCTCGAGCGCGAACACCGACGCCAAGGCGACCGCGGACGGCAGCGCCAAGGGCGTCGACGATGACGAGGGCTCGACCGCCGGGTCCATCGGCGTCGCCGTCGCCGTGAACGACGTCGACCTCACGAACGAGGCATCGATCGGGAACGGCAGCGTCAGCGGCTCCGCGGTGACGATCGAGGCCGTGATGAAGGATGCCGGCAGCGGCGACCTCACCCACAAGTACGAGGCTGAGGCAACCTCCGGCGCGAGCGACGCCCGGATCGGGGTGGCCGGCTCCTTCGCTGCGAACTACATCGGGAGCACGACCTCGGCCACCGGCAAGGGGACGATCGTCACGACCAGCGGCGACCTGAAGGTCGACGCGAAGACCGACGCCCTGCTCGACGCGAAGGCGACCGCGACGTCGATCGCCCTCGAGAACGCGACGGCCGGCGTCGGCGCCTCGATCGCCAGCAACGAGCTGACCGCGACCGTGTTCGCGCTTCTCATGACCGCGGGCGTCACCTCCGCCGGCGCCGTGAACGTGACGGCGAAGTCCAAGGGCGAGATCAAGTCCCGGTCGCTGAGCGGCGCCGTTGCGAAGAAGGAGCACGACGAGAACAACCAGCCGGCCGAGAACTGCACCGAGGTGTGGGGCGACTCCGAGCCGGTCCCGTGCGAGGCGAGCGGTGGCCTCGAGTTCTCCGGCGCCGGCGCCGGCTCGGACAACGACATCACCAACACCGTCCGGGCCGAGATCGTCGACTCGACCGTGACGGCGACCGCGGTCTCGGTGACGGCCGAGGACGAGAGCGACATCCAGGCGATCGCCGGCGCCCTGGCCGCCATCGACGTCACCTCGAACGCCAACGCCAAGGGCCTCCAGAAGGCGGACAGCACGTACGTCCTGGGCGCGAGCATCGCCCTCAACTCGATCACGAACGTCGTCCGGGTGCGGGTGAGCGACTCGACAGTCGCCGCCTCCTCGGGTGGGGTCGTCCTCCTCGCGAAGGAGAAGGCCAAGATCCTCGCGATCACGGTGACGGCGGCCGGGACCCTCAACAAGAACGACTCCGACGGCTTCAAGGGCTTTGCCTTCCAGGGCGCCGGCTCGGGCTCCGGGAACTCGATCGAGACGACGGTCGAAGCCCTGATCGAGGCGCACAGCAGCGTGTCCTCGGGCGCGGGCGCGCCGGTCAGCGTCACTGCGACCGACGACTCGGACATCACGGCGGACGGCGGCGGCGCCGCGATTGCGCGCACCGATGGCAGCTCATTCAGCCTCGGCGCGTCGATCGCGATCAACGATGTGATCGGCAACGTCCGTGCCGCCGTCGACAACTCGACGGTCGCCGCCGGTGGCGACCTGGTCATCACGGCGACGTCCTCGGCCGACATCTTCGCCCTCACGATCGCCGCGGCAGCGACGAACACGGTGACCGGCGCCGAGAGCAAGGACAGCTCGGCGCTCAATCTCAACGTCGCCGGCGCCTACAGCTGGAACACCGTCGAGAACCATACGAACGCCGAGATCATCGGTTTCTGGTCGGCGCCGATCACGACCGCGAACGGCGGCAAGGTCCGGCTCGAGGCGCGCGACGAAGGCAAGATCACCGTCGACGCGGGCGGCGCGGCGATCGAGTGGTCGCAGGCGGAGCGCGACAGCGTGGGCCTGGGCGCGGCCGTCGCGATCGACGAGGTCACGAGCAACGCGCGCGCCACGATCAGCGGCGCGACGGTGAACGCGGCCGGCAACGTCGAGCTCCTCGGCGAGTCGGCAGGGGATCTTTGGAGCCTCGCGCTCGGCATCTCCGGGTCGGTGTCGACGGCGACGTCCACCGGCGGGTTCACGATCCAGGCCGCCGGCAGCCTCGTCTTCAACGCGATCGACAACGACGCGGTCGCGTCGATCAGCAACTCGGGGGTGACCGCCGGCGGCTCCGTGCTCATCGACGCCAAGGACACGTCGAGCATCCTCGGCATCGCCGGCGCGGGCGCCTTCATCGTCGCCGCCGACGCCTCGGGCGCCGCGATCGGTGCATCGATCGTCCTGAACGAGATCGAGGCCTTCGTCCGCGCCGAGATCGAGGCCTCGAACGTCACGGCCGGCCTGGACGTCAAGCTGACGGCGATCAGCGAGGCTGAGATCGACGGCTGGGCGATCGCCGGCGGCGGCAGCATCGGGACGGGCGGGTCCGGCTCGTCGACGAACTTCACCGGCGCCGGCTCGGTGGTCGTGAACTCGATCAAGAACCTCGTCTCCGCCGCCATCACGAACTCGTCGACGAAGCTCGTCAAGGCGCTGGCCGGTGAGATCCGGCTCTTCGCCAAGGACGACAGCGAGATCGACGCCGTGTCGGGTGCGGCCGCGTTCGGGCTGTCCCAGACGAACAGCGGCGGAGACGCCGTCAGCGCCGGCGCCGCGTTCGCCTTCAACGACATCGCCAACGAGGTCAGCGCCACGGCCTTCGGACCGCTCGAGGCGGCCACCGACCTCACGATCGAGGCGACGAGCACCGCGCTCATCTTCGCCCTCACCGTCGGGATCGCCGGCGTCATGAACACCGGCTCCGGCGGCGGCACGTCGTTCGCGGGCGCCGGCAGCGGCTCTGGCAACTCGACGACGAACAAGGTGAACGCCAAGCTGTCCAACGCGGGCAGCACGGTCGGCGGCGACCTCCGGGTGACCGCGACCGATCAGACCGAGATCACCGCGGCTGCGGGCAGCCTCAGCCTCGTGGTCATGACGAACGGGCCCCCGCAGGCCCTCGCCCTCGGCATCTCGATCGCCTCCAACGACATCACGAACGAGGTCAAGGCCGAGCTCCTGACCTCAGCCCCCACTACCACCCTCACCGTCACCGGGTCCGTCGAGCTCCTCGCTGAGTCCACAGCCACGATCAACGCCTACACCTTCGCGGGTGGCGGCAGCTACTCCAGCGGGTCGAGCTCCGGCTTCTCCTTCAACGGCGCAGGCGCCGGGTCGCTCAACGACATCCACAACACGATCGAGGCTCGGCTGAGCGGCGGGACGATCAGCGCCGCCGATGTCTCGGTCACCGCCACCGATCACCCGACGATCAACTCGATCGCCGGTGCGCTCGGGGCCGGGGTCACGACGAGCGGCGGGCAGACGATCAGCGTCGGCGCGGCGTTCGCGGTCAACAACATCGGCAACACGACCACCGCCGCGACCCAGAACGCGACGATCACGACGACCTCGAGCGCCGTGAATGTCATCGCCGAATCCCACGCCGAGATCGACTCCCTGGCCCTGGGCATCGCCGGCAGCCTGTCCTCGGGATCGGGCAGCGGCTTCGGCATCGGCGGCGCCGGGAGCGTGGCCTACAACACGATCGCGAACACGACCCTGGCCGAGATCAACGGCGGCAGCGTCACGACCGGCGGCAGCGTCCTCGTCAAGGCCCTCGACCACGCGCTTATCAATGCCGACGGCGGCGGCGTGGCGATCGTCCTCGCGGCGAACCCGCCGACCGGGTTCGCGATCGGCATCTCGATCGCGGTGAATGACGTCACCGACGCCGCGACGGCCCAGATCTGGAACGGCGCCCAGGTCTCGGCGGCCAGCGTCGAGGTCAACGCCTCGTCGACGTCGACGATCGACGCATTCACCGTCGCCGGTGGCGGCGCCGGCGGATCCGGCAAGTCCGGGATCGCGGCGGCCGGAGCGGGCGCGATCTCGTTCAACACGATCGACAACGACGTCACGGCTGCGGTCCTCGGCGCGACGACCGTCATCACGACGACCGGGCTGCTGCTCGTCACCGCCACGGACGACGCCACGATCGACGCCGACGCCGGTGCGATCGCGATCGGCATCGTCCTCACGAGCAGCGGTGGCGCAAGCGTCACCATCGCCGTCGCCTGGACGAGCAACGAGGTCACGAACACGACGACCGCGGCGATCGACGATGCGACCGTCCACGTCGGCTCGCTGACCGTCAGCGCCACCAGCACGACGAAGATCGACGTCCTCGCCTTCGGCATCGCCGGTGCGCTCACCGCGGCGAGTGGCTCCGGCTTCTCGCTCGCGGCCGCCGGCTCCGTGGCGATCAACGACATCGCCAGCGTCATCGAGGCGAGGCTTCTGAGCGCGACCGTCGACACGAACGGCGCCGTCAGCGTCACGGCGACGGACTCGAGCGACATCGATGCCGACGCCGGCGGCGCGGCCGCCGCGATCGCCGCCGGGTCGAGCGGCACGGTCGGGCTGGCTGCGGCCGCCTCGATCGCCATCAACGGCATCGCGAACACGACCCGTGCGATCGTCGACGCCACGAGCGTCGGGGCCTCGGGCGACCGTGTCGCCTCGCTGACGGTCGAGGCGACCTCGAACGGCTTCATCGACAGCCTCGCGATCGTCGGCGCGGTCGCCGTCACTGCAAGCCAAGGCGTCGGCGGAAGTGCGGTGATCGCAGGCGCGGTGACCGCGAACCAGATCACGAACACGGTCGAAGCCTGGATTCGGAACGGCTCCGTCGTCTGGGCCGGTGCCGGCACCCCGAGCGTCAAGGTCAAGGCGGGAGACACCTCAACGATCGACGCCGACGCCGCCTCCGCCGCCTTCTCGGTCTCGCTCACCGCCGGCGGCTCCTACAGCGGATCGCTTGCCGGCGCCGTGGCCCTCAACACGATCGGCACGATCGTCGTCGCCGCTGTCGACGCGTCGACGATCGACACGCCCGGCGCCGTCCTCGTGGAGTCGTCGACGACCGCCCTCATCGACACGAAGTCGATCGGCTTCGCTGGCGCCGTCGCTGCCGGCAGTGGTGCCGGGATCTCGCTCGGTGGCGCGGGGGCCTACTCCCGCAACCGCGTCGCGAACACCACGACGGCGACGATCGGTGGCGCGAGCACCGTCACGTCGGCCTCGAGCGTCACGGTCAGCGCGACGGACGGGACGTTCATCACCGCCACGACCGGTGCGATCGCGATCGGCGTCGGCGGCGGTTCGGGCAGCGGTGCGGGCGTCG
>DASUMJ010000002.1:0-5170 GCA_036277775.1 Candidatus Limnocylindrales bacterium
CGGCGATCCGTCGCGGTCGGGTAGGGGCGACGCACGATCCCGACGATCGTGACGGCCCGGCCCTCCGCAATCGCGGTCGACGCGATCCCGGCGCCCGAGAGCCCCGTCACGAGGATGGTCACCGAGCCCATCCGGACGTCCGCTCGCCAGCGGTCGCCGAGCCGCGTGACGTCGGTGACGGTCCCGGCGATCCGGACGAGCTGCCACTCGTCGGGCTCGCCCGGCGCCCGGGCCAGGGACCGCGGCGTGACCGCCACGCCGCTGGCGACGACGTCGACGGTCGTGGCGCGAAGCCGGGGCGCGTCCCAGGCACGCCCGATCGTGCCGGCCGCGCGGATCCGCGCCCCGATGGCGAGGGGCCCGGCGTCCACGGGCAGGAGCACCTCGATCCCGCCGGTCGCGTCCTGGATGACGATCCGGCGGCCGTCGTCGTCGAGGAGGCCCGGTCCTGCGGTCACGATGCCCTCGACGACGGCGGGCGCGTCGTCGAGCTCGCGGGCCACGGCGATCGCGACGACCTGGCTGGCACCCGCCCCCGCGCCGGGCGACGGGGTGGCGCCGGCAGGACCGGACGGATCCGCGGCCACGTCCGCACGATCGCGAAGCCAGACCCGGTAGCCGTCGAGCGCGCCCTTCTTGGAGGCTCGCTGCCCGACGATGCCGGTCAGGCGGTACGTCGCCCCGGCCCGGAGGTCCGAGGCGGTCAGGCCGCTCGAGGCGTCCGCCATCGCCCGGAACGACCGGCCGGTGGGATCGACGAGGTCGATCGTCAGGTCGCCGCTCGTGGCCTTCCGGGGCGTCGAGACGACCGTGCCGACGATCGAGACGAGCCGGCCCTCCGTCGCCTCACCGAGGTCCCCCGCCACGATCGCGAGCGGCCAGGGCACCGACCCGCCGCCGAGGACCTCGAGTCCGGCGGCTCCCGGCCGGATCTCGAGCTGGCCGTACGGGTCGGCAAGGGGTCCGGTGACGGTCACGACGATCCCCCGCCGCGGCGACGGCACGCCGTCGGGCACCCGGACGAGGATCCCGCCGGTCTCGTCGACGATGGCGACGAGCGACGGCGTGCCCATCCGCCCCGCCTCCGCGGCCACGACGCCGGTGACCGTCACGAGGGCGCCGGCCGGTCGGTCGCGCGCGTCCTCGATCGACATCCCGGGGGCCGGGGACGGGACCGCGGTCGCCGTGGGCGCCGGGCTGGGGGTCGGTTCCGGGCTGGCGGACGGCGATGCCGGCGCGCCGTCGGACGGCGACGGTCCGGGGGTGAGCGTGGGGCCGGGCGTCGGGGTGGGTGCCGGGAGCACCTCGAGCTCGCCCGGCTCGGTCGCGTGGATCCGGTACCCGCCGGCCCCGGTACCGGAGCTGTCGCGCTGGCCGACGGGCCCGGTGACGCGGACGCGGGTCCCCGCGGGGACGCCAGCGCCGGCGAGGGCGTCCGGACCGACGATGACGCGGACCTCGCCGGTCCCGTCGTCCACGAGGAGCCCGAGCCCATCGGCGAAGGTCGTCGGCGAGCCTGCGGTCGTCCCTTCGATCAGGACGCGGAGTCCCTCGAGCGCCTCGCCGATGCCGCCGGTCGTGGCCGCGAACGGCTCCGGCAGGGGCGCGGGACCCAGCTCGACGACGTCGGCGACCGGGACCCGCAGGGTACGGGCTCCGTAGCGCTCGTCGACCGTGCCGGCGAGGCGGACGACCGTGCCGGCCGGGAACGGCACGGCGGGCGCTGCGTCGAGGTAGACCGCGATCCCGCCGGTCCCGTCCTGGACGAACCCGACACGGCCGGACTCGAGGGCGCCGAGGTCGGTCGTGAGCGTGCCCGAGATCATGGCCGCGGCGTCGAGCGGGAGGGCTCGGACGTCGGCGATCGGGAGGGCGAGCGGCGTGGGGACCGGCGTGGGCGTGGCGCCGGGTGTCGTCGAGGGCTGTGGCGTGGTCGCCGGGGTTGCGCTCGGGGACGGTGTCGGCGCGACGGTCGGGTCGGTCGTCGGCTCGAGGGTCGGCTCGAGGGTCGGCGCCACCGTCGGGGCGGTCGTGGGCTCTGGTGTCGGCGGCGGCGTGGGCGTCGGCGTGGGCGTCGGCGTGGGCGTCGGCGTCGAGGTCGGGTTCGGGGTCGGGCTCGGGGCCGGAGATGGCGTCGGTGCAGCGGTCCCGGTGGGCTCGGGCGTGCCGCTCGGAGGCACCGGATCGGTCGGCGCAGCGGTCCCGGTCGGGTCGGGCGTCGGCGATGCCGTCGGGTCGGGGGACGGCTGCGGCGACGCGCTCCCGCTGGGCTGGGGCGTTGCCGACGGTGCCGCCGTCGGTACGGGCGTCGGCGCAGCGGTCGGGGTCGGGCCCGGGCCGGGCGCCGGAATCGGCGGCGCGCCGAGGTTCTGGGGGTTCGGCGTCGCCTGGACGAAGAGATCGGCCAGGTTGTCGTTCGAGTCGATGGTGTTGCCATCGAGGCCGCCCGGACGTCGCTCGAGGCTCGTGCCGGCGGCGGGAGCCGGCGCGGCAGCGCCCTCGACGAAGGCGTTCGTCGCGTCGCCCCAGCCGACGGCGTCGACCGGGGCGCCACCGATCGGCCGCAGGACGATCGCCCCGCCGGTCGCCGCGAACCCGCCGCTGTAGACGGCATCGGCGACGGCCGCGAACGCTCCGGAGCCGTTGGCGATGAGGAGATGGCGCCCCGGCTCGAGGAGGAGCGTCGCCGTCCACGATGCCTTCCGGGTGATCGTGCCGCCGGTGGACGTCACGTACGCGATCTCGAGGCCGGCGAGGTCGACGGCCGCGGCACCCATGTTCCCGATCTCGGCGAACTCGTCCGATGCGGTGGCGCCGCCCGTCTGGACCTCCGTCACGACGAGCGACGAGGGCGGCCAGGCCACGGCCGCGGCGGGAGCCACGACGGACGGACGAAGGATCGGCGCCGCGGCGCCGAGCGCCACGGTCGCGGCGAGGAGCAGGGTGAAGAGGGCAGCCGCCGCCGCGGCACGAGCACGATCCACCGATCGACCTCCGGGCGGGCAGGCTCCGGGCGCCGGGCGGGGCGGCCGGACCGTTGTACCAGCGGGCACTCATCCACGGCTCAACCGCCGAGTCGCGGTCGCTCACCTCCGGCTCAACTCCGCCTCACCGCCGACTCATGCCCGGATCAACGCCGCCTCACCGCCGGCTCACGCCCGGATCACGCCACGGACGCGAGAGGACCCGATGCGCCGCCAAGTCGAGCCGCAGCTCACCCACCCGGCGAGGCGCGACACCGCACCCGGACCACGTTCCGCGTACGATGCCGTCCACCGCGCCGCCCGAGCCAGGCTCCGGCGCGCCCGACGACACACCGAGGAGTGACCCGTGGCACGTGCGAAGCGCACCGACCGCGCCGACGCGCGACGCCGTTACCGGCAGGTTCAGCTGGGGGAGGTGGACGCCCCCGAGTCGGAGGCCGGGGCCGAGGCACCGGCGGCAGCGCCGGCGCGCCCGCAACGTGCGTCGGCCGCCTCGTTCGAGCGGCCCAGCCTGACCGCGGCCTTCCGGAACGCCTACCGTCCGGCCCACGTTCGCGAGGACATCGCCGCGCTCCCGTGGCTGATCCGGTCGCGCTCGTTCCTCGTGGCGGTCGCGCTCGTCATCGGGGGGACGATCGCCGTTGCGGTGGCACCGACGAACGTCATCGGCAGCCTCATGTTCCAGGCCCTCGTGGTCCCGCCGGCGATGGCGCCGATCTTCATCGTCGGGTTCTTCGCGAAGCGGGCCAGCTACCTGCTCGGGCTCATCGTCTCGCTCGTCGACGTGGCCGCGTACGCGGTGTTCATCTATGCGATCGCTCCGGGGCTGTCATCGGACCCGATCGATCCGGCCCAGCAGCAGGGACTCGTCTTCTCGGCGCTGTCGGTCGGCCCGCTGTCGGGCATCTTCTTCGCCGCGTCGGCGGCCTGGTACCGGCGGTTCCTGGCCCTCTCGAATGCGAATGCGGCGAACCGGGCGCGGGCGAAGGCACAGCAGCGGGCCCGGGCCGGAAAGGCCGCACGCGGCTGAGGGCCCACTCCCGGCCGATGCGCGGCCGGGGCCGCTGGGCAGCGGCCCGCCGGCGACGGGCTCCGGTGGCGGTCGTCCGAGCTCTCATCCCAGCCGCCGCATCCCGGCGTGGCCGAGCTGTCGGACGCCCTCGGGTCGTTCCGGTCCACCGGCCGCGGTCGCGACCTCCGCCAGCGGCCGGACCTCGTGCGCGACGACGTTCACGACCGACGATTCGCGCTGGAGGTCGCCGTCGACGAGGAGAAGCGCGTGACGGCGGACGACCCCGCGCAGCCGGGCCCAGGTATCCGGCCAGAGCGTGACGTTCACCATCCCCGTCTCGTCCTCGAGGGCCAGGAAGACCGTGCCCTTCGCCGTCATCGGGTGCTGTCGCGTCACGACGAGCCCGCCGAGACGGACCCGGCCCGGCCGGCGGTCGGCGAGCGACGCGTTCGTCACCGCCCCGAGTCGGTCGAGCGCGTCACGGAAGAGCGACACGACCTGGCGCCGGGCATCGAGCCCGACCACCGCGTAGGCATCCCCCAGCCGCTCCGGTTCGGTGATCGCCGGAAGGGCCGGGGCATCGGTGGCGGGCAACCGCAGGTCCATCGGCCGGCCCGCCGCGGCGGATCGCTTCCCCGCCGCCCGGCCGGCGGCACGCACCGCCCTGCCGTCCACCCGTCCCCGTGACGCCCCGGCGACCTCGCGGAGCTGCCACAGGAGCTCGCGCCGCGGCCGCCCCAGCGAATCCAGCGCCCCCGTCCGGATGAGCCGCTCGATGGTTTCCTCCGGCAGGCCGGTCCGCTCCACGATGTCGGCGAGCGAGACGTACGGCCCTCGGGCCAGCTCGCGATCGAGCAGCTCCTCGTGCTGCTCGCCGATCCCCTTCACGAGATGGAGGCCCAGCCGGACCCCCCAGCCGACGGCATCGGCGGCCGCCCAGCGGTCCCGCGCCGCCGCGGTCGGGTTGAAGCAGGCCGAGGATCGGACCGGCCGCGGCCGCTCGCGGATCCCGGCGCCCTCGGGGATTGCTTCACCCTCGTCCCCGTCGTGCGAGCCGTCGTCGCCGGCCGCGCCCGCCAGGGCCCAGCCCGGCCGTCCCGCCCACTCCGTCGTCGTCTTGTAGCTCGAGGCGTTGACATCGACCGGCAGGATCGCCACCCCGTGGCGCTTGGCG
>DASUMJ010000003.1:0-6659 GCA_036277775.1 Candidatus Limnocylindrales bacterium
CCGAGGGACCCGCCGTCGAGCCCCCGGACCTCGGCGCCGACGACCTCGTGCCAGTACGCGGCCCCGGGCTCGAGGTCGGATGATCGATCGACCTCGGTCTCGAGGTAGGCCTCGCGGAACGGCTCCGCCGCGGTCCGGGACGTGATCTCGCGGAATTGCAGGCGCCAGCCGGGGCCGTCCTCGACCGGTCCTGACGCCGCGATCGTGAGGGGCGCGGCCGTGCCCTCGCGATGGAGGACCCGGCCGGTCGCGAACCGTTCCTCGGGCCGGTCGGTGAGGACCTCGACCCGGACGACCCCATGGAGCCCGTGGAGGCCCCGGACGCGACCGACGACCAGGCGCGTCCCGGCGGCTGCGCCGACGACGTCACCGCCGGCCGCGCCCGCGACGGAGGCTTCCGTGGCGTCGACGTCGGCGGCGTCGGCGCCGCCGACGGCGTCCCGGCGCTCGCTCAGAGGATCTCGAGCGTCACCGAGCTCCCGTCGCGGGCGGCGGTGACCTTGAGGAGCGTTCGGAGCGCCTTGGCGACGCTGCCGTTCCGGCCGATGACCTTGCCCATGTCGTCCTCGGCGACGTGGAGCTCGATGACCGTCCCGTCGCCGTCCTCGACCTCGGTGACGGTCACCGAGGCCGGGTCGTCGACGAGCGACTTCGCAACGTACTCGACGAGTTCCTTGGCTGCCATGTCGGACCTACTTCGTGGCGGGCAGGACGCCGGCGACCCGGAGGAGTCGCGCGACGGTGTCGGACGGCTGGGCGCCCTTCGCGAGCCAGGCCTTCGCCTTGTCGGCGTCGATCGCCAGCTCGATCGGGTCCGTCCGGGGGTTGTAGTGCCCGATCGTCTCGATCGAGCGGCTGTCGCGGGCGTCCCGCGAGTCGGCGACGACGACGCGGTACGCCGGCTGCTTCTTCGCGCCGACGCGCGTCAGGCGGATGCGAACGGCCATGGGCGGTGGATCCCTCCAGGTGGTCCGGGCTTGCCGGCCCGGTAGCTTACTTGACGGTGAAGACGATCCGGGTGTGCGACCCGGCGCTCGACGTCCGCGAGGTCAGGGCGACCCCGGCGACGTGCTCGAGATACGGCTCGAGCTCCTCTTCGAACATCGCTCGCTCGTCGGCCGGCAGGAACGTCGTGACGATCCCCATGGCCGAGTCGAGGGCGAGGTAGACCTGCATGTCGTTCGTCGCGCCGGCGAGCTGGACGGCCCGGCCGTACGTACCCGTCGTCGCGAGCGACGACGACGACGAGGTGTCGAGCACGCGCTCCACGACCCCCGCCCCGAAGGCGATCACGACGAGGTCGCCGCGGACCGCGAGCTCGAACTCGAGCGCGAGCTCGTCATCGGTCGGGAGCACCGGGACCGTCGGGGCACCCGGGACGCCGCCGAGGCCGCCGAGGCCCTCGAGCAGCGACGACAGGTCGCCGAGGTCGACGGTCGTGATCGTGACGTCGCCGTGCTCGCGGTCGCGGACGGTGATGTCGGTCCCGACCGAGGCGATGACGAGCAGGTTCCGGATCTGGGCGACGCGGGCCTCCGCGGCCGCCGCGTCGGTGCCGCGGAACAGGAGGACACCGCCGACGCCGTCGTCGGTCGGCAGGACCGCAAGGCCGAGCTCCTGGATCCAGCTGGTGAGGTTCTCGGCACCGCCCAGGGCCGCGATCGCCGTCTGGAGCTGGGCCAGCGCCTCGGCCTGGTCGGGATCGGCCTCCATGCCCGCGATCGCCCGGGCGACGGACGCGCCGACGCCGTGGACCTCGACGTAGCCGAGCGTGTCGGCCGGCAGCACCGCCGCGAACCGGCTCTCGGCCGCCGGCGCCGTGCTCGGCGCACCGGAGGGGAGCGTGGCCGTGGGCATGGCCGGGCCGTAGGCGTCGACGACGAGCGCATCGTCCTCGGCCCGGAGGCCCTGGATCAGCCAGAAGTCCTCGGCCAGCTCGGTCAGCGACTGGCCGAACATCTCGACCGTCGAATCGAACATCGCGGCCATCGCCGAGCCGTCGACGAAGGCGGTCGCGAGCTGGTCGCCCTCGAGGCGGTCGCGGGCATCCGTGTAGCGGTCGTTCGTGTCGACGCCCGCGTTGTCGAGCCGGGCGTCAAGGGCGGCCGTGACCGTTGCCACCGTCCCGGCCAGGAGGTAGCGATCGTGGATGGCGCAGGCGACCTCACCCGCGACCGTTCGAATCTCGATGTCGCGGTGGGTCGCAGCGACCTCGGTCGCCTCGAAGATCGACTCGCACGTCGCCGTGCCATCGGTCGTGGCGGCGAGCAGGAAGCCGTCGCCGTCGCTCGCGCCGCCGGCCATCGCCTCGAGGCCGGGGCCGGTGACCGCCACCGCCATCGGGCCATCGAGCAGCGGCTCCACCTGGGTGCCGTAGTCGAGGCCGCTGCTGCCGGACTCGAACAGCCGCTCGAGCGCCTCGTCGATCTTGTCGTCGAGGATCGACTGGTCGTCGAAGCCCGGGAAGTGGGCCAGGAAGTTGCCGAGCTGCTGGCGCTGGTCGCCGGGCAGCTCCGGACGGAGCTCCACGACCACGGCGGCATCGGCCGGCACGTACTTCAGGACTTCCGGCAGCGGTCGCGCGCCGAGCATGACGGCCGCGATCGCGATGACCGCGACCGCCGCCACGGCCACGCCGCCGCCGACCAGCCAGCGAGCCCGGCTGGAACCGGGTGTCGGTGTGCCGGCGGCCACGGTTGACGTCGGGGCGTGGCCGTTCTCCTCGATCGCCGCCTCCGCCGGCACGGCCGGCGGCGAGATCGGCGCCGGCTGCGTCGCCGGGACGGAATCGATCGGGACGCTCGTCGTCAGATCGTCCGGTCGCGGTTCCACGGTCGTACCTCCAGGCTATCGGCGGCCGGGGAAGGCGCCGCCGAGGCCGCCCTTCCCCTTCATCGTCGACAGCTGCTTCATGACGCGCTGCATCTCGGTGAACTGCTTCACGAGGCGGTTGACATCGGTGAGCCCGGTCCCGGAGCCGGCGGCGATGCGCCGGCGGCGGGAGGCGTTCAGGACGGTCGGGTCGCGGCGCTCGCGAGGGGTCATCGACCGGATGATCGCCTCGGTCCGCTTCATGTCGCCGCGATCGACGGCGTCCTGGGCCTCCTTGGCCATGCCCCCGAGGCCCGGGATCATCGAGACGAGCTGGCCGATCGGGCCCATCTTCTGGACCTGCTGGAGCTGCTCGAGCATGTCCTCGAGGGTGAACTCGGCCTTCCGGAGCTTGGCCTCGAGCTTCTGCGCCTGCTCGACGTCGACGACCTCCTGGGCCCGCTCGACGAGCGTCATCACGTCGCCCATCCCGAGGATCCGGCCGGCCAGTCGGTCGGGATGGAAGACCTCGAGGGCATCGGTCTTCTCGCCCGTCCCGAGGAACTTCACGGGAATCCCGCTCACCGTCGCGATCGAGAGGGCCGCGCCGCCGCGGGCGTCGCCGTCGATCTTCGTGAGGATGAGCCCGGTCACCGGGACCGCGGCCGCGAACGCCTGCGCGACCCCGACGGCCTCCTGGCCGGTCATCGCGTCGACGACGAGGAGGGTCTCGACCGGGTGCACGGCGCGGTCGACGGCCCCGATCTCGGCCATGAGCGCCTCGTCGATCGAGAGCCGCCCGGCCGTGTCGAGGATGACCGTGTCGCGAACGAGCCGGCGGGCCGCATCCATGCCACCCCGGGCGATGTCGACGACGGCCGTGCCGGACGGAGCGCGGTGGACCGGCATGTCGAGCTGGCGGCCGAGGGTCTCGAGCTGGTCCGCGGCGGCGGGTCGGTACGGGTCGGCCGCGACGAGGAGCGGCCGTCGGCCCTGCTTCACGACGTATCGCGCGAGCTTGGCGGCCGAGGTCGTCTTCCCGGAGCCCTGGAGCCCGACGAGCGAGATGACGGCGGGGTTGCCGCTGAGTCGGAAGGCCCGGTCCCCGACGCCGAGGAGCGCGACGAGCTCGTCGTGGACGATCTTCACGACCTGCTGGCCGGCCGTCAGGCTCCCGAGGATCTCCGCTCCGACGGCCTGCTCGCGGACGCGGGCGATGAAGTCCTTGACGACCTTGAAGTTGACGTCGGCCTCCAGGAGTGCGAGGCGGATCTCGCGCAGCGCGACCTCGACGTCCGCCTCGCTGACCCGGCCGCGGCCGGTGAGGGTGGCGAGCGTCCGGCGCAGCCGATCGCTGAGGGCGTCGAACACGGGTTCCTGCGGTCTCCTGATGGGCTCGGTGCCGGCACGACGCGGGTTGGGCGGGCCGGGAGGTGCGCGGATTCTGGCGACACCGGGATGGTCGCAGTGTACCGCACGCTTCCGGCGACCCCGGTCGCGGGCCTCAGGGAAGCACGATGTCGAACGGGATGACCACGGACGCCGCGCCGTCCCGGACAATGAAGCCGTACCGCCCACCGCCCGGGACGGGGACCTCGAAGCGGCTCGAGATCGTGTTCCGCCGGTTCGGCCGGAGCAGGGCGATCGAGTGGCTGCGGCCGTCCCGTCGCACGCCGATCGTCTCGCCGTCGGGCAACCGGAGGTTGATGTTGTCGGTCGTGAACGAGGCGCCGCCCGGGAAGTCCGACCGGAAGGTCGCGTGATAGAAGAGCGTGAGGGCAAGGACGTCGCTCGGGAGCTCCTGGTCCCAGTCCGGCAGGTCGGCCCGGAGCTCCAGGCGATAGAGGTCCACGAACACGGAGCCGGCCCGGCCCTCCGCCGCGATCTCGACGACGAGCGGCTCCAGCGTGACGGCGGCCGTCTCCGATCCCGACACGAGCGGCACGATCGCCTGGTGCTCCGTGTCCCGGCCGATCCGGACGGCGGCCTCGGCGAGGACGAACGTCTCGACGATCTCGAAGGTCACCACCACCTCGGCACGGCCGGCCGCCGGGACGGCCGGCAGGTCGGTCTCACGCGTCGGCTCCACGACCGTGTCCCCGGACGTCAGCCGGATCGGGCCGTCGAGGGTCGCCTCGGTGTCGCCGGGGTTCTCGAGGGTCAGCGCAACGGCCACCGGGCCGCCCTTCGCGTCGAGGGTGGCGGTCGCCCGCCCGAGCGCGATGACGAACCCGCCGTACCAGACCGTCGTATCGAGGTCGAAGGTGGTGACGACCGGTGTCGGCTCAGGCTCGACCGTCGGCGACGCGACCGGCTCGGGCGTCGGTGTGTCGGCGAGGCAGCCGCCGATCACGACCGAGAGGGCGAGCCCGACGACCGCCGCGCGGACGGGCCGGCGAGGCAGACCCGCCCCGGTCACCCGGCGCCCGGACCGAAGAGGGCCGCGACGAACCGATCGGGCTCGAACGGCAGGAGGTCGTCGATTCCCTCCCCCACCCCGACGAACCGGACCGGGACCCGGAGCTGGTCCTCGATCGCGAAGACGATTCCGCCGCGGGCGGTCGAATCGAGCTTGGTGAGCACGATCCCGGTGAGTCCGACGGCCTCGTCGAAGGCGACGGCCTGGGCGAGGCCGTTCTGGCCCGTCGTGGCGTCGAGCACGAACAGGGTCTCCGGGACCGCCCCGGGCAGGCGGCGATCGATCACCCGACGGATCTTCGAGAGCTCGTCCATGAGGTGGGACTTCGTGTGGAGCCGGCCGGCCGTGTCGGCGATGACCACGTCCGCGCCACGCGCGATCGCGGCGTCGAGGGCGTCGTAGACGACCGCCCCCGGGTCCGCCCCGGGCGCGTGCGCGACGACCTCGACGCCGGAACGGGCTGCCCAGACCCGGAGCTGGTCGATGGCGGCGGCCCGGAACGTGTCGGCTGCCGCGAGGAGGACGCGCCGGCCGGCCCGGGTCTCGCGGTGGGCGAGCTTCCCGATCGTCGTCGTCTTGCCGGTGCCGTTGACCCCGACGACGAGGACGATCGCGGGGCCGGCGCCGGCTGACCCAAGGTCCCAGCCGGGGTCGCGCGGAGCGAGGAGGGCGGCCAGCTCGGCACGGACGGCGGCCTCGGCCGTCGGCGCATCGCGGCGCGACCGGGCCTGCTCGACGACCCGCATCGCGAGCGCCGCCCCGACGTCGCCGGCGATGAGGGCCTCCTCGATCTCGTCCCAGTCGGCCTCGGCGATGCCGCCCCCGCCGAGCAGGCCGCGCAGGCGGCTCATGAACCCGCCGCGACTGCGGGCGAGCCCTGCCTCGAGGTCCGCCGGAGCCGGGGCGCCGGTGTCGTACGCCACGATCAGGCCGGCTCCATCTCGGCGCCGGCCGAGCCGGCGCTCCCGGTCCCGCCGCCCGCCGGGCCGACCGCCAGCGCCTCGCGGGGCCGGCCCGCGAGCTCGGTGGCCTCGTCAAGCCTGAGGCTGATCACCCGGCTCACGGAATCGTCGCCCACGGTGACACCGTACAGCGCATCGGCGATCTCGATCGTCCCGCGGTTGTGGGTGATGACGACGAACTGGGTCCGCTCGGCCAGCTCGCGGAGCGCGGCGGTGAAGCGGCCGACGTTCGCCTCGTCGAGCGCCGCGTCGACCTCGTCGAGGACGCAGAACGGCACCGGCCGGACCTCGAGCATCGCGAAGAGCAGCGCCACGGCGGTCAGGGCGCGCTCGCCGCCCGAGAGCATCGCGAGCGCCTGCGGCTTCTTGCCCGGCGGCCGGGCGACGATCTCGATCCCGGTGGAGGCCAGGTCCTCCGGATCGGTCAGCGACAGCCGGGCGAAGCCGCCGCCGAAGAGCTGGCGGAA
>DASUMJ010000004.1:0-17751 GCA_036277775.1 Candidatus Limnocylindrales bacterium
CGACCGGCGCAAGTAACGAAAAGGCCCGATCCTCGTCCGGATCGGGCCGATGGCGTGTCGTGGTGGTACCGCATACCGGATTCGAACCGGTGATCTCCGCCTTGAGAGGGCGGTGTCCTGGGCCTCTAGACGAATGCGGCACGGGGCCCCGCGAAGCATCTCGCGGACCGGCGGATGATACCAATCGCCCGCTCAGGGTGACAAACGCCGTGGGTCCGGGGCGGGTGGCGCGACCTCCGGTCACCGCGTCGCGCGCCGGCGGGACGCCTAGAGCCGATGCGCCTCGAGGAACGCCCGGATCGCGTCGGCGACCTGCTGGAAGCTGCTCTCGCCGAGGACGAGGCCGTAGTGGGAGTGGGCCCCGAACGGCTCGTACGGCGCATCGAGCCACTCGGCGAGACGCTCGGCGGACTCGACCGGCACCTGCTGGTCGAGGCCGGCACCGATGACGAGCCGCGGCAGCTGCTCGAGCGACCGGCGGTCGACCCGGATGCCGCGGAGCATCGTCCGCTTCGCCCGGCCGGATTCGTGCGGCTTCTGGCCCATGAGGTGCTGGATCCGGAGGATGTCGGCGATCGTGAGGTCGCGGTGATCGCGCTGGAGCTTCTCGGGCAGGGTGGCCCAGCCGATCCGGGACTTGCCGTACAGCTCCGGGATCTCGCGCAGCTCGTGCTGGTGGACCGGCAGCCGAAGCTCGCCCGGGAGCTCCGACGCGATGAGCACGAGCCCCGAGATCGGGTGCCGCTCGGCGGCCTTCATCGCGAGGAGGCCGCCCATGCCGTGGCCCACGACCACGACGCCCGGGCCCAGGCGGTCCATCACCGAGCCGACGTCCTCGACGTACATCTCGAACGACAGCTCCGCCGGATCGGCGGTCTGGCTCCAGTGATGGTTCCGGAGGTTGAGCGCGTGGCCCTCCCAACCGCGGCCGGCGAAGTAGCCGAGGTATCGCTCCCAGACCCACGAGCCGCCGAGCTCGCCGTGGACGAAGAGCAGCGGCTTGCGCCGGCTCCGCCGCTCCGGCAGCCACGACTCGACGTAGATGCCGCGCTCCTGGATCTCGATCTCGTCCTTGCGGACGGGCCGGCCGTTCGACTGCGGGACCTGGGTCCGGGCGAGGATGTCGTCGGGTGTCGTCTCGGGCATCGGCTCAGCCTTCCAGCGGGTTGATGACGAGGCCGGTGAGGGCCTTCGGGTAGATGTAGGTGCTCTTCTGGGGCATGACGTCGCCCTCGGCGGCGACCGCCATGATCTCAGCCGCGGGCGTCGGCTCGAGGAGGACCGCGGCGTCGGCAGCGTCCGTCGCCGCGTCGACGAGCGCGATCGCCGTGGCCGCATCCTTCGTGTAGGCGAGCCGGTCCCCCGCCGCGATCGCGGCTTCATCGAGACCCAGGAGCTGCTCGAGCGCCGCGCCGAGGACCGACACGTCGAGCCGCCGCAGGGCTCGCCCGCCGGTTGCCGGCAGCGCCGCGAAGGCCGCCCGCCGGGCGTGCAGGACGGCCCCGCCGTCGCGCGTCCAGAGCCCGAACCGGCCGTCGCCGCCGCGCGCGCCGCCGAGCGGCCCGAAGTCGCCGATGAGCCGCTCCGACGAGACGTCGCGCTCCACCTCGAAGAGACCGTCGAGGCCGGCCCCCAGCGCCAAGAGGCCGGACTCCCCGAGCCGCAGCAGCACCCGGTGGGTCGGCAGGATGTCGAGCGGACCGGCCCGGGGCTCGAGGAGGAGCATCAGGACGTCCTCGCCGGCGGAATCGGCCCCCGCCGGCCCGACCCGTCGCTCGTCGCGGTACCGGAGCGCGGTCTCGTAGCGGTGGTGGCCGTCGGCGATCGTGAGCGTCGCCGCGGACGCCAGCTCGCAGAGCTGCTCGGCGGCGGGGTCCGAGCCCGCCACGAGCGTCCAGGTCCGGTGCCTGACGCCCTGGTCGTCGATGAGATCGACGTCTGCGGGGCCGCCAGACACGGCCTCCAGGAGCTCGGGCACGCGCCCGGTCGCGTCCTCGTACATCGCGACGATCGGGCTCGTGTTGACGCCCGTCGCCCGGAGGAGCCGGTAGCGGTCCTCCTTCGGACCGGTGAGCGTCCGCTCGTGGGCCCGGATCCCGTCCCCGAACGGCTCGAGCCGGACCCGGGCGAAGAACCCGCGCCGGACGTGCTCCTCCTCCCGCCCCGGGAGGTGGTACGCGTCCTCGACGACGGTCACCGTCGGGCGTGGGTCGCGCCGCAGGGTGCCGTCCGATCGCCACGCCGCGAGGAGCCGGGCTGCGCGGCGGTAGCGCTCGTCGGGATCGGCGTCGCCGGCCTCGGCGGCCGGCAGGTCCAGGCGCACCACGTTCCGCGGGTGGCGCGCGAGTAGCCGGCGATGCTCGTCGGCCTCGATGACGTCGTACGGCGGGGCGACGACCTCGGCGAGGTCGGGGACGGCCTCCGTCGCGTAGCGGAGCGCGCGGAACGGGCGGACGACGGGCACGTGGACCTCGATGGATGCGCCGAGCGGGGCCAGCGGCGGGGGCAGCTCGCGGACGCTCCGCCCCGGCCTCGAATCGATCGCTGGCGACCGGATCGTACGATAGCCACGGTCGGACCGCGGGCGGAGCCGATTCGGGGACAGCGCAACTTTTCGGGTGGGCCCCGCGTCGATGCTGCGACCCGGAGGATCGACCGGGTCGGCAACGCCATCGTCGTCGCCCAGCCGCAGGAGTCGTCGTGCCGCTCGCCATCGCTCTGCCGCGCCGCACCGCTCGGCTCGTGCGCCCGATCGCCGCCGCGCTGTTCGGCGTCGCCCTCCTGCTCGGGCCGCTCGTCGGGTCGGCGTCCGCGGCCGTGGGCCTCGACGCCAGGATCCTCCTCCAGGGCCACACGCGAGTCGGGTCGTGGATGGCGATCGAGGTCGAGTTCACGAACGACGGCCCGGCCATCCAGGGCGAGCTGCGCCTCGCCGGCGGCTCGCAGGGCCGGACCCGATTCTCCGTTGCCGTCGACCTGCCGACCGATTCCCGGAAGGTCTACGTCCTCCACGCCCAACCGCCGGCGTTCGGGCGGTCGGTGAAGATCGAGCTCGTCTCCGGCTCGGACACGATCGCCTCGGCCGACGTCGCCTACCTCGTCCACGACTCGGGACAGCTCGTCGTCGGGGTGCTCGCCGAGCGGCCGCAGGGCATCATCGGCGAGCTCGACCTGGACCCGAGCCCCAACGGCGCCCCGGCGGCGATCGTGTCGCTCGGCATCCGGGACCTGCCCGAACGGGTCGAGGGCTGGGCGACGCTCGATCGCCTGATCTGGCAGGACGTCGACAGCAACAACCTGACGGACCTCCAGGTCGCGGCGCTCCGGGGCTGGATCGCCGCCGGCGGGGAGCTCGTCATCGCGGGTGGGACCGCCGGCATCGGCACGCTCTCCGGGTTCCCGGACGACCTCATCCCGTATCGGCCCACGGCGACCGTCGACATCGCGCCCGAATCGATCAGCGGCCTCGTCGGGGCGATTCCCGCCGACGCCACCGACCTCCCGGCCCTCGCCGGTCCGCTCGGGGCGGGCCGGGCGCTCGCCACCTCCGGCGACCGCGTCGTGGCGGCCGAGCTCGACTACGGGAGCGGCAGCGTCACGATCCTCGGCTTCGACCCCACCGTGGCCTGGCTCGCGGCTGGCAACGAGGTCGAGGGCATGTGGCGCCGGTTCCTGCCGAACCGCACGGCCGGAGGCCCGGTCATCTCCGCCGACGACAGCCAGATCGTGAGCGCCGTGGGCCAGCTCGCCTCGCTCGCCCTCCCACCGATCGGCGGGCTGATCGGGATCCTCGGCGGCTACATCCTCCTCATCGGCCCGATCAACTACTTCGTCCTCCGGCGGATCGACCGCCGCGAGCTGGCCTGGATCACGATGCCGGTCCTCATCGTCGTGTTCGCGGTCGGGGCCTACGGGTTCGGGACGGCACTTCGCGGCAGCGACCTCATCGTCAACGAGGTCGCGATCGTCCGCGGCGCACCCGGCGCGACCGAGGGCACGGCCCAGGTCTACCTCGGCGTGTTCTCCCCGTCGCGGTCCACGTACCAGGTCGAGATCCCCGGCGGCGCGCTCCTCGCGTCGCCGATCAGCGGCGACTTCACGATCGGCGGGACCGCGGCCACGCTCGACGTCGTCCAGGGCGATCCGTCGCTCGTCCGGAACCTCGCGGTCGGCTTCGGGTCGCTGCGGACGATCCGGGCGGAATCCGCCACGACCGTGCCGCTGATCCAGACGCAGCTGTCGCTCGTCGACGGCGTCCTGACGGGCACGATCCGGAACGAGTCGGACCAGAACCTCGAGAAGGTGGCGGTCGTGCTCGGCGGATCCGTCGCGGTCGTCGGCGACATCGGTCCGGGCGAGGAGAAGACGGTCTCGCTGCGGCCGAGCGGCAATCCGTTCTTCCAGTCGCTCTCCGACCGGATCTTCGGCCAGGTGTTCTTCGGCGACGCCTCGCAGCTGACCGACGACGGGCTCCGCATCCGGGTCCGGCACGCGATCATCGACCAGCTGACGTACGACCCGATGTGGGGCAACGTCGGGACGCTGAACGCCTCGAACCCGGTCGTCCTGGCATGGGGCCGGTCCGAGGTCCTCGACGTCCGGATCGAGAACCAGACGGCCCGGCACAACGCGAACGTCCTCTACTACTACCCGACCGACCTGACGGTGGAGGGCACGTCGACCTTCGCCAGCGACCTCATCCACTCCTCGGTCGTCTCGGCCGACGCCGCGTTCTTCAGCAAGGACCCGTTCTCGCTGAACATGGGCGCCGGCACCGCGACGATCGCCTACCAGCCGATCGCCTTCGACGGGGCGATCACGGCGACGGAGCTCCAGCTGGCGCTGAACTTCGGCGGCGCCGCGTTCCCGAGCCCGACCGCGGTCGAGCTCGAGCCGCTGGAGGTCGTGCCCGTTCGCTGCACGGACGCGACCAACCAGGTGCCGCCGGGCTGCCAGCCGCCGCACCTCGACGGCATCCCCGAGGTGGAGCTGTTCGACCGGGTGAGCGGGCTCTGGGCCCGGCTCCCCCACATGGGCAACGGCTCCGCCTATACGATCGAGGCGCCGGGCCGCTACGTCGACGCGGCGACGGGCCAGGTCCTCGTCCGGTTCGTGAACGACCAGCTCGACAGCGGCGTCGGCTTCCAGTTCAGCGTCGCCATCAGCGGGGAGATCGAATGACCGCGATCGTCACGGCCGAGGGCCTGGTCAAGCGCTACGACCGCACGCTCGCGGTCGCCGGCGTCGACCTGGAGATCGCGGAGGGCGAGATCTTCGGCCTCGTCGGCCCGAACGGGGCCGGCAAGACGACGACGCTCCGGATCCTCGCCACGCTCCTCGAGCCGACCGCCGGCGACGCTACGATCGCCGGCTTCTCCGTCCGTCGGAACCCGAACGAGGTCCGCCGCGTCCTCGGGTTCATGCCGGACGTGTTCGGGGTCTACGACGACATGCGGGTCTGGGAATACCTCGACTTCTTCGCCCGCTGCTACGGCCTGCCGGCCGCGACCCGCAAGCGGATCATCGGCGACCTCCTCGAGCTCGTGGACCTCGCCGACAAGCGGAACACCTATGTCCAGGGCCTGTCACGCGGCATGCAGCAACGGCTCTGCCTCGCGCACGCCCTCGTCCACGATCCGCAGGTCCTCCTGCTCGACGAGCCGGCTTCCGGCCTGGACCCCAGGGCCCGCGTCGAGCTCCGGGAGCTCCTCCGCGAGCTTCGGGTCCTCGGCAAGACGATCCTCATCAGCAGCCACATCCTTCCCGAGCTCGAGGAGCTCTGCACGAGCGTCGCGATCGTGGATCGCGGCCGCGTCCTCGCCTCGGGCCGGATCGCGGACATCGAGCAGCGGCTCCGCGTGGGGGCCGTCCTCCGGGCGCGCGTCCTCGCCGAGGGCGAGGCCCTGGAGGCGGCGCGCGAGTGGTTCTCCGGCCGGCCCGACGTCGCGGCCTCGTCGCTCCTGCCGGACGGCACGATCGAGCTGGGGTTCCGGGGCGACGAGGCCGGCGCCGCGGCTCTCCTCCGGGACGCCGTCGCGGCGGACATCCCGATCGCGAGCTTCTCCCGCGCCGCGAGTGACCTGGAGGAGCTGTTCCTGCAGGTCACCGGCCAGGACGAGCCAGCGGAAGCCGCGCTCGAGGCGGTGCCGGCATGACCGGGGCGACGCTCCGGCGGCGCGTGCCGCGCTTCGCGATGCCCGGCATCACGGCGATCGGCGTCAAGGAGCTGCGTGGCCGCATGCGCGGCAAGCGCGCGTTCATCAGCGTGACGATCTACGTCCTCATCGTCGCCGGGTTCGCGTGGATGGTCGGCCAGATCCTCGAGAACAACGCGCGGAACAACTTCGCCTTCGACCCGACCTACCAGTCGGCGAGCATCGGCCGCGGGATCTTCACCGCCCTGATGTTCCTCCAGACGCTCATGGTCCTCGTCCTCGCCCCGGCCTCGACCGCCGGCACGATCTCCAGCGAGCGCGAGAAGCAGACGCTCGACCTCCTCGCGGTCACGCCCATCTCGTCGGTCGCGATCGTTGTCGGGAAGCTCCTCAGCGCCCTCACCTGGGTCTTCGTCCTCATTCTCGCGTCGATCCCGGTGACCGCCCTCGTCTTCGTCTACGGCGGCGTCGCGCCCGACGACGTCATCCGCGGCTACGCGATGCTCTTCGTCACCGCGATCGCGTTCGGGGCGCTCGGGACGTTCTTCTCGTCGCTCGTCCGACGCAGCGGCGCCGCGACCGGCCTGACGTTCGTCGCCGTCCTCGTCGCGACGGTCGGGATGTCGTTCATCTGGGTCTTCATGCGGGCCACGTCGGAGAGCTTCTTCGCGAAGCGCCCGCCCGAGGCCCTCTTCTACCTCAACCCGTTCGTGGCCCAGGCCGACGTGGCCTGCGGGACCGAGGGCAACAGCGGCGGCTGGTGCTCGATCATCAGCGAGATCACCGGCACGCAGGTCGACTTCATCCCGCCGGACCAGCCCGGCATCCGCGAGGGCGACGGCTTCATCGACAAGGGCGTGCCCGTTCCGGCGCCCATGCCGGCGCCGGCGATCGACGCCGACGGCAACGTCATCGTCAACGACGTCGTCCTCAACGACGTCATCGTCGACCAGGTCATCGATCCCCTCGCACCGGCGCGCGACCGGTACTGGCCGCGCAGCGCCCTCACCCTCATGCTCCTCGCGGTCGGCTTCACCGCCGCCGCCGTCCAGCTCGTCACCCCGACTCGTCGCTGGCGCCCTCGCCTGCCGGGCATCCCGCGTCGCTCCAGGCCAGGGAGGTCCGCCGAATGAACCGTCCGTCCGTCGCGCTCCGGCTCCCGTCGTTCCGGCGCCGCCGGGTCGATCCCTCGACCCAGGCCGAGGCCGCGCTCCACCTGCCGGTGGACCCGCGGTCGGTGCTCGCCGGGCCGCTCGACCCCGAGCTCGAGCGGATCCGGGCTGGCCTTCGGCCCCATCGACGCCGCCTCTGGCTCCGCCGGATCGTCCGGCGCGCCTGGATCGTCGGCGCCGCGGTCGCGGTGACGGAGCTCGTCCTCTTCACGATCGGCCGGTTCACGCCGCTCGAGGCTGCGCCCGCGGTCGGGGCGGCAATCCCGCTGCTCGGCCTGGTGGCCCTCGTCGCCGCGGCGATCCGCGCCCGCCCGACCCTCGGTGAGGCGGCGATCGCCGTCGACCGGGAAGGCGGGCTGGGCGACCGTGTCGCCTCCGCCCTCGCCCTTGCGACGGCCGTGCCCGCCGCGGCCGGTCCCGCCACGGACGAGGAGCTCGCGGCGATCGCCGCCGACGCGCCCGCCCCGGACCAGGAGGCGGAGGAGCGGCGGTTCGTCCGCAAGCAGCGGCGCGACGCCCTCGGTTCGCTCCGGATCGTCCGGTCCGACCTCTTCCGCCCGCGCCTCTCGCGGCGCCCGGCGGCTGTGGCCGTCATCGCGATGCTCGTCCTCGCCCCGGTCCTCTTCCTCCCGAATCCCCAGGACGCGGTCATCGCCCAGCAGCAGGCCATCCGCGAGGAGGCGAACGAGCAGGCGGAGAAGCTCGAGAAGCTCGCCGACGAGCTCGACGGCAAGGGCACGAACCCCGACGACCCGAGGACGCAGCTCGCGAAGGAGCTGCGCGACCTCGCACGGCAGCTCCGCGAGAACCCGGGCGACCTCGACGCCAACCTCGCGAAGCTCGGCGCCCTCGAGGCGTCGCTCCGCTCGCAGCTGAACCCCGCCAACGAGCAGCGCGCCGCCGCGCTCTCGACCCTCAGCCGCGGCCTTTCCCGCGCGGCGACGGGCAACGAGCAGGCCAACCCGGACGGCGACCCGGAGAAGGCGGCCGACGATCTCAAGGACCTCGGCAAGAAGCTCGACGAGATGACGGACAAGGAGAAGCAGGACCTCGCCCGGAAGCTCACCGAGCTCCAGGGCACGGCGAGCCAGGCGGGCGGCGCGGCGGGCCAGGCGCTCAAGGACGCGGCCCAGAGCCTCGCCCAGGGCGACACCGCCGGCGCCAAGGAGGCCCTCGACCGCCTGTCCGAGGCGCTCGGCGACAGCTCCGACGCCGTGGCCACGAACCGGGATCTCGCCGGCGCCGCGAACCGGCTCCAGGACAGCCGGCGCGACCTCGCGGACGCGGGCCAGGCCGGGCAGTCCGGCCAGAACGGGCAGAACGGGCAGTCGGGACAGAGTGGCCAGAACGGCCAGCCCGGCGGCAGCGGCCAGCCGGGTGGGTCCGGCCAGCCGGGCGCGAGTGGTGGCCAGGGCGGCCAGGGCGGCCAGGGCGGCCAAGGCGGCCAGGGCGGCCAAGGCGGCCAAGGCGGTCAGGGCGGCCAAGGTGGCCAGGGCGGCCAAGGTGGCCAAGGTGGTCAAGGTGGTCAGGGCGGCCAAGGCGGCCAAGGCGGCCAGGGTGGTCAAGGCCAGGGTGGCGGCTCGATCGGTGGCGGCGGCTCGAACGCCAACTACCTCGGCTCCGGCACCGGCGGCAACAGCTCCGTCGGCGGCCCGGTGAACCCGAACCGCCTCCACGAGCTCGGCGGCGACCTGGGCAACGTCTTCGCCCCGTTCGACCGGCTCGGCCGGCCGGGCGACCCGTCGTACATCTCCGGCACGGGCGGCTCCGGGCAGACGACCCAGGGCAACCAGCAGGGTCCCGGGAGCGATCCGGGCTCGTACGTCCCGTACTCGCAGGTCTACGGCGACTTCTACGAGTACGCGCTGACGACCCTCGACCGGGGCTACGTCCCGCTGTCGGTCCGCGACTACGTCCGCGACTACTTCAGCTCGCTCGACCCCAGGAACTAGGAATCCCGGGCCCGGCGACCCCGAGCCCGAGCGGAGGACCCGATGGAGACGACCACGATGGAGGCCGGGGGCGCCCCGCGCCTGACGCCCGAGGCCTTCGCCGACCGCGCCGGCGCGATCGAGCGCGAAGTCGGCCGTGTCATCGTCGGCCAGCGCGAGCTGGTCCGGCAGACGGTGACCGCGCTCCTCGCCAACAGCCACGTCCTCCTGGAGGGCGTCCCGGGCCTCGGCAAGACGATGCTCGTCCGGACGATCGCCGACGTCATCGACTGCAACTTCAACCGGATCCAGTTCACGCCGGACCTCATGCCCGCGGACATCACCGGCACAAACATCCTCATCGAGGAGGAGGGCAAGCGGATCTTCCGGTTCCAGCCGGGCCCGATCTTCGCGAACCTCGTCCTCGCGGACGAGATCAACCGGGCGACGCCGAAGACCCAGTCGTCGCTGCTCGAGGCGATGCAGGAGCACCAGGTCACGGTCGCCCGGAATCGCTACCCGCTCGACCCGCCGTTCTTCGTCCTCGCGACCCAGAACCCCCTCGAGATGGAGGGCACGTATCCCCTTCCCGAGGCCCAGCTCGACCGGTTCCTCTTCAAGGTCATGGTCCCGTTCCCGTCCGAGGAGGACCTCATCACGATCATGGACCGCACGACCGGCTCGGACGCCCCGACGGCCGGCAAGGTCTGCACCGCGGCCGAGATCGTCGAGATGCAGCGCCTCGCCCGGGCCGTGCCGATCGCGCCGCACGTGACGGCGTACGCGGTGGGGCTGCTGTCGGCGACGCATCCGGACCAGCCGCGCGCCCCGCAGATCGTCCGCGAGTACGTCCGCTACGGCGGGTCGCCCCGCGGCGCCCAGGCCCTCGTGACCGCGGGCAAGATCTACGCCCTCCTCGACGGCCGTTTCAACGTCTCGATCGACGACGTCCGGGCGGTGGCGCTCCCGTCGCTCCGGCACCGGGTGATCCTGAACTTCGAGGGCGAGGCCGAGGGCATCACGCCCGAGGCCATCGTCCGATCCATCCTGGACGCCGTCCCAGCGCCGTCCGTCGAGTAGGCGCCGGCACGCCGGCGCGACAGGACGACGACCACCGATGGCGATGGACGGCCAGGCAGGCACGCCGCTCCCGCCCGAGCCGGCTGCGGCCGTCCCGGCGGCCGGTGGCGTCCCGACGGCGGCGGCGGGCGGTCGCGGGCGCGAGCGGCCGGCGTTCCTGCCCTCGGACCTGGATCCCACCGTCTTCGACGAGGCGTTCCTTCGGCAGCTGGAGCGCCTCCAGGTCCTGATGCGCGCGCCCGTCCGAGGCGGCCTGAAGGGCGGCCGCCGCTCGGTGAAGCGCGGCCAGTCCGTCGAGTTCGCGGACTTCCGTGACTACGCCCTCGGCGACGACCTTCGGCAGCTCGACTGGAACGTCCTCGCCCGCCTCGAGAAGCTCTTCATCAAGCTCTACGTCGAGGAGGAGGACGTCACGATCCACTTCCTCCTCGACGCGAGCGCATCGATGGAATCGGGCCGGCCGTCGAAGCTCCTCTTCGCGAAGCGGGCCGCGGCCGCGCTCGGCTACATCGGCCTCGCGTCGGAGGACCGGGTGGCGATCACGTCGCTCGGCGGCCGCGCCGGGCGCCGCCAGGTGGCGCTCCGCGGCTCGGGCCGCGTCTTCCGGCTCCTCTCGGCGCTCTCGGGGATCGCGGTGGCCGACGGCCCATCCGACCTCATGGCCGCGGCGAGGCACGCCGGGGCGCAGCTGACCGGGCGGGGCGTCATCGTGCTCCTGTCCGACCTCCTCGACCCGAACGCGGACCGCGTGATCCGCGAGCTCGCCGCGACCGGGTCGGAGCTGATCGTGCTCCACCTCCTCTCGCCCCAGGAGCTCGACCCCCAGCTCGAGGGCGACCTCCGGCTCGTGGACGTCGAGACCGGCGAGGGCATCGACGTGACCGTCGACCTCGCGACGATCGACGGCTACAAGACCCGCCTGGAGGCGTGGCGCCAGGGCTTCGCCGACCTCGCGGCGAAGCGCCGGGCGACGTACGTGCCGCTCTCGACGGATGTTCCGCTCACGGACCTGATGTTCGCCGAGCTGCGGCGCCGCCAGGTGGTGGGGTAGGCGCGATGAGCTTCCTCACCCCGCTCGCGCTCGTCGGGCTGCTCTTCGTCCCGGCCGTGATCGCGATGTACCTCCTGAAGCTCCGCCGCGACGAGGCGGTGGTGCCCTCGACGCTGCTGTGGCAGCGCCTCGTCGCGGACGTCGAGGCGAACGCCCCGTGGCAGCGTCTCCGCCGGAGCCTGCTCCTCCTCCTCCAGATCCTCCTCGTCCTCATCCTCGCCGCCCTCGCCGCGCGGCCGTTCCTCGAGCGGCCGGCCGGGCTCGCCCAGGACCTCGTCCTCGTCGTCGACACCTCGGCGAGCATGGCCGCCACGGACGTGGCCCCGGACCGGCTCACGGCGGCGAAGCAGCTCGCCCTCGACGCGCTCCGGGAGCTCCCGGCCGGCGGGAAGGTCAGCGTCGTGGCGGCCGGGCGGACGGCCCGCGTCGTCGTCAATGCCACGACCGACCTCGGGCGGGTGCGGGCGGCGATCGAGGGGCTGACGATCACGCCGGCATCGGGCGACCTCGGTGACGCACTGAACCTCGCCGACGCGCTCGCGTCCCGATCGGGCGACGCCGAGATCCTCGTCGCCACCGACGCGGCGCTCGCGAAGGCCCCGACATCGCGCCTCGACCACGACGTCACGGTCCTCCAGGTGGGCCGCGACCGGAAGAACCAGGCGATCGTGGCCCTCGCGGTCCGGCAGGGCTCGTCGGGGATCAGCCGTTCCGTCTTCGTGAGCGTCGCGAACCTCGACATCGAGACGGCCCAGCGCCGACTCCAGCTCTACGGCGACGGGGTCCTCCTCGAGGCCCGCGACATGCTCCTCGACCCCCAGACCCGGACCGAGGCGATCATCGACGACATCCCGGCCGACGTCCGGGTCGTGGAGGTCCGCCTGGACCGCGGCGAGGACGGGACCGCCGGCGGCGCCGACCTCCTGGCTCTCGACGACCGGGCCTGGGCCGTGGTCCCGCCCGACCGGCTCCGCCGGATCCTCCTCGTGTCCGAGGGCGACCCCTACCTCGAGACGGCCCTGACGTACCTCCCGAACACGGAGCTGTACGGCGTCGAGCCGGACGAGTACGGGCCCGCCACCCACCCGGAGCTGTTCGATCTCATCATCTTCGAGGGCGAGGTCCCCGAGGAGCTGCCGCCCACCGCGGTCCTCGCGATCGGCCCGACCGAGACGAGCGTCCTCGGCGAGGTCGTCGGGCGGCTGCGTGACCCGGGCATCGCGACCCTCGATCCCGACGAGCCGGTCCTCCGGTACGTCGACCTCTCGACGACCCACATCGGGTCGGCGACGAAGCTCGTCCTCCCGGCCTGGGCCCGGAGCGTCATCCCGGGACCCGGGGGATCGCCGCTCCTCTACGTCGGCGAGCTCGAGGGCCGGAAGGCCGCCGTCCTCGCCTTCGAGCCGCGCAACTCGGACCTGCCGCTCCAGGTTGCGTTCCCGATCCTCCTCTCGAACCTCGCGGGGGAGCTGATGGGCGGCTCCGCCGCCCCGACCGAGGCGGTCGCCCCGGGTGACCCGGTCTCCCTGCCGCTCCCCGCCGGCGCCACCGCGCTGGAGATCACCCGGCCGGACGGGACCACGATGGAGCTCGCTCCCGGCACGCCCGGTGCGGGCAGCGTCTCGTTCAGCCAGACCGACCTGCTCGGCGTCTACACCGCGGTCGCGGTCTACCCGGAAGCCACGCCGACCCCCGCACCGACCGCGACGCCCACCGCGGCCCCGAGCGGCAGCCCGGCCGCGTCGCCGTCCGTCGCGCCGTCGGCGAGCGCCGGCGGCTCCCCCACCCCGGTCCCGACCGCACCGCCGGCCGACCCGAACGCCCCGGCACGGTTCGCCGTGGACCTCTTCGACCCGGGCGAGTCGAACATCGCCCCGGGGTCCGCGGCGTCGATCGAGGCGCTCGGCGGCGGCGCGGCCGCGAGCCCGGGCCCGAGCGGCTCCGGCGCGGCCGGATCGCCCGCCCCGACGGCCACGGCCACGGCCACGCCCGCGGCGTCCGGCGCGGGCGGCGGCGCCGGCACGACCGACGATCGCCCGCCGGCCCGGGACGAGCTGTGGGTGCCGATCGTCCTCATCGCCCTCGCGGTCCTCCTCGCCGAGTGGCTCGTCTACCAGCGCGACGCCGTCATGCGGCTGTGGCGTGGCTTCCGGGCCCGGACCGGGTGGGGCGCGGTCGCGCCGACTGGCGGCACGGGCACCGGCACGGGACGGAGCGCCTGACGATGGGCATCCGGTTCGAGACCGCCGCGTGGCTCCTCCTCCTGGTCCCGGCGCTCCTCGTCACGTTCGTGCCGCATCTCGCGGCGCGGCGGCGGATCGGGGTCGTGCGGCGACGGGTCGCGCTCGCCGTCCGGACTGCGCTCCTCGTCGCGCTCGTGTTCGCGCTGGCCGGGTTCCAGCTCGTCCTGCCGGTGGATCGGCTCGCGACGGTCTTCGTCGTGGACCTGTCCGATTCGGTCGGCAACGAGGGCCGCGAGAACGCCCTGGCGTTCCTCCGCGAGAGCCTCGAGGAGATGCCCGACGGGGATGCCGCCGGGGTCGTGGCGTTCGGCAAGGACGCCCTCGTCGAGCGGCTCCCCGAGGAGCTCCGGTCGATCGACCGGCTCCGCTCCACGCCGGTCACGGCGGCCACGGACGTCGGCGCCGCGCTGCGGCTCGCATCGGCGCTCTTCCCGGACGAGATGCAGAAGCGGATCGTCCTCATCTCGGACGGCAACGACACGACCGGCCGAGGCCAGCAGGAAGCCGCGCTCGCCGCCGCTCGCGGGGTCCAGGTCGAGACCCGGGTCGTCGGCCTCGAGGCCCGCGACGAGGTCCTCGTGGAGCGGCTCCAGACCCCGTCCACGGCCCGCCTCGGCGAGACGATCGAGGCCGTCGCGACGATCCAGTCGAGCGTCGCCCAGCCCGCCACCGTCCGGCTCTACGTCAACGGCCAGCTCGCGGTCAGCGAGGCGCTCGACCTCGTCGAGGGCGCGAACCGGGTCAGCTTCCTCTTCGAGACCGAGGAGGCGGGCTTCCACACCTTCCGGGTCGTCGTGGAGGCCGCCCGCGACACGTTCAGCCAGAACGACCGGGCCGATTCGAACACGATCGTGAAGGGCGAGCCGCGGATCCTCGTCCTGGTGGGCGACGAGATCGTCGCGGCCGAGCTGGTGACCGCCCTCGAGACCGAGGGCCAGCAGGTCGACGCGATCATCCCCGAGGCCCTCCCCACCGACTTCGCGGGCCTCGCCACGTACGACAGCATCGTCGTCGTGGACGTGCCGCGGATCCGGCTCTCGGACCGCCAGCTCGCCGTCCTCCAGATCTACGTCCGCGACCTCGGCAAGGGGCTCGTCATGGTCGGTGGGCCCGAGAGCTTCGGGGCCGGCGGCTACACGAAGACGCCGATGGAAGAGACGCTGCCGGTGGACATGGGCGTCCGGAACCGGCAGCAGCAGCCGGACGTGGCGCTCGTCGTCGTCATCGACAAGTCGGGCTCCATGGACGCCTGCCACTGCAACTCGTTCGACGGCGGCGGCGGCGGCCAGCAGCAGGGTGTCCGGAAGGTCGACATCGGCAAGGAGGCGATCCTCCGCGCGGCGGCCGCGATGACGGCCCGCGACGAGCTGGGCGTCGTGGCCTTCGACGAGACCGCCCACTGGGTCGTGAACACCCGTCCCATCGGCGACATCGGCGACCTCGCCGGCGACGTCGCGAAGATCTCGCCGAACGGCAACACGAACATCTACGAGGGCCTCGAGGAGGCCGTCGGATCGCTCGAGAAGGCGTCGGCGACCCGCCGCCACATCATCCTGCTGACCGACGGCTGGTCCTCCTCCGGCCAGTACGACGAGATCATCGCCCGGATGAAGGCCGCCGGGATCACCCTCTCGACGGTCGGCGCCGGGGGTGGCTCCAACCCGTTCCTCCAGCAGCTCGCGACCCAGGGCGGCGGCCGCTTCTACCCGGCAACGAACCCCGCCTCCATCCCCGACATCTTCCTGAAGGAGACCGAGCAGGTCGCCGGCCAGCAGATCATCGAGGAGCCGTTCTTCCCGATCCAGACGAGCTCGTCGCCGATCCTCCGGGGCATCGACCAGGGCTTTCCGCAGCTCCTCGGCTACAACGGCACGACGATCAAGTCGGCCGCCCAGCAGGTCCTCGCCACGGCCCGCGACGACCCGCTCCTGGCCCAGTGGCAGTACGGCCTCGGGCGCTCGGTCGCGTGGACGTCCGACTCGACGGGCCGCTGGGCCAAGAACTGGCTCGGCTGGCAGGGCTTCACGAAGTTCTTCAGCCAGCTCGTCGGCTGGACCTTCCCGGGCGAGGAGACGGGCGGGATCGAGGCGACCTTCGACACCGTGGACGGGCGGACGCGGCTCCACGTCGAGTCGGTCGAGTCCGACGGCTCGCCGCGCGACTTCTACACGACCTCGGCGGTCCTCGTGGGCCCCGATCTCGAACCCGTCGAGGCCGAGCTGGACCAGGTGGCGCCGGGGGTCTACGAGACGGACCTCGGCGAGATCGAGTCCGGCGCGTACGCGGTCCGGGTCACCCAGATCCGGCCGGGCTCGGCCGCGCTCGGCCGAACGGTCGGGCTCGTCGCCCCGGTCGCGGCGGAGTACCGGATCCTCGGCGCGAACCAGCCGTTCCTCGCCACCCTCCGGGCGGCCACCGGCGGCCGCGAGATCCTCAGCCCCGAGGAGCCGTGGCGGCACGACCTCACGACGACCTCGTCATTCACCGAGCTCTGGCCATGGCTCCTGATCCTCGCCCTGCTGCTGTGGCCGCTCGACATCGCCCTCCGGCGCGTCTCCATCGGGCGGCGCGAGCTGGCCGAGGCTCGGGCCTGGGCCGGCCGGACGTGGCGGAGCCGCGGCCGCGCGGCGCCACGGACTGCGACGACGACCGAGATGCTCGCGGCCCGCGACCGCGCCGCCGGTGCCGCCTCCCGGGCGGCGATCCTCCGCGGCGCGGACGAGGCGGCCGCCGAGGCAGGCGCGACCCCGGGCGCGACGGCGCCCGCGTCGGCCGCCGTCCCGGCGCCGGTCGCGAGGTCCGGCCCGTCACGTCGCCTGTTCGGCCGCGTCCGGCCATCGGGGCCCGCGAGCTCCGGTCCGACGGCGGTCCCGCCCATCGTGCGGACCCTCCCGCCTGAGGCCCAGCCGGATCCACCGCCCCCGCCGGGCAGCACGGACGCCGACACGCTCGCCCGCCTGCGGGAGGCCAAGCGGCGGGCCCGGGGCGGGTAGCCGCCCCGCCGTCGGATCGGGGCGGTACATCCGCACGGCGACCGAGAACCTGCGCTACCGTGCCGGGGTGACGCCCGAGGTCCTCTGGACGCCGTTGCCCGATGCCCGGTCGAAGGCTCGGGTGGGCGCCTATCTCGCCTGGCTCGAGGCGAACCTTGACCTCGGGTTCGACACCTACGACGCGGCGTGGCGGTGGTCGGTCGAGAACCCCGGGGCGTTCTGGGCCAGTGTCTGGCGGTTCTTCGACGTCCCGTCGGCCGGGGATCCGGACGTCGGTCTGGCCGAGGCCCGGATGCCCGGTGCCCGGTGGTTTCCGGGGACCGCCCTCAATTACGCCGAGGCCGTCCTTCGCCTGCCCGGCCGCCAATCCGACGACGTCGTCGTCGTCGGCCGGTCGCAGACGCGCGGGCCGGTCGAGCTGACCGCAGCCGAGCTGCGCGACCAGGTGGCGCGCTGCCGGGCCGGGCTCCGCGCTCTGGGCGTCGGGCCGGGCGATCGCGTCGCGGCGTTCCTGCCGAACGTGCCCGAGACGATCGTGGGATTCCTCGCGACGGCCAGCCTCGGTGCGATCTGGTCGTCGTGCGCCCCGGAGTTCGGGCTCCGGGCGGTCATCGACCGCTTCGGCCAGATCGAGCCGAAGGTCCTGCTCACGGTCGACGGTTACCGCTACGGCGACCGGGATGTCGATCGCACGAGCGAGGCCGCCGAGATCCGGGCGGCGCTCCCGTCGCTCGAGGCGACCGTCGTCCTGCCGTACCTCGATGCAGCGCGCGCCGCCGCCATCCCCGGCGCCGTCCCATGGAGCGACCTCCTGGCCGAGGCCGCGCCGCTCGCCTTCGAGCGGCTGCCGTTCGACCACCCGCTCTACGTCCTCTACTCGTCGGGCACAACCGGCCTGCCGAAGCCGATCGTCCACGGCCACGGCGGGATCCTCCTGGAGCACCTGAAGGCCCTGGCGCTCCACACCGACCTCGGCCCCGCCGACCGGTTCTGCTGGTTCACGACGACCGGCTGGATGATGTGGAACTACCTCGTCTCGGGGCTGGCCGTGGGGTCGACCGTCGTGACGTTCGACGGCAACCCGGCCTTCCCCGACGTCTCGGGCCTGTGGCGGCTCGCGGCCGAG
>DASUMJ010000005.1:0-29996 GCA_036277775.1 Candidatus Limnocylindrales bacterium
CGTCTACTGGCTCGCCGGCTGGCTCGCGATCAACGGCGATCCCACCGCGCCCACGATCGGCGACATCGTCGCCTTCACGACCCTCCAGTCACGCCTCTTCTTCCCGCTCGGCCAGCTGCTCAACGTCCAGGTCGAGATCCAGGGCGCGCTCGCCCTCTTCGACCGGATCTTCGAGTACCTCGAGATGGACGCCGAGATCGTCGACGCCCCCGACGCGGTGGCGCTCGACCCGGCGACCGTCCGGGGACACATCCGCTTCCGGGACGTGGCGTTCCGGTATCCGGCGGCCGCGCCGGTCGCCGAGGTCGCGGCCGCGGAGCCGTCCGACGGCGCCCCGCCCGACGTCGTCGCGGCCGAGGCCGGGGCGATGACCGGGACGGATCCCGGCGTCGAGGCCATTCCCGAGGCGCCCGAGGCGGCGGCCCCGGAGCCGGCGACCGAAGCGCCTCGGCCCTTCGGCATCGAGGCCATCGACTTCGAGGCTCGGCCGGGCGAGCTCATCGCGCTCGTCGGGCCGTCGGGCTCGGGCAAGACGACGACCACGTACCTGCTGCCGCGCCTCTACGACGTCGATGCCGGCGCGATCGAGATCGACGGCCGCGACATCCGGAAGCTGACCCTCGCCTCGCTCGGCGCCGTGATCGGCTTCGTGACGCAGGAGACGTACCTCTTCCACGCCAGCGTCCGGGACAACCTCCTCTACGCGAAGCCCGAGGCGACCCCGGACGAGCTGGAGCAGGCGGCTCGCGCCGCGGCGATCCACGACCGGGTCATGGAGCTGCCGCTCGGCTACGACACGATCGTCGGCGAGCGGGGCTACAAGCTCTCGGGCGGCGAGAAGCAGCGGATCGCGATCGCCCGGGTGCTGCTCAAGGATCCCCGGATCCTCGTCCTCGACGAGGCGACGTCGGCGCTCGATACCGTCAGCGAGCGGCTCATCCAGGCGGCCCTCGAGCGGCTCGAGCGGGGCCGGACGACGATCGCGATCGCCCACCGCCTCTCGACGATCCTCCGGGCCGACCAGATCCTCGTCTACCAGGGCGGCCGGATCGTCGAGCGCGGCACCCATGCCCAGCTCCTCGCGACCGACGGCCTCTACGCGCGGCTCTACCACGAGCAGTTCGAGACGCCTCCCGAGAATGGCGCCGCGGACCGGGCCGACGACGAGGCCGGACTGCCCGCCGCGGCGGGCCCGGTCGGCGCGGGCGCGGAGTAGCATCGGGACGCCCCGAGCCCGAACCGAGGTCCCAATCCGCCGATGGCCACGACTCGCAGCGCCACGCTCGTCCACACCCGTGGCAGCCGCTTCACCACGACGACCGGCACCGGCCGGAGCATCACCTGGGGTGATGATGCGACCGCGGGCGAGCTGAGCCCGGTCGAGACGATCATCGTGGCGCTCGCCGCCTGCAGCGCGATGGACGTGATCTCGATCGCCCTGAAGAAGCGCCAGGGCATCGACCGCTACGCGATCCACGTCGAGGGCGAGCAGCGCGACGAGTACCCGCAGGTCCTCACCCGGATCGACGTCATCCACGAGGTCGTCGGCCCTCGCGTCGATGAGGAGGCGATCCGGCGCTGCATCGAGCTCTCGGCAACGAAGTACTGCCCGGTCAACGCGATGCTCTCGGCGGGCGCGACCGAGGTCCACCACCGCTACGTGCTCCGGAACAACGGCCCGGCGCCGTTCTCGGCCGAGGGCGAGGTCGTCACCACCGGTCCGTACCGGCGGCCCGACATCGTCGAGTAGGTCGCGCGCGACCGCGTCGGACCGCACCGCGGCGCGGAGTCCACCCCGCGGGGTTGCGGCCCACAGGCGACCGCAGATTCGCTTGTGCATGACTATGCACGATCGTGTATAGTCATGCGTCCCATGGCCAGTTCGACGGATCTCGGCGCCGCTCCCGCTCCGACCTCAGCTCGGACCGACGGTGCCGCGGCGCGAATCCGCGTCGGGATCATCGGCGCGACCGGCTACGTCGGCGGCGAGCTCGTCCGGCTGCTGGCCGCACACCCGTCGGTCGAGCTCGTCGGGCTGACCGGCCGTGGCCGGCAGGGCGATCCGATCGGCGGCGTCCATCCGCACCTCGCGACGACCGACCTGTCGCTGGAGAGCGACCTCGACGGCACGGTCGATGCGGTCTTCCTCGCCCTCCCCCACGGCACCGCCGCCACGCGGGCGCCGGAGCTGCTCGCCGAAGGCATCACGATCATCGACCAGGGCCCCGACTTCCGGCTGGCCGACCCGGCGGACTACCCGCGCTGGTACGGCTTCGAGCATCCCCACCCGGAGCTCCTGGCGCGGTCCGTCTACGGCCTCCCGGAGCTCCACCGGGCCGCGCTCGTCGAGGCTGCGGCGGCGCGGGCTGCCGGCACGCCGGCCCTCGTCGGCTCGCCCGGCTGCTACCCCACGGCGACGGTCCTCGCGCTGGCACCCCTCGCCCGAGCCGGGCTCATCGCCGACGTCGTCGTCGACGCGAAGAGCGGCGTGAGCGGCGCCGGGCGCGAGGCGAAGGCCGAGATGCTCTATGCCGAGGTCAACGAGAGCGTCAAGGCCTACGGCATCTTCAACCACCGCCACACCGCGGAGATGGAGCAGGAGCTCGGACTCGAGGGCCTCGACTTCCTGCCGCACCTCATCCCGATGACGCGGGGCATCCTCGCCGCCGGCCACGTCCGCCCGACGCGGCCGATCAGCCAGGCCGAGCTCGACGCCCTCTACGCCGAGGCCTACGCGAACGAGCCGTTCGTGACGGTCGTCGACGCCCCGCCGGCCACCGGCCACGTGCTCGGGAGCAACCACGCCCGGGTCTTCGTCCGGGCCGACGAACGGACCGGGCGGATCCTCGCGATCGGGGTCATCGACAACCTCGTGAAGGGGGCCGCCGGCCAGGGCGTCCAGGCCTTCAACCTCGTCTTCGGGCTCCCCGAGTCGGCGGGGCTCGAGGCCCTGCCGCTCGCGCCGTAGGCCGCGACGCATGACCCTCGACGTCGACGTCCTCGCCCCGCTCGTACCGGCGCTGCCGGCGGTCGAGCGGCGCGCCCGCATCCCCGCCGGGTTCGTCGCCGGCGGGCGCGCCGCCGGGATCAAGGCGAGCGGCCGGCCGGATCTCGCACTCGTGGCCGTGGAGCCGGGTGCCCCGCCGGCGAGCGCGGCGGCGGTCTTCACCCCGAACGCCTTCGCGGCCGCGCCGGTCCGGCGCTCGCGATCGCTCCTCGCGGCATCCGGGGGCTGGGCTCGCGCCGTGGTCTGCACGAGCGGCTGCGCGAACGCGGCCACGGGTGCCGCCGGAGACGCGGACCAGGCGCGCGTCGGGGAGCTCGTCGCCGGCGCGCTCGGGATCGCCGAGGCCGAGATCCTCCACCTCTCCACCGGGATCATCGGGACGCGGCTGCCGCTCGACCGGATCGCGGCGGGCCTCGACGCGCTCGCCCCGTCGCTCGCGGCCACGGACGAGGGGCTGGAATCGGCCGCGGTCGCGCTGCGCACCACGGATTCGACGACGAAGGTCGCGACCGTCGCCCTCGAGCTGCCGGACGAGAACGGCACGGCCCGCGCGGTTCGGGTCTCGGGCATGGCGAAGGGCGTCGGGATGATCCATCCGCGGATGGCGACGCTGCTCGCGGTCCTCGTCACCGACGCGGCCGCCTCGCCCGAGCTCCTCGCCTCGATCCTCCGCCCGGCCGCCGCCCGGACGTGGGACCAGCTCAGCGTCGACGGCGACACGAGCACGAACGACACGGTCTTCCTGCTGGCGTCCGGGGCGTCGGGCGCGGCGCCGGTCGTCGCCGGGACGCCGGCCGCGGCCGCGCTCGCGGCGGCGGTCGAGGCGGGCGCGCGGGATCTCGCGCGGCAGCAGGCGGCCGACGGCGAAGGGGCCACCTGCCTCCTCACTTGCCAGGTGACCGGCGCGCTCGACGATGCCGAGGCCCGGGCCGTGGCCCGGGCCGTGATCTCGAGCAGCCTCGTGAAGGCCGCGGCCCACGGCAAGGACCCCAACTGGGGCCGGATCGCCGGCGCTGCCGGCAATGCCCGGCTCGCCGAGACGGCGGTCCTCGCGGCCGCGGGCCTGGATCCCGAGGCGGCCTTCCGGCGCGGGGCCGCGCCCGCGTCGGTCGATCCGGACCGGCTCCGGATCGCGATCGCCGGCCATCTCGTCTTCGACGGCTCACGCGGTGGGCCCCAGCCCTTCGATCGAGCCGCGGCCCGGGCCGCGATGGACGGCCCCGAGATCGTCCTGCGCCTCGACCTCGGCCTCGGCGACGGCACCGGGGAAGCCTTCGGCTGCGACCTGACGGAGCAATACGTGATCGAGAACTCGGAGTACACGACGTGAGGCGCCACCTCGCCGACATGGCGCGCCGAGGACAAGGCGACGGCGAGCACGCGAGCGAGCGCACTCGAACGGGCGTGAGCGAACGCGCGCAGACGGCAACGCCGGCATCGGCAGCCAGGGAGGCGACCAATGAGTGAGAGCGTGGTCGTCAAGCTCGGCGGCACGACGATCGCGGACCAGGCGCACGTCCTCCAGGAGGTCGCGACGCTGGCCCGGAAGCGGCCGGTGATCCTCGTCCACGGCGGCGGCAAGCGCCTGACCGAGTGGCTCGACCGGATGGGCGTCGTGTCGCAGTGGCACGGCGGCCTCCGCGTCACCGACGCGGCATCGCTCGAGGTCGCGGCCGCGGTCCTCCGTGGCGTCATCAACAGCGAGCTCGTCGCCGGGCTGAGGGCGCTCGGCGTCGACGCAGTCGGGCTCTCGGGGGTCGACGGGGGCCTGCTCGTCGCGGAGCGGGTCGAGGACCTCGGATTCGTGGCCCGGGTCGTCGGGCTTCGTCGCGACCTCCTCGATGCGCTGATGGTCGCTGGCCAGGTCCCGGTGGTCGCGCCGCTCGCCCGCGACGAGGCCGGCATCGTCTGCAACGTGAACGCCGACGACGTCGCGGCGGGGATCGCGGCCGGGATCGGCGCACGGCAGCTCGTGCTCCTCACCGATGTCGACGGGGTCCGCGATGCCGACGGCCGGAAGCTCGACTCGCTCACCGCGGCCGAGGCTGAAGCCCTCATCGCCGGCGGGGTCATCGCCGGCGGCATGGTCCCGAAGATCCGCGCAGCGCTCGGCGCCATCGGCTGGGAGGGCACCGAGGCGATCATCGCCGACGGCTCGCAGCCCGGCGCACTGGGACGGGCCCTCGAGGACCCCGCGTTCGGGACGCGCCTCACCGCCTCGCGCTCGGCCCGGGTGGGCGCGGCATGAGGACCCCCACCCTGAACGGCGCACCCCCGGCTCCGAAGCGGGAGCGGCAGCGCGCCGTCCGCGAGATCGTGGCCCGCGAATCGATCGCCAGCCAGCACGAGCTCGCCGACCGCCTCGCGGCGCGCGGGTTCGCGGTGACCCAGGCCACGGTGTCGCGCGACATCGCTGAGCTCGGGCTCGCGAAGGCCTGGCGCGGCGAGCGGCACGTCTACGTCCTCGCGGACGACCTGCCCCGCTCCCCCGCCGACGCCGACGAGCGGCTCCGCAGGATCCTGGGCGACATCCCCGTCACCGTCGCGCGGAGCGGGCTCATCCTCGTCCTCACCGGGACGCCGGGCACGGCGAGCGTCATCGCCCAGGCGATCGACGAGTCGTCGCTCAGCGAGCAGGTCGGCACCGTCGCGGGCGACAACACCCTGATCGTCCTGTTCGCGGACGCGCCGGCCCTCGGGCGCTGGCTCGCCCGCTTCACCCAGTTGCAGTCGCCGATCGCCGCGGGCGTCGGTTCGGAGGGACCTCGATGAAGAAGGTCGTACTCGCCTACTCCGGCGGGCTGGACACCTCGGTCGCCGTGGCGTGGCTCCGCGAGCAGCACGACGCCGAGGTCGTGACGCTCACCGTCGACGTCGGCGGCGGCTCGCTCCGCGAGGGCGTCGAGCGCCGGGCGATGTCGGCCGGGGCATCACGGGCCTACGTCGTCGACGCCCGCGAGCGGTTCGTGACGGACTTCGTCTGGCCGCACCTCCAGGCCAACGCCCTCTACCAGGGCGCCTACCCGCTGGCGACGGCCCTCGCCCGGCCGCTCATCGCCCAGCTCCTCGTCGAGGTCGCCCAGAAGGAAGGTGCCGACGCCGTGGCCCACGGCTGCACGGGCAAGGGCAACGACCAGGTCAGGTTTGACGTCGCCGTCCATGCCCTGGATCCCGGGCTCGAGGTCGTCGCCCCGATGCGGGTCGGGATGGGCCTGTCGCGGGAGCAGGAGATCGACTACGCCGCCGAGCGCGGGATCGAGATCCCGATCACGAAGGCCTCGCCCTACTCGATCGACGTCAACCTCTGGGGTCGCTCCTGCGAGACGGGCGTCCTCGAGGACCCGTGGACCTCGCCGCCCGCCGACGCGTACGAGTGGACGGTGGCGCCGGAGGCCGCCCCCGATCCCGTCGAGGTCGTCATCGGCTTCGAGGGCGGGATCCCCGTCTCGCTCGACGGGGCGTTTCTCGATCCGGTCGAGCTCGTGGAGCGGCTGCACTCGCTGGGAGGTGCGCACGGCGTCGGGCGGATCGACCACGTCGAGGATCGCCTCGTGGGGATCAAGAGCCGCGAGATCTACGAGACGCCGGCGGCGACGATCCTCCACACCGCGCATCGGGCGCTCGAGGGCCTGACCCTCTCGAAGGACACGCTGCGATTCAATCGCGTCGTGGCCGACGAGCACGCCCAGCTGACCTACGACGGCCTGTGGTTCTCGGCGCTCCACCGCGACCTGCGCGGGTACGTCGCATCGTCGCAGCGGGTGGTGTCGGGCGAGGTCCGGATGCGGCTCGACCACGGGTCGGCCGTCGTCGCCGGGCGGCGCTCGCCGCTGTCGCTGTACGACAAGAACCTCGCCACGTACGACGAAGGCGATGCGTTCGACCACGCGTCGGCCGTCGGGTTCATCGAGATCTTCGGGCTGCCGTTGCGGGTCGAGGCCGCCCGCCACGGCGCGGTTGGGGTGCACCACGGCGCCGCGTGGGCCTGGACGCCGCCGCTCCTCGAGCACCTGCCGACGTCAGTCGAGGACCCGGAGGGCGCCGGCGCCCGGTGATCCCGTGACGGGCGCCATGCGGCGAGTCCCAGCGCGTGCCCTCCTGACCCGCCCCGGCGCCTTGTGTCCGGCTCGCCCCACCGCCTGCCGATCAACCAGCCGAGCGCGGGCCGCATGACCGGATCCGAGGGCGCGCCGTCGGACCAGATTCCCAGCGCTCGCCGTATGACCGAATTCCGAGCGCGCGCCGTATGACCGGATTCCGACGCCCGACCCAGTTCCGATTCCTTGATGACCGTCCGCGTCATATGGTGGCCGGGCCAGGACCGGGCCGTACGAAGGTTCGCGGTTATCCGGGGTCGATCGGCCGGTGAGCCTCCGGTAAGCGTCGCGGTGCACACTCGTGGCATGGCTCCATGGGCGAGGGCTGAGGACAACGACTCGGCATATGCGCTCGGCATGGCGATCATCGGCGACGGCGTGAGGACCGGTCGCCATCGATGCCGGCTCACGCAGCGCGTGCTCGGCTGGCGGGTCGGCCTGTCGCAGTCGGCGATCTCGCGCCTCGAGACCGGCACGATCCAGGGACTGCGGCTTCGAACGCTGGCCAGGATCGTGGCTGAGCTCGAGACGGGCTCCGACTACGCATTCCCCGCAGGCCCGAGCCCATCGCCGTTCGAGGTGCGCCCCGGCCCCCGGCGCTGACCGCGCTCGCGGTCCGTCGAGATATGACGCCGACGGTCATCAGGCCCGGCGTGACGGTCTCGCGCTCTCGTCCTGGTATGACGCCGACGGTCATCGCGGAAACGGATGGCGAATGAGCGCCCGAATCCGGTCATACGAGCCCCGACGGGCGCCTATGACGTCCGCGTCGGTCAGGCGGCGTGCTGTGGCGGCAGGTCGGGCCGCGCCCCCCGGGCCGCCGCGCCCCCCAGGCTCCTGCCGAAGGGCCCGGAACGGTGGCCCGATCGCGCCTTGGCGGCCGGGGCCCTCCCGAGCCACGATGGGAGGGCGAGGAGGTGCATCGTGGGCGATGCCATCGGGACCCGGCCACCAACGACGCCGGTCGTGGTGGAGCTGCCGGAGCAGTACGCCGCCGTGGTCTTCATCGACGGCGCGGTCGACGAGCTGCCGAAGCTCATGGGTGAGGCGTTCCGGCTGACCGCCGAGGCGATCGCCGCGTCGGGCGCGCAGATCGCCGGCCACCCGTTTGCGAGGTATGTCGGCTTCGGTCAGCGGGTCCAGGCCGAGGTCGGCTTCCCCTACGTCGGCCGGCTCACTGCGACGGACCGGGTCCACGACGCGATCCTCCCGGCCGGTCGGGCCGTGACGACACGGCACGTCGGCGCGTACGACACGATCGCCGGCGCCTGGAACCGGGCGGCGGCCTGGATGCGCGAGCACGAGCTGGTCCCGAGCGGACCCGCCTGGGAGTGCTACCTCACCGGCCCCGACGAGCCCGGCCTGCCCGTGACCGAGGTCTTCTGGCCGCTCGACTGACGCAACTGCACGTGCCGGCAGCACGCGCCGGCCGCACGCGCCGGCGGCGAGCACGCCACGGGGCCGGCGCCGGGACCGGTGACGCCGGGACCGGGACGCCCGCCGCCCTCAGACCGCGGGGCCGGCCGCGACGACGGCGCGCGACGCCTCGGCCCGGAGGTGCGCGTACCCGGGCTTCACGACCTCGTTGATGAGCGCCAGCCGCTCGTCGAACGGCGCGAAGGCCGACTTCAGCGCGTTGATCGTCAGCCATTCCATCTCGCCCAGGCCGATCCCGAACGCCTCGTCGAGCGCCGCGAACTCCGAGGAGAGCGTGACGTTCGACATCAGCCGGTTGTCGGTGTTCAGGGTCACCCGGAACCGAAGCCGCCGGAGGAGATCGATCGGGTGCTCGGCCACAGACGGCGCCGCGCCGGAGTGGACGTTCGAGGTCGGGCACATCTCGAGCGGCACCCGCCGGTCACGAACGAACGCCGCGAGCCGGCCGAGGCGAACCGTGCCGTCCGGCTGGACGGCGATGTCGTCCACGATCCGGACCCCGTGCCCGAGTCGCTCCGCGCCGCAGAACTGGAGGGCCTCCCAGATCGACGGCAGCCCGAACGACTCGCCGGCATGGATCGTGATGTGGAAGTTCTCGTGGCGGATCTTGTCGAACGCCTCGAGGTGCCGGGTCGGGCGATAGCCGGCCTCGGGCCCGGCGATATCGAACCCGACGACGCCGGCGTCCCGCCACCGGATCGCCGCGTCGGCGACCTCGACCGACCGGGCGGCCTGGCGCATCGCCGTCACGAGGACCTTCATGACGATCGGGTGGCCGGCTGCCGCGGCCCGCTCCATCCCGATCCGGAAGCCGGCGAGGTTCGCCTCGATGACCTCGTCGAGCGTCATGCCCTTCTCGGTCGAGAGCTCGGGCGCGTAGCGGACCTCCGCGTAGGCGACGCCGTCGGCCGCGAGGTCCTCGGCGCACTCGGCGGAGACGCGGACGATCGCGTCGCGATCCTGGAGCACGGCCACCGTGTGGACGAACGTCTCGAGGTAGAGCTCGAGCGACTTCCGGTCGGCGCCGCGGCGGAACCACGCAGCGAGGTCGTCGGGGTCGGTCGTCGGCAGGCCGCGATAGCCGAACTCGGCGGCGAGGTCGATGACGGTTCGCGGCCGGAGACCGCCGTCGAGGTGATCGTGGAGCAGCGCCTTCGGGGCGCGTCGGATGGTGTCGATCGCGAGCACGGCGGGCCTCCCGGGCTGAGAATCGGGGACCGTTTCGAGGATCGTAGCGCGCCGTGCGCCGGCAGACCGGGCATCGGTCATTCGACCGATGACGGGCGCTCGACACCCGACCGTACACTCCCCCCATGAGCGGCGTGGGCCCCCTCCTCTGCCCGATCCTCGTCGGCCGCGACGACCTGCTCGAGCTCGCGGACCGGCGGATCGCCGAGGTCGCCGCCGGTCGGGGTCACGCCCTCTTCCTGTCTGGGGCCGCCGGCCTCGGCAAGACCCGCATGATCCGGACGGTGATCCGAAAGGCGCGGAGCCTCGGATTCCGCGTCGACGGCGGCTCGGTCGCGCCGCAGGACCACCAGGTGCCGCTCGCCTCGATCCGGGACTTCGCGAACGGACTCCGCGGCAATCCCGAGTGGGGCTCGATGGCCGAGGACCTCCTGGCGATCGACGGCGCCCACGACGGCGATGCCCTCGGGTCGAGACGGCTTGTCGTCCACGGCGTGGCGGACCGCATCCTGGAGGCGATCGACCGCCCGACGCTCCTGGTCTTCGAGGATCTCCACTGGACCGACGAGCTGAGCCTCGAGGTGATCGGCGAGCTGGCACGCCGAGTGGCGGAGCACCCGCTCCTGCTCGTCGGCGGCTATCGGCCCGACGAGTTCCCGCCGGAGGGAACGATCCATCGCGAGTGGCGCGCGCGGCTCGTCGGGCAGCGACTCATCGAGGAGGTGCGGCTGCGGCCGCTGACGCTCGACGAGACCGGGACCGCGACGACGCTCATCCTCGCCCGGGACCTGCCCGCGCCCCGGGACGTGGTCGAGGCGGTCCACGAGCGGACGAACGGTATCCCGCTCCACATCGAGGAGCTCCTCGGGGCACTCCGGGAAGACGGGGAGCTGGACGGCCCGCGCATCCGGTCGGCCCATGTCCCCGACACGATCGGCGCCGCCGTCCTCGCCCGCTTCGGCCGGCTCTCGGCTGACGCCCGTGCCGTGGCTCGCGCCGGGGCCGTCGTCGGCCGCTGCTTCAGCCCGGACGTCATCGCGGGGGTGGTCGGCCGGCCCCTGGAGGAGCTCGAGCCGGCCCTCGAGGAGCTCGTGGACGCGGCGATCCTCCAACCCTTCGACTACGTCGACGAGGGCTACTACGACTTCCGGCACCAGCTCCTCCGGGACGCGATCTACGACGCGCTGCCGCCCGCCCAGCGCCGGCGGCTCCACGCGATGGCGGCCGATCTCGGGATGGGCCTCCAGGGAGCCAGCGTCATCCACGCATCGCGCCACTTCGAGCGCGCCGGGCTCCGGCGCCAGGCGTTCGAGGCGGCCCTGGCCGGTGCCCGCGCCGCGAGCCGCGTCTCGGCGCGGCGCGAGGCCTACGAGCTCTATGGCCGCGCCGTGCGGAACATGCCCGACGACCTTCCGCCCGGCGAGCGCGGCGAGCTGTACGAGGGCTACAGCGATGCCGCCGCGGCCGTCGACGACAACCGCCTCGCGGATGAGATGGCGCAGCTCGCCCGGGAGCAGTACCTCGCGGCCGGGCGACCCTTCGCCGCGGCGGGGCTCCTCCTGAGCATGGGCGCCGCAGCCCGGCGCGAAGCCAGGCCGATCCCGGAGCGGCAAGCGGTCCTCGAGCAGACGCTGGCCGAGATCGCCACCCTCCCGGCGACGCCGGAGCGGGACGCGCTCCGGTCGATGGGGCTCGGGCTCAAGGCCGCATGCCACATCGATGCGATGGAGCTCGATGCCGCGAAGGCGGTCGGCCGCGAGGCGGTCGATGCCGCGTTCGCATCCGGCGATCGCGACCTCGTCGTCGACGCGGAGGCCTGGCTGGCGATGATCACGGCCCTGCGCGAGGACCCCGCGGCCGGCCTGTCCGAGCTCCTGGGCCGGGCCCGCGAGGCGCGAGACAGCGGCTTCGAGTCGACCGGCGTGACGGCCTTCCGAAACGCGGCGCTCGTCGCCATGCGGGTCTTCGACTACGACACCGCCGAGCGCGGGCTCGAGGAAGGACTCCGCTACGCGGACGCGATCGAGCAGAGCCACTGCCGGCACATCATGCGCGCGGTCTCGAGCCTCACCGACTGGGCCCGTGGCCGGTGGGACGACGCCCTCGCGTCGGCCCAGCAGGAGCTCGCCGACGGCGGCTGCCATCGCGGGACGATCATGGCCCTCGATGCCGTCGGGCTCGTCGCGCTGGGCCGCGGCGACCTGGACGCCGCCGGCCTGGCCCTGACACGGTCGCTGGAAGCCGGCCGCACGACGGGCGAACCGGAGCGGATCCTGCCGGCGCTCTGGGGGCTCGCCGAGGTCGAGCTGCTGGCGCGGCGCCCCACCGCCTCGATGGCGCTCTGCGACGAGGCCCTCGTGCTGGCGTCCGCGGTCGGCGAGCGGGCGCTCCTCGTGCCGTTCGTGGTGACGGGCGTCCGCGCCGCGCTCGCGGCGAGCCGTCCCGAGGACGGCGCACGGTGGCGCGGGCGCGCAGAGGCGGCACTCGCAGGCTGGACGGCAGGCGCGACGCCGGCCCTCCATCACGCTGCCGGCCTCCTCCGCCTCGCAACCGGGTCGACCGTCGCCGCGCGCGAGGCGCTCGAGGCGGCGATGGCCGGCTGGGAGGCCATCGGACGGACGTGGGAGGCGACGTGGGCCCGGCTCGACCTTGCCCAGGCCCTCCTGCGGGCGTCGCACGTCGCGGAAGCGACGGGGCACATCGCCGCGGCCCGCGATCAGGCGGTGTCCATGGCCAGCCGGCCGCTCCTCGATCGGGCCGAGGACCTGGCCCGCCAGGCTCGGGGCCGGGCCGTGACCGACGAGCCGTGGCGACCGCTCACGACCCGCGAGTTCGAGGTCGCGCGCTGCATCGCGGCGGGCCTGACGAACGGGGAGATCGCGGCCCAGCTGGACATCGCGCCGAAGACGGCGAGCGCCCACGTCGAGCACATCCTCGCGAAGCTCGGCGTCGCGCGCCGGGCCGAGATCGCGGCCTGGGCCACGTCCGTCGTCGGCCGGCCCGAGACCGGCCCGATCGTCGACACGGCGGCCCTCCCGACCCACCGCTAGCGGCCCGAGGACGCACGAAGAAGCCGGCCGGGCCCGAAGGCGCCGGCCGGCCTGGCGGCTCGCCTAGAAGTGGAGCCCCGGGGACTTCGACTGGACGTTGCAGAACGAGGCGCCCGGGGCGAACCCGTTCGGCATGTGGAAGGCCGGGCCGGGGCCCCCGGGGAGGGCCGCACCCTCGCCGGCGATGTACTGGCCGACGCCGCCGGTCGGAGGCCAGGTGCCCAGGTTCAGCGACCCGCCGACGACGTAGAGGCCGAGGACGTGCTCGCCGTGCACCTCCGAGCCGATGCTCGAGGAGCAGGTCGCCTCGTGGGCCGCGACCGGCCCCGCGAACGCGATGAGCAGGGACGCGGACGCAGCCGCGGTCAGCAGGAGCCGGCGCATGATCACACCTCCACCGTGACTTCGTAGACCTCGGGCGTCGGGTGGCCGGCGCGCTCGTGGATGCGCATCACGGCCTCCTTGGACGGCCCGGTCGCGAGACAGAACACCTTGCCCGCCACGGGATCGAGCCACGCCTGCTCGTAGACGACGCCCTCGTCGCCCTGGATCGCCAGGTCGCGGTCGTGCGCGTCCCGGAGCTGTTCGGCGCTCACCCCGAAGAACCCGTTGTGGACGTCCATGAACTTCGCCATCTCAACCTCCGCTTGTCGTTCGGTGAACACCCGAACCTGTTGTCGACACCGTCGCGCCGGGGATCGCCGGCGTCATCGGTCGTTCTGCCGATGGGCTGTGGAAGGCTCGACCGATGCCCGCCGGCCGGCCGAGGCCGCGCCTGCGCTCACCGGGGGCGGAACGGCCACGTCGCCGTCCGAGGGGGACGGCGTGTAGAAGTAGGGATCGAGGACCATCACCCGCGTGATCCGCTCGACCGGCAGGCCGTTGCGCTCCGCTGCGCGCCGGATCGCCTCTGGACCCGGCGCGTCGTAGACGCAGTAGGTGCTCCGCCGGTCGTCGCGGACGTACGAGTGGACCCACGTGACGCCGAGGTCCTCGTTGACCCCGACGACCCCGCGGCAGGTCTCGACCCCGGCCCGGCCGGGCGGGAGCTCGAATCCCTCGGGGAAGACCCGCTCCACGATGTAGCGCGGCACCCCGTCCACCTCCGTCGTCGGCGGCCGGATCTCGGCCGTAGGAGAAGGGTCGCCGGCCGCGCGCTGCCGCCGCATCGGCGGCGACTGCCTATTCCGGGGCGGCGGACTGCCCGGTTCGGACGTCGATGCCCAGGCGCTCGGCGGCCCGTGCCGCGTCGCCGCGGCGTCCGACGCCGAGCTTGCCGAGGATCGCCGAGACGTGATGGTCGACGGTCCGCGGCGAGAGGAAGAGCCGGGCGGCGATCTCGTGGTTCTGGAGGCCGGTCGCCACGTGGCCGAGGATCTCGAGCTCGCGACTCGTCAGGCCGGCTGCGTTCGCGCGCGTCGTCGGCCGGCGACCGCGGGGGATGGAGCGGGCACCGAGCGCCCGGAGCCGGCGCGCCGCGATCGCCTGGGCGGGCCTCGCGCCGAGCCGGTCGAACGCCTCGTGGGCCTCCTCGATCGCCCGGATCTCGTCGGCCGCGAGGAGGGCCCGCGCCGCCTCGTACGGGCAGTCGAGCGCCTGCCACGCCGCCGCCGCGTCGCGCGGGCGACCCGCGAGCTGGAGCCGCCACGGCTCGGCGATCGCCGGTGCGCCGCTCGGCGCGGGCCTGCCGGCCTGCACGAGCCACCATGACAGCTCGCCGACGTGCCACGGATGGGCCTTCGCGATGGCGAGCTCGATGACCCCCGCCGCCTCCGCCGCCGAACGCTCGAGGTCGCCCTCCAGCCAGGCGGCCTCCGCCCGCGCCGCCCGGACCGGCCCGACCCGCTGGAGCGTCGCCGTCGGCTCGGCCATCGCCCACGCCTCGTCGAGTGCCGTCCAGACGTCGGGGTCGCCCCGCCTCGCGCGCAGCCGGCCGACGGCGAGGAGGGCCATCATCCGGGCGATCGCGGAGTTGTCCGGGCGGGCCAGGACCGTCGAGGCGAGCGCGCCGGCCTCGGACCAGCGGCCGCGATGCATGAGCGAGATCGACCGCCACGCCTCGAGGTAGAGGCGACCGGCATCGAGGTCGCGCTCCGCCGCGTAGCGGATGCCGTCCTCGAAGTACGGCTCGGCTTCGGCGAAGCGGTACATCTCCCCGAGCGCGGATGCGGTCACCGAATAGGCCGATGCCACCCGCCGGTCGAGCCCCTGCTCCAGCCCGAGCCGGCGGCTCGTGTCGAGATCCGCTCGTCCGCCATCGATGTCTCCGAGGAGGATCCGCGAGCTGCCGACGGTGTTCCAGGCCGAGACGACGGCCAGCGTTGCCCGCGGGTCGTCCGCACCCATCGCGATCGCCCGGCGGCCCATCTCGATGGCGTCGGCGTTGTCACGGTCGAGCATCCGGAGATAGGCCTGGACATGGAGCGCCTCGGCCTTCGCCGGCCCGTCCGGCAGCGGAGCGACGACGTCGAGCGCGACGCGCGACGCGGCCTCGGCCTCGGCGTTGCGTCCGGCGGAGACGAGGCCCATCGCCAGCTCGGCGAGGACCGCCGTCTCCCGCGCCGGGTCACCAAGCTGCCGCCAGATCGCCCGGGCTTCCTCGAGCGCCTCGAACGCGGCGTCGTAGCGGGCGAGGATCGCCTGCTCCCGGGCCATGTCCAGGAGCAGCTCCGCGCGCGCCGCCGGCGCAAGCCCGCCGGCGGCGCGGACGGCCCGGGCGTACTGGGCCGCCGCTTCGCGGTGGGCGCCCGCGGCGGCGGCCTCGGCGCCCGCCGTCGGCGCGTACCGGAGGATCGCCGCGTGGTCGCCGGCGCCCTCGGCGTGGTGCGCGAGGCGGGCCGCGGGGCGGTCACGCTCGGCGCCGGCCTCGAGCGCGCCGAGGGTCCGCGCGTGGAGCCGGATCCGCTCGGCCGGATCCGTGGCCTGGAGGACCGCCTCGCGCGCGACCTCGTGCCGGAAGTGGTAGTGCCGCCCGTCGGCCTGGAGGAGCCCCCGGGCGAGGCACTCCTCGCTGGCCGGCGACGGCACGACCGCCGCGAGGAGGGCGGGATCGACGCTCGGCCCGATCACGGCCGCGGCTTCGAGGGTCCGCCGGCCGTCCGGGGAGAGGCGGGCCGCCCGGGCCAGGACCGCGTCGCGGACGGTGGCCGGGATGCGGGCCGGCGCGCCGGCAATGACCTCGGTCACGAAGAACGGGTTGCCGCCGGTCAGGTCGTGAAGCTCCGAGGGGTCGAGGTCGGTACCGCGGGCCAGCTCCGCGACCGAGGAACGGCCCAGGGGCGCGAGCGGGATCCGCCGGACGGCCGGCGACGTCGCGAGGTCGCCGACGACGACCCGGAGCGGGTGCTGGCGGCCGACCTCATCGTCGCGGAAGGTCCCGACGACGAGGGCCTTCGTCGACGCGATCCGGCGGCCCACGAAGCGCAGGGCATCGAGCGTCGCCTCGTCGGCCCAGTGCAGGTCGTCGAGGAGGACGACGAGGCCGTCGCCGGTCCCCTGGAGCGCGGCGAGCAGCGCCCCGAGGACCTGGTCCCGCGGCGCCCCTTCGCGGACGAGCCCGGCGAACGTCGCGTCGAGCTCGTCGGCGATGTCGACGAGCGGGCCGAGCGGCCGCGGCGTCGAGAGCGGATCGCACGAGCCCAGCATGGTCCGCGTTCGCGCCGGGAGCGATCCCCGGAACAGCGCGAGGAGCGAGGTCTTGCCGATCCCCGCCTCGCCCTCCAGGAAGACGAGCCGCCCGCCCGCGGCCGCGGTCTCCGCCTGGATCCGCTGGAGCTGCTCGAGGGGGACGTCGCGCTCGAGGAGACGCATGGCGGCATCGTAGCCGCCGCGCTGCGGGATCAGCCGTGCCCGAGGCGCGCCCGGGCCGCGGCGACGGCGGCACGAACCCGCGGCCCGGCGGTCCCGCCGATGACGTCGGCCGCGGCGACGGCGCCCTCAACCGACGCCGCGCTCCGCACGAGTCCGGGTGCGGCCGGGTCGGCCGCCAGCGTGGCGGCCCTGTCGTCGTCCACGCCCCGGAGCGCCGCGACGACCTCCGCGTCCGTGACGGCCTCGAGGCCGGCGCCCCGGGCCTCCACCGCGGCGACGAGCGCACCGACCGCGTGGTGGGCGCTCCGGAAGGCCACGCCGCGCCGGACGAGGGCGTCCGCGACGGCCGTGGCGGTGGTGTGGCCCTGGTCGGCGGCGGCACGCATCCGCGCCGCGTCGATCGTGAGCGTGTCGACGAGCCCGGCCATCACGCCGAGCGACGCCTCGAGCACCCCGACGGCCTCGATGAGCGGCGCCACCCCCTCCTGGAGGTCGCGCTGGTAGGTGAGCGGGAGGCCCTTCAGGACCGCCAGCATCGTCGCGAGCGCGCCGATCGTCCGGGCCGCGCGGCCGCGGACGAGCTCGGCCGGATCGGGGTTCCGCTTGTTCGGCATCATCGAGCTGCCGGTCGAGTACGCGTCGGCCACGCGGACGAACCCGAACGCCGGGTTCGACCACCACGTGATCTCCTCGGCCAGCCGCGAGAGGTGGACCATCGCAAGCGCGATCGCCGCGAGGACCTCGACGATGAAGTCACGATCGGCGACGGCGTCCATCGAGTTCGCCGTGACGCCGTCGAAGCCGAGCTCGAGCGCCGTCGCCTCGCGGTCGAGCGGGTAGCCCGCACCCGCGAGCGCGCCGGCGCCGAGCGGCGAGACGTTCAGCCGTCGCCGCGCATCCGCGAGCCGGCCGCGGTCCCGCTCGAGCATCTCGACGTAGGCGAGGAGATGGTGGGCGAGGAGCACCGGCTGGGCGGGCTGGATGTGGGTCGTGCCGGGCAGGATCGCCTCCCCGTCCCGCTCCGCGAGCCCGACGAGCGCCCGCTCCATCGCGAGCGCCGCCGCGTCGAGGCGATCGATCGCCCGGCGGGCCCAGAGGCGGAGGTCCGTGGCGACCTGGTCGTTGCGTGACCGCCCGGTGTGGAGCTTGCGCGCCAGGGGCCCGATCCGTTCCTCGAGCGCCGCTTCGAGGTTCATGTGGACGTCCTCGAGGGACGGGTCCCACGCGACGGTCCCGGCCTCGATCTCCGCGCCGAGGCCCCGGAGGCCCTCCACCAGGCGGTCGACCTCCGCGGCGGTCAGGATCCCCGCCCGCCCGAGGCCGCGGACGTGGCCGATCGACCCCTCGAGGTCGTCGGCGGCGAGCGCCGCGTCGACCTCGATCGAGCGCGTGAAGTCGACGACCTGCTCGTCGGTGTCGCCCGTGAATCGACCGCCCCAGCGCTGCATCCGACCTCCCGCGCGGATCGTAGCGCGCGCGGGCGGCTTCGGCGGTCCGGCCGTCGGTGCGAGGCCGAGCTCAGCGGTCCGGCGGTCGGTGCGTGGGCGAGGCGGCCCGGAGCTCCTCCGCGGCCTGCTCCGCGGTGAGGTCGCGCTGGGCCTCCGCGAGGAGCTCGTAGCCGACCATGAACTTCCGGACGTTCGCCCGGAGGAGCGGCGGCAGGAAGTGGGCGTGGAGCTGCCAGTGGTCCGTGCCGCCGGCGGCGGCCGCCTCGGCCGACGGATCGGGGACGAAGGGCGCCTGGTGCCAGCCCATCGAGTACGGGAACGACAGCCCGAACAGGTTGTCGTACCGCGTCAGGAGCCGGATGAGGATCTCGGCCAGGCTGTCGCGCCGCGCCGGCTCGAGGTCCGGCAGCCGGGCCGCCGGGCGGCGCGCGACGAGCAGCGTCTCGTACGGCCATGCGGCCCAGAACGGCACGACGACGAGCCAGTCGTCGTTGGCGTCGACGACCCGTGGCCCATCGAGCTCCTGGGTCGCGTAGTCGAGGAGCAGCCGCCGCCCGCTCGCCGCGTGGTAGCGGCCCTGCGCCGCGTCCTCCTTGGCGGCCTCCCGGGGGAGCGCCGACCCTGCCCAGACCTGGCCGTGCGGGTGCGGATTCGACGCGCCCATGATCTGGCCGCGGTTCTCGAAGACCTGGACCCAGCGGAAGCGCCGGCCCAGGTCGACGGTCTCGTCCACCCAGACGTCGACGACGCGCCGGACGGCCTCGGCCTCCATCACGGCGAGTGTCAGGTCGTGACGCGGGCTGAAGCACAGGACGCGGCAGGTCCCCTCCTCCCCCTCCGCCCGGAGCAGCCCGACCTCGATCCGATCGGTCGGCGTCCCCGGTCGCAGGGCCGAGAAGTCGTTCGTGAAGACGAACGTGGCGTCGTAGCTGGGGTTCCGCTCGCCGTTCGCGCGCACGTTGCCTGGGCAGAGGTAGCAGCCCGGGTCGTACGTGGGCGCCGGCTCGTGGCCGTGGCTCTCGCGCCGGCCCTGCCAGGGACGCCGGGTCCGGCCCGCGGAGACGAGGATCCACTCGTCGATGAGCGGGTTGAACCGTCGATGTGGCTCCGCCCGGAGCCGGTCGAAGGGCTCGCCGCCCTCGAGGCCTCCCGGGACGGTCATCGCTGGGTCGGGGCGCCGCCCGATGCGGTCGAGCCGGCGGCACCGGCACCGGCCGCCGGGTCGACGATGATGAGCTCGCGGACCTCGCGCCCGAGCGCGAGGCGGGCGTCGGCGTCGAGCCCGGCGTCGCTGATGAGGACGTCCGCCTGCTCGAGGCGGGCGATGGAGCTGATCCCGATCACACCCCACTTCGTGTGGTCGGCAACGACGACGAGGCGCCGGCCGGCCTCGACGAGCGCTCGGTCCGTCTCCGCCTCGAGGAGGTTCGGCGTGGTGAAGCCGGAATGCGGATCCATCCCGTGGACGCCCATGAACACCAGGTCGACGTGGATCGTCCGGAGCGCGGCCACGGCGAACGGCCCGACGAGCGCGTCGCTCGGCGTCCGGACGCCTCCGGTCACGATGATCGTCTGGTCCGGCCGGCCCATCCGGTAGAGGACGTCGGCGACGGGGACGGAGTTCGTCACGACCGTCAGCTGCTCGAGGTCGGTGAGCCGGCGGGCGAGGGCATACGTGGTCGTCCCGGCTGAGAGGGCGATCGCCATCCCGGGCGTGACGAGCTCGGCGGCCGCGGCGGCAATCGCCTCCTTCTCGGCGAGCTGGAGCTCCGACTTCACGACGAAGCCCGGCTCGAACTGGGAGCCCGCGCTCGTGACGGTGGCGCCGCCGTGGACCTTCTCGAGCAGGCCCTGCTGGTGGAGGAGCTCGAGGTCGCGGCGGACGGTCATGTCCGAGACCGCGAGATCCCGTGCGAGGTCGGCGACCCTTACGGCGCCATCCTCGCGGACCCGCTCGAGGATGTAGGTCTGGCGCTGACGGGCGAGCACGGGCTGGCAGGTCCTCCGGCGCCGGGACGGCGGCGCGTCTGGCTGGGGGCAAATGGGCGCCGCGACTACGATCGCGCAGTATCCACCAAAAGTCAACGTCTGAACGCAGGAATGTGTCGGTTTCCGCCGGCAGCGGCTTGACTTTCCCCGCAGCGATGGGCACACTGCTGTTTGGTCATGTCGGTTTGTGTGCGTCCATGCCGACCCGTGGCGACCACAAGTTGGAGGAGAGCCGCTGCAATGGCAGATCATAGATTCGCGGGGAGGCCGGACGTGCCGGCCCTCGCACTGAGGCCGCGCCGGCTGATGGCCCGAGCGCTCGTGCTCGGAGCCGCCCTCGTCCTCATCGTCGCGGGCTGCGGCATCGGGGCAACCGAGGCGCCGACGAGCGTCACGGTCGGGTCCAACTACTCCGACGAGGTCCCGAAGGCCGCCTTCGCATCGATGCTCGAGTACTGCGCCGGCGAGACCGACGTCGAGGCGACGATCAACACCACCGAGCACGGCAAGTTCCAGGACAGCATCAACGCCTACCTCCAGGCCACGCCCGATGACGTGTTCACCTGGTTCGCCGGCTACCGGATGCGGTTCTTCGCGGGCCAGGGCCTCGCGACCGACATCTCGGACGTCTGGGCCAACGTCGGGAGCAACTACTCCGAGGCCTTCAAGACGGCCTCGACCGGCGACGACGGCAAGCAGTACTTCATCCCGATGTACAACTACCCGTGGGTCGTCATCTACCGGAAGAGCCTGTTCCAGGACAACGGCTACGAGATCCCGACGACGTGGAGCGAGTTCAAGGACCTCGCCGAGCAGATGCAGGACGACGACCTCGTCCCGATGGCCTTCGCCGACAAGGACGGCTGGCCGGCGATGGGCACCTTCGACATCCTGAACATGCGCCAGAACGGCTACCAGTTCCACGTCGACCTGATGGCCGGCACGGAGAAGTGGACCGATCCGCGCGTCGCGGACGTCTTCGAGCTCTGGAAGGAGCTCCTCCCCTACCTGCAGACGAACGCCCTCGGGCGGACGTGGCAGGAAGGCGCCCAGTCGATGATCAACAAGGAAGCCGGCATGTACTTCCTCGGCACGTTCGCCGGGGAGCAGGCCAGCGACCCGGCGATCCATGACGACCTCGACTTCTTCCCGTTCCCGGTCCTCGGGAACGAGTGGGACGCCGAGAACGCCATCGACGCGCCGATCGACGGCCTCATGCTGAGCAAGTCGCCCAAGAATCTCGCCGGAGCCAAGAAGCTCCTCGAGTGCGTCGCGACGGGCGAGGCCCAGATCAAGTTCCTCGAGTCGAGCCCGAACAACGTCGCGGCCGCGAAGGACGCCGACACGAGCGGGTACACGCCGTTCCAGAAGAAGATGGCCGAGATCATCGGGAACTCCGGCGCGATCGCCCAGTTCCTCGATCGCGACACGCGCCCGGACTTCGCCGGCGGCAACGGCATGCAGAAGTTCCTCCAGGACTTCCTCGCCGACCCCGACCAGGACCTGAACGCGTTCCTCACCGGCATCCAGACCTTCTACGACTCGCTGTAACCAGCCAGTCGATCGCGCTACCGTACGTTCGTGACTGACCAGCTCCTCCACGAACGCAGCTCGACCCCGCCGGCCGCCGCGGCCGGCGGGGTCGCTGCATCACCGCCGGCAAGGCGGCGGAGCCGGTTCAGCCTCCTCACCCGCCGGGACAAGATCCTGCTCGGCGTGATGGTCGGCGTCCCGACCTTCATCCACGTCTTCTTCATCTGGCTGCCGACGATCCTGTCGGCGATCCTCTCGTTCACGAACTGGAACGGGATCGGGCTCGATCGGATCGTCTTCGTCGGGACGAAGAACTACGAGGACCTGTTCACGGGGGTCTACGCCCCGTTCTGGCCGGCCCTCCAGCACAACCTGATCTGGCTCGTCGTGTTCACGGTCCTCGCGACGCCGATCGGGATCTTCTTCGCGGTCCTGCTCGACAAGGAGATCCGCGGGACGCGGATCTACCAGAGCGCGCTCTACCTGCCGGTCGTCCTGTCCCTCGCGATCGTCGGGTTCATCTGGCAGCTCATCTACTCGCCCGACCAGGGCCTCATCAACAGCCTCCTCGGCACCGCCAAGACGCCCGAGGCGATCGACTGGCTCGGCAACCGCGACATCAACCTGTGGGCCATCCTCGTCGCCGCCAGCTGGCGGCACATCGGCTACATCATGGTCCTCTACCTGGCCGGCCTGAAGTCCGTCGACCCGAACCTCAAGGAGGCGGCGGCGATCGACGGCGCGACCGAGACCCAGACGTTCTTCCGGGTGGTGCTGCCCGTCCTCCGGCCGATCAACCTCGTCGTGATCGTGATCACCGTCATCGAGTCGCTCCGGGCGTTCGACCTCGTGTTCATCACGAACCGCGGGCTGAACGGGCTCGAGCTGCTGTCGGTCCTCGTGACGAACAACATCATCGGCGAGGCGAGCCGGATCGGGTTCGGCTCCGCCATCGCGATGATCCTGCTCGTGATCTCGGTCGGACCGATCATCTACTACCTGACCAGGTCGCTGAAGGCGGAGCAGGCATGACCGCGCCGGCCGCCGCGACGAGCCGCCCTGCCGCCGATGTCGCGCCCGTGGCGCGACGGCGCCGCACGCCGCCCGGGCGGATGCTCCTCCAGGGGTTCCTGATCGTCACGAGCCTGGTCTGGCTCGCGCCGATCCTGTGGGCCCTCTACACGTCGCTCCGGCCGTACGCCGACACGGCGCGCCTCGGCTACGTCTCGATCGGCGGCGACTACAACCTCCAGAACTACGTCGACTCCTGGACCCAGGCCGAGCTCCCGAAGTACTTCCTCAACACCCTGATCATCGTGGTCCCGGCCGTGATCCTGACGCTGATGCTGGCGTCGATGGTGGCGTTCGCCGTCTCCCGCTACAGCTGGCGCTTCAACCTCCTGCTGCTGATGGTCTTCACCGCCGGGAACCTCCTGCCGCAGCAGGTCGTGATCACGCCCCTCTACCGCCTCTACCTCGCCCTGCCGATCCCGCGACCGCTGTCGGACAACGGCCTGCTCTACGACCAGTACATCGGGATCGCGATCATCCACATCGCCTTCCAGCTGGGGTTCTGCACGTTCGTCCTCAGCAACTACATGAAGACGATCCCGCGCGAGCTGAACGAGGCGGCGGTCGTGGACGGTGCGGGGGTCTTCCGGACCTACCTCGAGATCATCATGCCCCTCTGCCGGCCGCCGCTGGCGGCGCTCGCGACGCTCCAGTTCACGTGGGTCTACAACGACTTCTTCTGGGCGATCATCCTCATGAAGAGCGGCGACAAGCTCCCGATCACCTCGGCCCTCAACAACCTCAAGGGCCAGTTCTTCATCGACAACAACCTCGTCGCGGCCGGGTCGATCCTGGTGGCGCTGCCCACGCTGATCGTGTTCTTCGTCCTGCAGAAGCAGTTCATCAAGGGCCTGACGCTCGGCTCGACGAAAGGCTGAGCGCCCGATGGCGACGACACACGCGTGGGCCGATCCCGGCCTGACGGCACGGGGCCGCCTGCCGATGCACGCGCTGCCGCACGAGGACCGGGTCAGCCTCGACGGTCGGTGGCGGTTCCAGCTCCTCCGGCGTCCGACGGACCCGCTCGGTGACGCCTGGGGCGAGGCGGAGGTCCCCGGCTGCTGGACGATGCAGGGCACCTGGGACACCCCGATCTACACGAACGTCCAGATGCCCTTCCCGGGCGAGCCGCCGCTGCCGCCGGACGGCAACCCGACGGGCGTCTACGAACGCTCGTTCGAGCTGCCGGCTGCGTGGAGCGGCCGACGGGTCGTCCTGTCGATCGGCGCCGCCGAGAGCGTGGTCATCGTGGCCGTCAACGGCGTGGAGATCGGGGTCAGCAAGGACTCGCACCTCGCGGCCGAGTTCGAGGTCACCGACGTCGTCCGGCCGGGCCCGAACGACCTCCGCCTCACCGTCGTGAAGTGGTCGGACGCCACGTTCATCGAGGACCAGGACCAGTGGTGGCACGGCGGGATCACCCGGTCGGTCTCGCTGTATGCCACGGCCCCGACCCACCTCGCGGACGTCGTGGCCCGGGCCGGGCTCGCCGGGGACGGGCGGACCGGAACCCTCGAGCTCGAGGTGCGCGTGGCCTTCGCGGGCGCGACGCCGGAGCGCGGCTGGACGGTCGCGGCATCGCTCTCCGGCGCCGGCCTCGCGGAGCCCGTCCGCCTCGGGGGCGACGTCCGGGCAACCCCGCCGCCGGGGCGACGATCCCACGCCGGCTGGTTCGCGGGCCCGCCGAGCCGCGGCGAGCTCGACGTCCTGACCGAGGGGGCGGCGGGGGTCGAGCTGCCGGCCGCCGAGGCGGCGGCGCGCGTCGAGACGATCGAGGCGACCCGGGCGACGAGCGGCCTCGTCCGGCTGGCGGCGGAGATCTCGGGGATCACGCCCTGGTCGTCGGAGGTGCCCGCCCGGTACCGGCTGGAGGTCGAGCTCCGCGACCCGTCCGGCGCGGTGATCGAGCGGACCGGTCTCTGGATCGGGTTCCGGTCGGTCCGGGTCGCCGGCAACGAGCTGCTGATCAACGGGCGGGCGGTGCTCATCCGGGGCGTGAACCGCCACGACTTCGACCCGGCCACGGGACGGGTCGTGGCCGTCGAGGACCTCCGGGCCGACCTCGTGGCGATGAAGGCCTTCGGGTTCAACACCGTCCGGACCTCGCACTACCCGAACGATCCGCGGTTCCTCGATCTCGCCGATGAGCTCGGGGTCTATGTCATCGACGAGGCGGACATCGAGTCGCACGCGTTCTGGGGCTCCCTCTGCGACGATCCCCGCTACCTCGGGGCGTGGGTGGATCGGGTGTCGCGGATGGTCCTCCGCGACCGCAACCACCCCTCGGTCATCGCCTGGTCGCTCGGCAACGAGTCCGGCTACGGATCGAACCACGACGCGGCCGCGGCCTGGGTCCGGCGCACCGACGAGACGCGGCCGCTCCACTACGAGGGTGCGATCCGGTTCGACTGGACGGCCGGCGCCGCGGTCACCGACATCGTCTGCCCGATGTACCCGTCGATCGCGGCGCTCGTGGCGCACGCCGGGTCCGGGCGCCAGCGCGGCCCACTGATCATGTGCGAGTACTCCCACGCGATGGGCAACAGCAACGGCACGCTCGCCGACACCTGGGACGCGATCGAGCGGACGCCGGGGCTCCAGGGCGGCTGCATCTGGGAGTGGCGGGACCACGGGCTCGATCAGCGGCTGCCCGACGGGACGGTCCGATCCGCCTACGGCGGCGACTTCGGCGACCGGCCCAACGACGGGACCTTCTGCATCGACGGGATCACGTTTCCGGACCGGAGCCCGAAGCCGGCCCTGTGGGAGCATCGCGCGCTGGCCCTCCCGGTCCGGGTCACGGCGAGCCGCGAGGACCTCGCGGCGGGATCCGTTGAGGTCGAGAACCGGGCCGACTTCCGGACGCTCGACTGGCTCGCGGCCACGTGGGAGCTGGCCGACGAGCGCGGTCGCATCGCAACCGGGCCGGTCGCGGTCCCGGCGCTCGCACCGGGCGCCAGGGCCCGGGTGCCGCTCGAAGGCTGGCCCGGCATGCGGGGCGACCCCGCCGACGGGTGGCTGACGGTGTCGTTCCGGACGGCAGCTGCCGAGCCGTGGGCGCCGGCCGGGCAGTCGGTCGGGGAGGTGCAGCTCCCGATGCCCGGGGCGCCCGGCGCGTCGACGATACCCGGCGCACCGGACCCCGACGGCCAGCCGCGCGCCGGCCGGCCCGACCGATCGATCGTGGATGACGACGGTGGTCTCCGGCTCCCCGGCCTGGCGACGGCGCCGCGCCTCTCGCTCTGGCGCGCGCCGACGGACAACGACCGGATCGCCGGGCTCGCCGCGTCGTGGGACGAGTGGGGCGTGGCCGAGCTCGACCGTCGCCTCGTGGCGGTCGAGGAGGCCGGGGACGAGCTCGTCATCCGGCTCGAGTGGCGGACCGCGAAGGGCACGGTGGTCCCGCACGAGGAGCGGATCGCGGCCCTGGCCGGCGGCGGGTTCCGGGTGACGGAATCCGTCCTGATCCCGGACACGCTCCCCGATCTCGCCCGCGTCGGGACCGTCCTGGAGCTCGAAGCGGGCCACGAGGCCCTGGCCTGGTACGGCCGCGGGCCGACCGAGACGTACCCAGACCGGCGGCGTGCCGGGACGATCGGCCGCTGGGAGTCCACCGTCACGGCCCAGCACGTGCCGTACGTCCGGCCGCAGGAGAACGGCGGCCACGCCGACGTCCGATGGCTCGAGCTCCGTCGCGACGGCGGCGATGGGATCCGGATCGAGCTCGACCGGCCGCGCCAGGTCTCGGTGACGCACCATCGGCCGGCCGACCTCGCGACCGCGACGCATCGGGAGGAGCTGGTCGCGCGGCCCGAGGCGATCGTCCACCTGGACGCCGCCCACCGCGGGCTCGGGACCGCCAGCTGCGGACCGGACACGCTCGCCGCCTACCTCGTCCCGACGGGACGCCATGCCTGGAGCTGGACGCTCGTCCCCGTCCTGGGAGCACCCTGATGCCTGCCACCTGGAACGAATCGACCCGCGAGCTGCACCTCCACAACGGGCGGCTGAGCCTCGTCCTCGCGGTCCTCGAGAACGGCTGGCTCGGCCAGCTCCACGTCGGGGCGCCGCTCGACCCGACACGCAGCTACCGCCATCTCGGTCCGACCGACTTCCACGGCTTCTCGAACCGCGTCGACGAGCCGATCGGGCTGGCGGTCCCCACCCCGGGGAGCGGCGACTTCCGCGTCCCGGCGCTCGTCGTGGAGGGCGCGGACGGCTCCACGGTCGCCGACCTCCGGTACGCCGGCCACCGCGTCGACGCCGGGAAGCCGGCTCTCGAGGGCCTGCCCGCGACGTACGTCGAGGACGCCGCGGAGGCGACGACCGCCGAGGTCGAGCTCTCGGACCGGGTCACGGGCCTGGAGGTCACGCTCCGGCTGACGATCTTCGAGGACCGACCGGCGATCGCCCGGTCGATGACGCTCGCGAATCGCGGCGACCGCCGCCTCGTGATCCGGACGGCGATGAGCGCCGCCCTCGACCTGCCCGACGGCCCCTGGGACGTCCTGGGGTTCAGCGGTGCCTGGGCCCGCGAGCGCCATCCGCACAGGGCTCCGCTCCTGCCGGGCCGCCGATCCGTCGGCAGCCTGCGCGGCGCGACCGGGCACCAGCAGGACCCGTCACTCTTCCTCCTCCGACCCGGCACCGACGAGACGCACGGCGAAGGGCTTGCCCTGTCGCTCGTCTACTCGGGCAACTTCCTCGCCGAGGTGGAGGTCGGGCCGCGCGGCTCGACCCGGGCACGGATCGGGCTTCACCCGGACGGATTCGCCTGGATCCTCGAGCCGGGAGCGTCGTTCACGACGCCCGAGGCCGTGGTCGCGTGGTCAGCCGACGGGATCGCCGGCCTGAGCGACACCCTCCACGGGCTCTACCGGGAGCGTCTCGCAACCGGGGTCTGGCGGGATCGACCCCGGCCGGTCCTCCTCAACAGCTGGGAGGGCGTCTACTTCGATTTCGACCATGCCCGCCTCGTTGAGATGGCCAGGGCCTCGGCCGACCTCGGGGTCGAGCTGTTCGTCCTCGACGACGGCTGGTTCGGCGAGCGTGACAGCGACACGAGCTCGCTCGGCGACTGGGTCGTGGACCGTCGCAAGCTGCCCGACGGTCTCGGGCCGCTCGCCGCCGACATCGAGGCCCTCGGGCTCCGCTTCGGCCTCTGGATCGAGCCCGAGATGGTGAGCCCCCGCAGCCGCCTCTTCGCGGCCCATCCGGACTGGGCGATCGGCGTGCCGGGCCGGCCGCGGACCGAGAGCCGCCAGCAGCTCGTCCTCGACCTGTCCCGGCCGGAGGTCGTGGACCACCTCGAGGCGGCGATCGCCGCGATCCTCGACAGCGCCGCGATCTCGTACATCAAGTGGGACATGAACCGGAACATCACCGAACCGTACGGCGGCGGCCTGCCCGCCGATCGGCAGGGGGAGTTCTTCCATCGCTACCTGCTCGGGGCGTACGAGCTGTGGCGACGCCTGACGACGCGCTTCCCCGAGGTCCTGTTCGAGTCCTGTGCCGGCGGCGGCGGGCGGTTCGATCCGGGGATGCTCGCCTACGCCCCGCAGGCCTGGACGAGCGACGACACCGACGCGATCGAGCGCCTCGCGATCCAGTGGGGCGCCTCGCACGTCTACCCGTTGAGCTCGATGGCCGCCCACGTCTCCGCGGTCCCGAACCACCAGGTCGGGCGGGTCACGCCTCTCGCGAGCCGGGCCGCGGTCGCGTTCTTCGGTGTCTTCGGGTACGAGCTCGACCCGCGCCGGCTCAGCGACGCCGAGCGGGCCGAGGTCCGGGCCCAGGTGGCCTTCTACCGGGAGCACCGGGAGGTCTTCCAGTTCGGGCGGTTCATCCGCCTGCGGAGCCCGCTCGGACGGGACGACGCGGCGTGGATGGTCGTGGCCCCGGATGGCCGGACCGCGATCGTGGCCCACGTACGGATCCTCGAACGGCCGGTCCCGCCGCCGGACCGGCTCCGGCTACGGGGCCTCGATCCCGACCGGACCTACCGGGTCGCGGCGTGGCCGCCGGAGACGGGCGAGCCGGTCACCCGCGGGGGCGACCTCCTCATGGGCGTCGGGCTCGGGATCGAGCCGCCGGATCCGCCGACGACGGCGCCACGCGGCGACTTCACCGCTCGGCTCTGGGTCCTGACCGCCGACTGACCCTGGAGGTGGCGGTCCCGGGTCAGCCTTCGGGGTCGACGACGCCCGCACCGTCGGCGGCATCGACGGCGAAGACCCGGGCCGCGAGGCCCGTCCGGCGGGCGTACTCGCGATCGACGGCGGCCCGCAGGTCGGCGGCCCGGCCGCGCTCGACGAGGTTGATCGTGCAGCCGCCGAACCCGGCGCCGGTGAGGCGGGCGCCGACCACCCCGGGCGTTCGGCCGGCGATCTCCACGAGGGCGTCCAGCGCCGGCGACGAGACCTCGAACCGCTCCCGCAGCGAGTCGTGCGACGCCGCGAAGAGCCGGCCGAGCGCGTCGCGGTCCCCAGCCTCGAGGGCGGCCTCGGTCTCCACGACGCGCAGGTCCTCGGTCACGACATGGAGCGCCCGGGCGAACGCGACCTCGTCGATCCGGTCGCGATGCCGCTCGAGCATCGGGAGGTCCACGTCGCGGAGCGCCGTGACGCCGGGCTCCCGCTCGGCGATCGTCGCGACGGCGCGGGCGCACTCCGCGCGCCGGGCGTTGTAGGCCGAGGTCCCGAGCTTCCGCGGGCTGCCCGAGTGGCAGACGACGAGCTCGAGGTCGGCCGGTACCGGGACCGGATGCCAGTCGAGCGAGCGGCAATCGAGATGGAGCGCCATCCCGGCCCGGCCCATCGTGACCGCGAACTGGTCGAGGAGGCCGCAGTGGACGCCGACGTACTCGTTCTCGGCCCGCTGGGCGGTCCGGGCCAGGGTCATCGGGTCGAGGGGCGGCCGCTCGCCGCCGCTGAGCGCCCACGCCGACGCGAGCTCGATCGCGGCCGAGGAGGAGAGGCCGGCACCGGACGGGATCGTCGAGCCGATCACGCCCCGGAAGCCCCGGACCGGGCAGCCGGCCTCGCGCAGCGCCCACGCGGTCCCGGCGACGTAGTCGAGCCAGGTTCCCCGGCGCTCGCCGATCGCGGCGAGGTCGAACGCACCCCGCTCGCCGGTCGAGGCGAGGCGCAGCTCGACGCGGACGTCGTCCGTCGGCAGGAGCGCGATGTCGATCGCGAGGCTGATCGCGGCCGGGAGCGCGAGACCCTCGTTGTAGTCGGTGTGCTCGCCGATCAGGTTGACACGCCCCGGCGCACGGACGACCCGGAGCCGGGAGCGCTCGGCCGCCGCGGCTTCGGGGAAGGCGGCGACGAGCGCGTCGAGGAGCGCCGCCGGCGAGGTCGTCACG
>DASUMJ010000006.1:0-14927 GCA_036277775.1 Candidatus Limnocylindrales bacterium
GCACGCTCGAGGTCCGTGGACGGATCCTCGTGCAGGGCAGCGAGTGGTGCGTGGAGGAGTGCCGCGACGAGCCGGTGGCTCATCTGCTCCACGAGCCCGAGCTCGTCGCCCGAGAGCGCCGGCAGCCGCCGTCGGAGCCACTCGACCTCGGCCCGGCGATGGACGTCGGCCTGCTCCACGACCGCCTGGATCGCCGGGACGGCGTCGCGCGTCCGGATCCAGTGGCAGTAGTCGCGGCCGGTCTGCGAGATGAGCGCCTCGAGGCGGCGGCGGATCCGTTCGCCGGGACCGTGGTCGTCGTCGGCGAGGTCGTCGACCGGGACGCAGGCCGTGCCGAGCCCGTCCTGGAGCGCCTCCGGGACGGCGGGCGGCGACGAGAGGTCGACGACGGGCGTGCGCCGGTCGAGGAGCGCGGTGACGGCATCGACCCCCAGCGGCCATTCGCCTCCGATCGCGACGATCACCCCGTCGGGCGGCGGGTCCCCGATCGTGCCGAACGCGGCCGTGCCGCCGCCGACCTCGCGGGCGAGGCCGTCGGCGCGCTCCGCACCGCGGTTGGAGACGCTGACCCGGCAGCCGCGGCGCATCGCGGCGAACGCCGCGAGCCGGCCCATCCGGCCGACGCCGACGACGAGGATCCGGCGGTCATCGAGCGGGCCGATCCCGGCGGCGATCCGGTCGAGGGCCACGTCGGCGAGCGACCGCGGCGTGCCGTTGAACCAGCCGTGGGCGATGCGCCCGGCGTGGAGTGCCGCCTGGAAGAGCCGGTCGATGACGGGATCGACGGCTCGCTCGCCCTGGCGGTCGGCGATCGTCTCGCGGAGCTGATGGAGGATCTGGGTCTCGCCGAGGACGGCGCTGTCGAGTCCGCACGCGACCGAGATGAGATGCCGCGCCGCCGCGACGTCGTCGAGCCGCTCGGCGCCGGGCGGGAGCTCCGGGATCTCGCCCCGGAACGCCGCGGGCGCGACGTACAGCTCCACCCGGTGACAGGTGTGGACGACGAGGTGGCCGGGGCCTTCCCCGAGCGCTGCGAGCTCGGCCGCGAACGCTTCGCGGCGGCGGCTCGGCACGGTCCGGGCATGGGCCACGAACGCGACGACGGTGCCGGGGCGCGGCAGCGACGCCTCCGCCGTCGCAGGTCCGGCGGGCCGAACGGCGATCGTCATGACGGGCTCCCGAGTGACGAGGGCGCGGTGGACCCGTCGGGCTCGCCGGGCTTGCCGGGGACGCCGGGCTCGCCGGGGACGCCGGGCGCCTCGTCGTAGCCGCGGAGGAGCGCGAGGAGGAGCCGATCGAAGACCCGCGACGCGGCGAGGAGGAGATCCATGGCCTCGTCCGTCGCCAGACGGCGGCGCCGCGCGATCCGTCCGAGCTCGTGGAGGAACGGCAGCCGGAAGTGGAGGAACGCATCGGTCGCGGCGCCGATCTCGAGGCCGCGGGCCCGGGCCATCGCGCCGTGCTGGCCGGATGCCGCGAGGGCTTCGGCGAGCGATGCCTCGCCGTCCTCGGGCGTCGGCGCATCGAGGAACCCGAGGACGCCGGCGAGGATCCGGCGGCCGGGCTCACGGAACGACGGCCGGTCGGCCTCGGGGACGTCGTGGACCCACGGCTCGCTGGCGGCGCGGTCGGCGAGCTCCCGGCGGTACTGGCGGACGACGCGGTCGGGCGTTTCGCCGAGCTCGCGGAGGCGGCGGCGCGGCTTCGCGCCGTGCGGGAGGAGCCCGAGGATCGAGCTCCGGGCGAACCGTCGATGCCCGCCGGGCGTGACGAAGGCCTCGACGTCGCCGGCCTCGGTCCATCGCCGAAGGGTCGCGGGCGAGACGCCGACGAGGTCGCTGGCCTCGTGGATCGTGAGCCAGGCGCGGGGGGCTCGGGGCGCCGGCGTCATGAGCTGTGCCTGCCTCCTCCGATCCGCACGGAACTGCGCAAATCGCTCAATTCGCTCGCAGTATCCGGGCGGCGGGGGGTCGGCCGGACGGGCCGATGGCGGGTCTCCGCGGGGGCCGGATGGCCCGACTTCGCGGCCGGATGGCAGGCCGGTCAGCCCAGGGCCGCACGGACCTCCGGCAGGCGGCGGACCGTCTCGAGGTCGAAGGGATCGCGGAGAATCCACATGACCTCGTCGACCCCGATGGCGGCGTGGCCGCGGAGCAGCTCCGCGATCGACCCCGGCGGCCCGCCGGCATCGAGCCCGGGCTCGCCGTCGGCCGGGTCCGGCTCAACCGGGATGCCGTGTCGGGTCGCGATCTCCCGGTACGCCGCCCGGGCGGCGTCGACCGTGTCGCGGACGACGATGTCCATCGCCACGGTCCGGCGGATGGCCTCGAACGGCCGGCCGATCTCGTCGCAGCGCTCGCGGAGCCAGCCCGAGACCTCGGCGATCCGGTCCGGCAGGCCGTAGCCGTTCCAGAGGTCCGCGTACCGAGCGGCTGTTCGGAGCGTCTTCGTCCGGCCGGACCCGCCGATGAGGATCGGGAGGTGCGGCTGGAGCGGTCGCGGCTCGCAGACAGCATCGTGCATCCGGTAGTGGCGGCCCTCGTGCGTGACCGTCTCGCCGTCGAGCAGCCGGCGGATGAGCCCTGCGGCCTCGTCGAGGCGGTCGAGCCGCTCGCCGACGGTCGCCCCGAAGTCGATCCCGAACGCGTCGTGCTCGCGTTCGAACCAGCCGCCGCCGAGCCCCAGGACGAAGCGACCGCCTGAGACGTGGTCGATCGTCGTCGCCTGCTTCGCGACGAGGCCGGGGTTGCGGAACGTGTTCGCCGCGACGAGGTGGCCGAGCGTGACCCGTGAGGTCACGGCCGCGAGGGCGGCGAGGGCCGTCCAGCCCTCGAGCTTCGGGGCCAGGGGGTCACCCTCGTCGTTCAGGAGGTGGTCGTCCAGCCAGACGGAATCGAAGCCGGCGGCCTCGGCCGTGAGCGCGGCGTCGCGCACGGCCGGCCAGGTCGTCCGCTGGATCCAGAGGGCAGCGCCGATTCGCATCGCCGCTATCGTACGGACGTGGTCCCGGCCGAGTCGTCCCCGCGAACCGTGCGTCCCGCGGGCGCCGGACGGGCCGTTCGAAGCGTCGGTGCCGCGCGGGCCGTCCATCCCGAGCTTCGTTCCGCGGTCCTCGCCTGGTTCGATGCCGAGGGCCGGCCGCTCGCCTTCCGCGAGACGACCGATCCCTGGGCGATCCTCGTCTCCGAGGCGATGGCCCAGCAGACCCAGGCGGCCCGAGCCGCCCAGGCGTGGCGCCGGTTCCTCGGCGAGTTCCCGACGGTCGAGGCGCTGGCCGCGGCCTCGCCGGCCGCCGTCCTGCGGGCCTGGCGCGGCCTCGGCTACAACCGGCGGGCACTGGCGCTGCGGCGGGCGGCCGTCGCGATCGTCGAGGAGCACGGTGGGCAGGTGCCGGACGACCTTGACGCACTCCGGCGGCTCCCGGGCGTCGGCCCCTACACCGCCCGAGCGGTCGCCGCGCTCGCGTTCGGGCGGCGGGTCGGGGCGGTCGACACGAACGTCCGTCGGGTCCTGAGTCGCGCCGTCGGCGGGCGGCTCGCGGCATTCACCGCCGCGGAGCTCCAGGCCGTCGCCGACGCGAGCGTCCCCGCGGCCCGACCCGGTCACTGGACCCACGCCCTCATGGACGTCGGCGCGACGTTCTGCCGGCCCCGTGCGCCGCGCTGCGGGGCCTGCCCGGCGCAGCGATGGTGCCTCGCCTCGATCGCCGGGACCGCCGAGGATCCGGCGCCGCGGACACGGCGTGCCCGCGAGCCGGGCCCCAGGCCTCGGGACCTGCCCTTCCGGGCCACGTCGCGCTGGCTCCGCGGGCGGCTCCTCGACGCGCTCCGCGATGCGCCGGATGCCGCGTGGGCGCAGATCGACCCGTCGATGGGCGAGCACGACTGGCCGGCAATCGACGCGGCCCTCGCCGCCCTCGCCCGCGAGGGCCTGGCGGAGCGGCACCCATCCGACGCCCGGCTGGCCCGGCTGCCGACCGCCTGACGCTCGGCTACGCTTGTCGGGCCGTGACCGTGCCCGCCCCCTCCACCGACACGCCCGCGCCCCTGCCCGCGCACGACCCCGAGCTGATGCGCCTCGATCTCGCCGGCCTCCGCCGGCGATGGGCGGCCGCCGCGTCCCGCGGGGCGATCGGCGCGGAGGCGATGACCGGCGCGGACCTCCGGGCACAGGCCATGGGCGTCCCCGGCGAGCAGCTCATGGAGCACGCCGGCGCCGCGGTCGCGGCGGCGGTCCGGGCCATCGCCCAGGCCACGGGTCGGGCGGGCAAGGGTCCCGTGCTCGTGCTCTGCGGCCCCGGCAACAACGGCGGCGACGGGCTCGTGGCGGCGCGGTGGCTGGCGGAGGCGGGGACGGACGTCGTCGTCGCGCTCGTCTCGACGGCGCCGCGGCCGTCGACGCCGGACGCGGCACGGAACTGGGATCGCCTCACGGGAGTCCCGCGGGTCAACCGCGTCCTCACCCCCGTCGCCCGCGACACCGCGATCCTCGCCACCCAGGTCGACCAGGCATCGGTGGTCGTCGACGCCCTCCTCGGCACCGGCGTCCGGGGCCTGCTCCGAGAGCCGATCCGCGGCGCAGTCGACCTCGTCGCCAAGGCCCGGGCGCTCGGCATCCCGATCGTCGCCGTCGACACGCCGACCGCGGTCGACCTGTCGTCGGGCGACCCCTCCGATCCCGTCGTCCAGGCGGACCTGACGGTGACGTTCCACCGGCCGAAGACCGGGCTCAAGACGCGGCGCGGCGCGGCGCTGGCCGGGCGCGTCCTCGTCGCCCCGATCGGGATCCCGCTCGAGGCGGACCGTGGCTGAGCGGGCCCAGCCGGGCCTGCGCCAGGTCCTGCTCGTCTCGGCGGCCGCGGTCGCGATCGTGCTCGGCGCCGCGATCCTGACGAGCTTCCTGCCGGCCGACGCGCAGGAGGTCGTCTTCCGCCAGCCGATCGCGATCGTCGTGCTCGTCGCCGGGACGGCGTGGGTCCTGTGGCGGGTCGCGACGCGCCGCCCGCCCGAACCCTGATGGACGGCCAGGTCGCCGCGGTCCCCGCCTCGCCGCCGGCGTCACCGCTGGCCGCGGCTCGGCCCGCGGCCGGATCGCCGTCCCCGGGCGTGCCGTCGGCCGTCTCCGCCCGCCGCGCGGCCCTCGATGCCCTCGCGTCGGAGCGGTTCGACGTCCTCGTCGTGGGTGGCGGGATCGTCGGTGCGGGGGCCCTCCTCGACGCGGCGAGCCGGGGCCTGCGGGCCGCCCTCATCGAGCAGACCGACGTCGCGGCCGGCACGTCGAGCCGCAGCTCACGGCTCATCCACGGCGGGCTCCGCTACCTGGAGCAGCTCCACCTCGGGCTCGTCGCCGAGGCGCTCGACGAGCGGGCCCGGCTGCTGCGCCTGGCGCCGCACCTCGTCCGCCTGGAGCCGTTCCTCTTCCCGATCTACGGGCTGCCGCTCGTCCACCAGGGGTTCTACGGCGCCGGGATCTTCCTCTACGACCTCCTCGGCTCGCGCCACGGCGCGGGCTTCGCGACGCACATGCGACCCGGCGCCGCCCGGGAGTTCGCGCCGCAGCTCCGCCCCGAGGGCCTGCGGGCGGGGATCCTCTACCACGACGGGGTCGAGGACGACGCGCGGCTCGCGCTCGCGGTCCTCCGGACGGCCCTCGCCACCGGCCCCGGCGCCGTGGCGGCGACGCGGGTCCGGGCCGACGCCCCGCTGCTCGAGGACGGGCGCGCGATCGGCGTCCGGGCGCGCGACCTCGACACCGGCGCCCCGATCGAGATCCGGGCCACCCGGGTCATCGATGCCACCGGCGCCTGGGCCGCCCATCCCGAGGAGCGCTTCGCGCCGGTATCCGGAGCCGCCCGGATCGTCCCGAGCCGTGGCGCCCACATCGTGATCCGGCGGGACCGCCTCCAGGCCCGCGGCGGCATGACCCTCCGGATCCCCGGCCGCGTCGTCTTCATCGTCCCGTGGCCGGATCGCTGGATCATCGGGACCACCGACCACGAGGATGAGCGGCCGCCGGGCCGTCCGACCGCGCTCGACGAGGATGTCGACGAGCTCCTCGAGGTCGTGAACCACCGCCTCGACATCGGGCTCACCCGGACCGACATCCTCGCCGCGTACGCCGGGCTCCGGCCGCTCGTCGGCGACGTCGGTGGATCGACCGTGAAGGCGTCGCGGGAGCACAAGGTCACGACCGACGCGACCGGCGTCGTCCGGATCGGCGGCGGCAAGTACACGACCTATCGGGTCATGGCCCGCGACACGATCGACGCGGCGCTCGGGCGCGAGGAGGCTCGCCGCCGGCCGTCGGCGACCGACGAGCTGCCGCTCGTCGGAGCCGCGCGGCTCGAGTCGCTCGGGACCCTCGCGACGACGATCGCGCGCCAGGGCGGTCTGTCCGACCGGGTCGCGCGGCGGCTCGTCGACCGGCACGGGACGGAGGCGGCCGAGGTGGTCGCCCTCGGCCGCGAGCTCGACCTCCTCCGGCCCATCACCGCGGACGTCGACCACCTCGAGGCCGAGGTCGCGTGGGCGGCGCGGGCCGAGCTTGCCGGGTCGATCGACGACGTCCTGAGCCGCCGGACGCGGGTCGCCCAGGAGCGGGCCGACCACGGGGCGGCCTTTGCGCCGCGGGTCGCCGAGATCCTCGGGGCGGAGCTCGGCTGGGACGCGGCGGTCCGGGCGGCCGAGGTCGCCCGGTACGTCGCCTCGTCGGCGATCGAGTACGCGGTCCCGTCCGGGGCCGCAACGCTCGGCGGCGCCCCCGCGGCCGAGCCCTCGGAGCCCGTGGCGGCGCTCGTCCGGGACACCTGATCCGTGACCGCACCCGACCTCGTCCTGGCACTCGACCAGGGCACGACCTCGTCGCGGGCGATCGCGTTCGGTCGTGACGGCCGGCCGGCGGCGGTCGCGCAGCAACCGTTCGAGCAGCGGTTCCCGACGCCCGGCCACGTGACCCACGACCCCGAGGCGATCTGGGCATCGCAGCTCGCCGTGGCGCGCGAGGTCGTGGCGCGGGTCGGCGGGCCGGAGCGGATCGCGGCGATCGGGATCACGAACCAGCGCGAGACGACCGTGGTCTGGGATCGGGCGACCGCTGCCCCGATCGCCGACGCGATCGTGTGGCAGAGCCGGATCACCGCCCCGGCCTGCGAGCGGCTCCGGGCCGACGGCCTCGAGTCCCGCTTCCGGGAGCGGACCGGCCTGCCGCTGGACGCCTACTTCTCGGGCCCGAAGGTCGCCCATATCCTCGATGCGGTCACGGGCGCGCGGGCCCGGGCGGCGCGCGGCGAGCTCGCGTTCGGGACCGTCGACGCGTTCCTGGCCTGGCGCCTGACCGGCGGCCGGGTCCACGCGACCGACGTCTCGAACGCCAGCCGGACGCTGCTCTTCGACATCGGGCGCCTCGCCTGGGACGACGAGCTCCTCGGCCACGTCGGCGTGCCGCGGTCGGTCCTTCCGGCGATCGTGCCCACGTCCGGGGTGGTCGGCGAGACCGACGCCTCGATCTTCGGTCGGGCCATCCCGATCGGCGCCCTCGTCGGCGACCAGCAGGCCGCGACGTTCGGGCAGGCTTGTTTCCGTCCGGGCGAGGCGAAGGTGACGTACGGGACCGGCGCGTTCCTGCTCCTGAACGTCGGGGATCGACCGGTGGCCTCGCAGAACCGCCTCCTCACGACCGTTCTCTGGCAGCTGGCCGCCGGCGGCCCGGCCGCGTACGCGCTCGAGGGCTCGGTCTTCGTCGCCGGGGCCGCGGTCCAGTGGCTCCGTGACGGGCTCCGGGCATTCGAGGCCTCCGGCGAGGTCGAGCGACTCGCGGCGAGCGTCGCGGATTCCGGCGGGGTCGTCGTCGTGCCGGCGTTCACGGGCCTCGGGGCGCCGTACTGGGACCCGGATGCTCGCGGTGCGGTGTTCGGGATCACCCGCGGGACGGGCCTCGCGGAGATCGCCCGGGCGACGCTCGATGGGATCGCGCAGCAGGTCGCCGACGTCGTCGAGGCGATGGCCGCCGACACCGGTCGGCCGCTGAAGGCCCTGCGGGTGGACGGCGGAGCGGCCGCGAACGACGGCCTCATGGCCCTCCAGGCCGATCTCCTGGACCTGCCGGTGGAGCGGCCGGTCGTCACCGAGACGACCGCGCTCGGCGCGGCGTCGCTCGCCGGCCTCGCGGTCGGCTTCTGGCGCGACCTCGACGAGCTCCGGGCGAACTGGGTCCTCGACCGTCGGTTCGAGCCGTCGATGGCGGGGGAGCGGCGCGCTGCCCTCCGCGCCCGCTGGGTCCGCGCCGTCGACCGGGTCCGCGGCTGGGCCGCGAGCGAGTAGGGCCGCTCCTCAGCACCCACGAATTCGGGGCTAGGCAGGTCTCCGGATGTCGCGTATGCTCCGCCTCGCCCAAATGTCGCGGCATCGGCCACGACTGCATACGCGTAGACGACCACGAACCGGACTCCTCTCACGGCTGACGCGAGAACCCGAGCGCGGGATCGGCGGCGGCTACCGAGAGGAGATCTTTTTTGTACAACGACAAGAATCTGACCTGCGCGGACTGCGGACAGGAGTTCGTCTTCACCGCATCCGAGCAGGACTTCTACGCGCAGCGTGGCTTCACCGAGCCTCGCCGCTGCCCGTCCTGCCGGGCCAGCCGCAAGGCTGCTCGCGGGTCGAGCGGCGCGGGCTACGGCTCGGGCGGCGATTACGGCTCGTCCGGGGGCGGCTATTCCGCCGGCGGCAGCTACAGCGCCGGCGGCTACGGTGGCGGCGGCGATGGCGGCGGCTACGGCAACCGTGACCGCGGCACGCGGGAGATGTTCACGGCGACCTGCTCGAACTGCGGCAACGAGGCGCGAGTCCCGTTCCGGCCGACGAGCGGCAAGCCCGTCTACTGCTCCGATTGTTTCCGGACGATGCGGGGCTAGCTTCTCCTCTCGGCACGCGGGTCCACAGGGGATCCGCGGGAACCAGAGTCCAAATGACGACCCGGGCAGTCAGCCGGCCCGGGTCGTTTCGATTCCACCGCCGGACGCCGGCCGGGCCGCAGGCGCCCGCCGGGCCGTAGACTCCCGCACCATGGACGAGCCCCTGCGCACGAACCAACGGCTCTGGGACGCGTGGACGAAGATCCACGTCCCGTCCGCGTTCTACGACGTGCCCTCGTTCCGCGACGGCACCCGACCGATTCGCGTCGCCGACTACGAGCGCGACGAGGTCGGGAGCGTCGAGGGCAGGACGCTCCTCCACCTCCAGTGCCACTTCGGGCTGGATACGCTGTCGTGGGCACGGCTCGGGGCGACCGTGACCGGCGTCGACTTCAGCCGCGAGGCGATCGCGGCCGCGCGGGCCCTCGCCGACGAGGTCGGGGTCGCGGCGCGGTTCATCGAATCGGACGTCTACGCCCTGCCCGGCGTCCTCGACGAGCAGTTCGACGTCGTCTACACCTCGTGCGGCGTGCTCGGCTGGCTCCCCGACATCGAACGCTGGGGCCGGGTCGCCGCACAGTTCGTCAAGCCGGGCGGGTTCCTCTACGTGACCGAGATCCACCCGGTCGCCCAGGTCTTCGAGGACGAGGGCGTCGAGCCTGGCGAGCTCCGCCTTCGATACCCCTACTGGACGAACGCCGAGCCGCTGCGCTTCGAGGTCCAGGGTTCCTACGCGGATCCCGCCGCTCCGACCGACGGCCTCGTCGAGTACGGCTGGGATCACTCGCTCGGCGAGATCGTGACGTCGCTCGCGACTGCCGGCCTCCGGATCGAGTTCCTCCACGAGCTCGACTTCGTCCGCTGGCCCGTCGGGTTTCTCGTCGAGGGCGACGACGGCAACTGGCGACTGCCGCCCGGCACGCCCGGCGGCCTGCCGCTGTTCTTCTCGCTGAAGGCCTCGAAGCCCGTCGATGGGTAGCCCGGCCACGCCCCGCCGGCCGCTGTCGGTCGCCGCCGCCCAGCCGGCGTGTGTCGGGTACGACCTCGCGGCGAACGCGGCGGCCCACGCCGCGGCGGTCCGTGCCGCGGGCGCGCGGGTGGTCGTCTTCCCGGAGCTGTCGTTGACCGGCTACGAGCTCGATGCGGCGGCCGTCGAGCTCGATGATCCGAGGCTCGGGCCGATCGTGGAGGCATGCGCCGAGACCGGCTCGGTCGCGCTGGCCGGCGGGCCGGTCCTCGGCGACGACGGCCGGCGTCACCTCGGGATGCTCGCCATCGATGCCGCCGGGGTCCGCGTCGTCTACCGGAAGACCTTCCTCGGCGGCGCCGAGCCCGACCACTTCGCCCCAGGCCCGGGTGCCGAGGAGATCGAGGTCGACGGCTGGCGCCTGGGCCTCGGGATCTGCAAGGACACCCGGATCGCCGAGCACATCACGACGACGGGCGCCCTCGGCATCGATGCCTACGCCGCCGGCATGCTCGAGGCGGCCGAGGACGCCGGCGTGCCGGAGGAGCGCGCCCGCCGGATCGCCCGCGAGCTGGGTATCCCAGTCGTGATCGCGAGCTTCGCCGGCTCGACCGGCGGTGGCTACGACGTCGCGGCCGGCGGCTCGGGGATCTGGGCCGCCGACGGGACGGAGCTCGCCCGGGCCGGCGCCGAGGTCGGGGAGGTCGTGCGGGCGACGCTGGGGTTGCGATCCGCCGGTCCGTAGCCGGTCCGCCGGAGCGTGGCCGTCAGGCCGTCCCGCCGCCGCGCCGCCCGCCGAGCAGCCCGAGGTCGAACTTCCGCTCCGTGCCGTGCCGGAGGCGGTCGATGTTGTCGGCATGGGCCAGCCAGATGAGGACCGGCCCCACCGCCGCCCAGACGATGTAGGCGGCCGGCACCGTCCCCGAGGCGACCGCCCAGATCAGGAGCATCGCCGGGAACATCGCGGCCGAGCCCAGGAGCGAGCCGAGCGAGACATAGCGGGTGATGAGGATCGCGAGGAAGAAGACCGGGGCCGCGAGGATCACCGTGAGGGGCTGGATGACGAGCATGGTCCCCACGCCGGTGCCGACGCCGCGCCCGCCGCCGAAGGCCAGGAAGATGGACCGCGCCGAGCCGACGACCGCGGCGAACGCGCAGGCGACCTCGATCGCTGGGTCCCCGGCGGTGAGAACGCGGGCCAGGAGCACCGGCCCGGCGCCCTTGGCCAGGTCTCCGGCCACGACGAGCGCGGCCCACTTCCGGCCCAGCGCCCGGAGCGCGTTCGTGCCGCCGGTCCGGCCGGACCCGATCGACCGGGGATCCGGTCCGCCCGAGAGGCCCGCGACGATGACGCCCACCGGGATCGAGCCGATGACGTACGCGGCGATCACGAGGAGTCCGCGAAGGACGATCGCGTCCACGGCGTCCCTTCCAACGATTGGCCCGATCGGCCCCAACAGGCCGCGAGTCTACATCGGCCTGCGGGTCCCTCGGTCAGGCGCTCGGTCGGACCCTCGGTTGCGCCCCTCGCGACCCCGCGCGTACCATCGGCCGCGATGATCCACCCGCCCCACCGGGCAGCCCGAGCGCGCCTCCGGGCCGCCGGCTCGGGTTCCACCGGCACCCTCACGGAGCTCGCCTGACCATGGCCGTCGGCTCGTCGAACGACTTCGATCTCGTCGTCCTCGGTGCCGGCACCGGCGGCTACACGGCCGCGTTCCGGGCGGCCCAGCTCGGCCTGAAGGTCGCGCTCGTCGACGAGGACAAGATCGGCGGCACGTGCCTCCACCGCGGCTGCATCCCGACGAAGGCACTCCTGGAATCCGCCGCGTTCACTGAGCGGATCCGGCACGCCAAGGACTTCGGCATCGACGTCGGCGGCGATCCCGTCGTCGACTACGCGCGGATGGCGGCCCGGCGCGACCAGGTCGTGAAGCGGATGTGGACGGGGCTCAAGACCCTCGTCGACAAGAACAAGGTCGCCTGGATCGCGGGCCGAGGCCGGCTCGACGGCGCGACGACGGTCAAGGTGACGATGCACGGCGAGGACGGCACGCCCGGCGCGGGCGGTGAGCGGGTCCTCCGCGGCACGGACGTCATCCTCGCCACTGGGTCGCGGGTGAAGTCGCTCCCGGGCCTCGAGCCTGATGGCAAGCGGATCATCACCTCGGACGAGGTCCTCGCCTCGGCAGAGCTGCCAAAGGACGTCATCGTGGTGGGGGCCGGGGCGGTCGGGGTGGAGTTCGCCTCCATGTACCACGATCTCGGGGTCAAGGTGACGCTCCTCGAGTACCTGCCGGCGATCGTCCCGGCCGAGGACCGCGAGGTCAGCCAGCTCCTCGAGCGGAGCTTCACCCGCCGCGGGATGACCGTCATGACGAACGCCCGCTTCGACGTCAAGTCGGTGAAGGCCGGGAAGACAGGCGTGAAGCTGACGGTCGGGCCCGAGGGCAAGGAGGCGTCCGAGCTTTCCGCCGAGCTGCTCCTCGTCGCGACCGGCCGGGCGCCGAACGTCGAGGAGATCGGCCTCGAGACGACGAAGGCCGAGCTCGACCGCGGGTTCATCAAGGTCGACGGGCGGATGCGGACGAAGGAGCCGCACCTCTACGCCATCGGCGACATCGTCGGCGGGCTGCTCCTGGCCCACACCGCCGGTCACGAGGGCCTCGTCGCGGCGCACGTCATCGCGGGCGACCGCGACGTCCACCCGATCGACTACGTCCGGCAGCCGCGGGCGACCTACTGCCGGCCGGAGATCGCGTCCGTCGGCCTCACCGAGCAGCAATGCGAGGAGCAGGGCATCCCGTACAAGGTCGGGAAGGTGCCGTTCCAGGCCATCGCGAAGGCGATCATCGGTGGCGAGTACGAGGGCTTCGCGAAGGTGATCGGGCACAAGGAGACGGACGACACGCTCGGCATCCACCTCGTCGGTCCGCACGCGACCGACCTCGTGGCCGAGGCATCGCTCGCCTTCAACCTCGACGCCACGCCCTGGGAGATCGGCGGCACGACGCACGCCCACCCCACGTTCTCGGAGATCGTCGGCGAGGCGGCCATGGCCGTCGACGGCCGGTCGATCAACTTCTGAGCCGAGCAGCGCGCACGGAGGCGAGAATCGGTCGATGGCGGTGACCCGGAAGACTCCCTCGGACCTCGCCGCATCGGTCGGCCTCGGTGACGACGACCTCGTCGCGATGTATCGCACGATCGCGCTCGCGCGGGCGGTCGACGAGCGGATGTGGATCCTCAACCGGGCCGGCCGGATCCCGTTCGTCATCAGCGGCCAGGGCCACGAGGGCGCCCAGGTCGGGATCGCCTGGCCGCTGGAGCGGAAGAAGGACTTCATCGCGCCGTTCTACCGTTCGATCGCGACATGCCTCGCCTTCGGGATGACCGCCCAGGACATCCTCATGGCCCAGTACGCCAAGGCCACCGACCCGTCGTCGGGCGGCCGCCAGATGCCGGGGCACTACGGCAACGCCGAGAACAACCTGCTGTCACTCTCCTCGCCCGTTGCGACCCAGATGCTCCATGCCGTCGGGATCGCGCTCGCGGCGAAGATCCGCGGATCCGGGCAGGTCGCGATGACCTCGATGGGGGAGGGAAGCTCCAACCAGGGCGACGTCCACGAGGGCCTGAACTTCGCCGGCATCCACAAGCTGCCGTTCATCCTCGTGATCGAGAACAACGGCTACGCCATCAGCGTGCCGACGTCGCGGCAGCTCGCCGTCGAGCACGTGGCCGACCGGGCTGCGGGCTACGGCATCCCCGGCGTCGTCGTGGACGGCTCCGACGTGCTGGCCTGCTACCGCGTCGCGAAGGAGGCGGTGGACCGGGCGCGCCGCGGCGAGGGCTCGACGCTCATCGAGGCGAAGGTCATCCGGCTCACCGCCCACTCGTCCGACGACCAGCAGACGAAGTACCGCCCCGAGCAGGAGCTCGCCGACCTCCGGAGCCACGACGCGCTGCCGGCGTTCCGCGACCAGCTGCGGGAGGCGGGGGTCCTGACCGAGGAGCTCGAGGCCCGGATCGGCGCCGAGATCAAGGCCGAGGTCGACGCCGCCACGGATCACGCGGAGTCGGAGCCCGACCCGGATCCCTCGACCGCGATGCGCTGGGTCTTCGCCGAGGATTGGCCGTCCGAGACGCCGCCGGCGTGGGGCTTCGGCGGCGGCCACGGGACCGAGGGCCACGAGGGAGACTCGTCCGCCGCCGAGGAGGCGGCCGGCTGATGGCCACGAAGACGTTCATCGAGGCGATCCGCGAGACGCTCGCCGACGAGATGCGGCGGGATCCGTCGGTCATCGTGCTCGGCGAGGACGTCGGCAAGAAGGGTGGCGTCTTCCTGGCGACGGACGGTCTCTGGGCCGAGTTCGGCGACGATCGGGTCATCGACACGCCGCTGACCGAATCGCTGATCGTCGGCGCCTCGATCGGGGCGGCCGTGAACGGGCTCCGGCCCGTCGCCGAGATCCAGTTCGCGGACTTCATCTTCCCGGCCTTCAACCAGATCCTGTCCGAGGCCGCGCGGATGCGGTACCGCTCGAACAACGGGTTCGGGGTGCCGATGACGATCCGCGCCCCGTACGGCGGCGGCGTCCATGGGGCGCTGTACCACTCCCAGTCCGTGGAGGCGTTCTTCACCCACATCCCGGGCCTGAAGGTCGTCATCCCGTCGACGCCGTACGACGCGAAGGGGCTCCTGCGCTCGTCCATTCGCGACGACGACCCGGTGCTGTTCTTCGAGCACAAGAAGATGTACCGGTCCGTCCGCGGCGACGTGCCGGACACGGACTACGTCGTGCCCCTCGGGCGGGCCGCGATCACCCATCCCGGGACCCAGGTCACGGTCGTGGCCTACGGCCTCATGGCCCATTACGCGCTCGAAGCGGCCGACGTCGTCGCGGACGAGGGGATCAGCGTCGAGGTCGTCGACCTGCGGACGCTCCGGCCGATCGACAAGGACACGCTCCTCACCTCGGTGAAGAAGACCGGCAAGTGCCTCGTCGTCTACGAGGACAACCGATTCGGCGGCTACGGGGCCGAGGT
>DASUMJ010000007.1:0-12979 GCA_036277775.1 Candidatus Limnocylindrales bacterium
GGAGCTCGTGATCGCGCTCGCCACCTCGCGGGTGCCGGAGATCACCGCGGTCTGCATGTCGTCGCCGCGGCCCCGGTGGCGGTAGATGTTCTCGAGCACGACGATGGCGTCGTCCACGACCCGGCCGATCGCGACCGCGAGGCCGCCGAGGGTCATGATGTTGATGCTGATCCCGGCGAGGAGCATGAGCGCGAGCGCCGCGACGAGCGACAGCGGGATGCTCACCGCGGCGACGATCGTGGACCGGAGGTTCAGCAGGAACAGGAAGATCACGAGGACGGCGAAGACGGCGCCGAGGCCGCCCTCCTTCAGGAGGCCGTCGCGCGATTCGATGATGAACGAGCTGCTGTCGTAGACGGTCTCGATCCGGATCCGGTCGCCGAGGCGATCCCGGGCGTCCTCGAGCACCGCCTCCACCGCCGCCGAGACGGCCACGGTGTTCCCGTCGGCGGTCTTCGAGACTGAGATCGAGACGCTCGGCTCGCCGCCGGTCCGCGAGTAGCCGGTGCTAGCGACGCTGACCTCCTCGACCGTGCCGAGGCTGCCGAGCGTGACCGGGATCGGGATCGTGACAGGACCGGGTCCGGTGGTCGGCGGCGTCTGGGTCTTCACCCCGACGATCAGGTTTCGGAGCTCGTCGACCGAGGCGAAGCGGTGGAGCGTCGAGACCGGCACGGACACGCCGTCGATCGGGATCTGGCCGGCCGGGAACGTGACGTTGTTCGCGGCGAGCACGCCCTGGACCTGCTGGAGGCTCACGCCGGCATCGGCGAGCTTCTCCGGGGAGAGCGCGATCCGGACGCGCGATTCCTGCCCGCCCGTGACGGCGACCGAGGCGACGCCGTCGAGCCCGGACAGCTCCGGCACGACGTCCGTCTGGGCGATCCGGACGACCTCCTCGAGGGGCGTGCCCTCGGTGCCCCGGATGCTGGCGAGGATCACCGGCTGCGAGTTGATGTTGAGGACCAGGACCGTCGGCTCGACCCCCGTGGGAAGTCCGACTGCGGCGAGGGCCTGGTCGACGGTCGCCCGCGTCTCCTTCAGGTCGGTGCCGAAGACGAACTGGACGGTGACGATCGACAGGCTGTTCGAGGATGTCGACTGGAGCGACTCGATCCCGGCGGTCGTCCCGACCGCCCGCTCGATCGGCTTCGTCACCTGCTCCGCGACGTCCGTCGCGCCGGCGCCAGGGTACGGGCTGACGATCGTGAGGACCGGGAACTCGACGTCGGGAACGAGCTCCTGCCGCAGCTGGCCCCAGGCGAAGACACCGGCCGCGAAGACCGCGACGGCCAGGAGCAGCGTGACGCTGCGGGTCTGGAGGGCGAGCTGGGTCAGGCGGGTCACGGGGAAGGTCCTTCCGGATTGCGGGGATCGGGTCAGCCGAGGATGCGGATGACGTGATCGGCCACGCGGACGGTACCAAGGATCACGGCCGCCATCAGGGCGACGCGCCCGACCGCCGCGACGGCGGCCGGCGGGTCCGGGAGGCCCGACCGAACGTGCACGGCCCAGGCCACGGCCGTTGCCAAGCCGGCCACGACGAGCGCCCAGCCCACGGCCTGCGCCGGATCGCGCATCCCGGAGGTCTCCACCGAGAGGTAGAACCCGATCGCGAGCGGCAGGAAGAGCAGCCCGAGCAGGGTGATCGTGCCGTACACGACGCCGAGGGCGAGCCGGCGGCCGTCGGGCCGCGGGAGACGCCGGTCGAGCTGATCGTCGAGCCAGGCGATCGCCAGCCCCAGGACCGCGACGAGGGCGATGAGCATCGCGAGGATCGGCCCGTCGGCCTCGAGGATCCGGAAGTCGAGGTTGTCGGACCGGATCAGGAGCGGGCCGCCGATCGCCGCCGCCGAGACGGCGCCGGCCAGGAGCCGCCACCGGCCGGTGGGCAGCCACCGCGAGACCACGACCCAGACGATGCCGGCGACCACACCGGTGAGGAGGCCGCTGAACAGGAGGAGCGCGACCGTGCCGTTCAGCGTGATGGCTCCGACGAGCTCCCCGTTCTCGGTCCGGGCGCCGGTCGCCTGGGGATTCAGCACTGCTGCGGCTCGCATGACGATGCGCCCGCCCACGCCGGCCACGACGACGCCGGCGATCGCCCCGGCGATCCCACCGGCCGCGATCCGGCGCAGGACACTCACGAATCGGTCGGCCACGAGCAACGCCCTCCCTGTCGCCCCCACGATGCACAAGATATATCGCGCGACGTAGTAATTGGAAGCCCGCGCCCTCTCGCTGGAAGCCCGCGACCCGCCGCGCCCCGACCGGCCCGCGCCGGTACCATCGGCCGCGATGCCCACCCCCGAGCCGCGGTCGGTCGACCGTGCCGCCGCCCGTCGATTCCTCGTCCTCCGCCATCTGCTCGCACCGCCCCGGGGACTGCCGGCCGTGCCGGAGAGCGTGCTCCGCGTCGTGGAGCGCGTCGGGTCACTCCAGTTCGACCCGCTGGAGATCGCCGGCCGCAACCACGACCTCGTCCTCCTGGCTCGGATCGACGGGTATCGGCGCGCCTGGACGGATCGATGGCTGTATGAGGACCGGGTCCTGTACGAGACCTACAACAAGATGCTTTCGATCGTGCCGACCGCGGAGCTGCCCTGGTATCGGCTGACGTGGGATCGCAACCGCGCCGCCCACGAAGGCGGGACGTTCGACGAGCACGCGCCGCTCGTGGAGGAGCTGCTGGCCCGGATCCGCGACGGCGGACCGCTGCTGCCGCGCGACGTCGGGGCGCGGGCGGCGATCGACTGGTACTGGCGCCCGACGAACCAGGTCCGGGCGATCCTCGAGGCGCTCGCCGAGGCCGGCATCCTCGGCATCGCCCGGCGGGAGGGCAACCTCCGGGTCTACGACCTCGTCGAGCGCCTCTTCCCCGCGGCGCTGCTCGCGGAGCACCCGCCGGAGCGCGACCAGCGGCGCCACCGGCTGCTGTCGCGCTACCGAGGCACGGGGCTGCTCGGCACCGGCGGGCAGGCCGAGATCTTCTACGGGACGGCGCGGACGGCCGCCGAGCGGACGGAGCTCCGGACCGAGCTCCTGGAGCTCGGCGAGCTCACGCCGGTCGAGGTCGAGGGGCTCAAGGGCCAGCGGTTCGTCGTGACGGCGGAGCTCCCGATCCTCGACCGCGCGGAGCGCGAGCTCGCGACCGGCGAGCCGCCCGGCGGCGTGGATCCGGGCGTCGCATTCCTCGCTCCCCTCGACCCGTTCTGCTGGGACCGCGACCTGCTGCGGCGGCTCTTCGACTTCGACTACGTCTGGGAGGTCTATGTCCCGGCCACGAAGCGACGCTGGGGCTACTACGTCCTGCCGCTCCTGTACGGCGATCGGCTCGTGGGCCGGATCGAGCCGCGGATCGAACGACGGGCCGGCGTGCTTCGGATCGCTGGGCTGTGGTGGGAGGCCGGCTTCGACCCGCTCGAGGTCGACGGCTTCGCCGCGGCCTTGGCCGTGGCGGTCGAGGCGCATCGCGAGTTCGCGGGACTCGACCGCGTCACGTGGCCCCGGGCGGTCCGGCATCGTCCGTTCGTGACCCAGGTCCGGGCGATCATCGGGCGCTGACGGCAGGTCGGCCCGTCGCTCGAAGGCCCGGGTTCGGCACCTGTGGGAGGATGTCCCTGTTCGACTTCGACCCCGCAGGAGGACCCCGATGGCCGAGACCCGGCACGCTCGCGTCACCTGGAACGGCGACCTGCTCTCGGGCGCCGGCACGATCGACTACGTCTCGAGCGGGGTCTTCTCACGGATGCCCGTCTCGTGGGCGGCACGGACCGGCCCCCACAACGGCAAGACCTCGCCCGAGGAGCTCCTCGCCGCCGCCCACGCGAGCTGCTTCTCGATGGCCTTCTCGGGCCGGCTCGCGAAGAACGGCACGCCGGCGACGAAGCTCAACGTCAAGGCCGAGGTCACGTTCGACAACGCGAGCGGCAGCTGGAAGGTGACGACGAGCCACATCACCGTCGTCGGCGACGTGCCGGGCATCGATCTCGAGACGTTCCGGACGATCGCCGAGGACGCGAAGGAGGGCTGCCCGATCTCGGGCGCGCTCAAGGGCAACGTGGAGCTGACGGTCGACGCCTCGCTCGCCGAGGAGTAGCCGGCGCCATGGGCGGTTGCCGCGGCCGGGGGCGCGGCGGGCCGCGCGCCGAACTCAGCGGGCGAGGTCGCGCCGCTCGAACGCGATGATCGCGATCGCCGTCCCGACGACCGCCCAGCCGACGAGGACGAGGGCGTTCCCGGGGTCGATGCCGTTCGAGAGCGGGTCGTTCGCGATGTACTGGTAGAAGGGCGAGATCGGGCGCCACGGCTCGAGCCAGTCGACGAGCGCGCCGAAGCCGTTCAGGAAGAACCCGGCGATCACGACCATGAGCGCGGTGCCCGCCGCGAGCCAGCGCCGCCCGGTGATGGCGCCGAGGGCGAGGGCGAACCCGCCGAGCGCCAGGCCGAGCAGGACGACACTCCCGATCGCCTGGCCGACGAGCACCAGGTCGAGATCGACGTCCGCAATCGCGGCGCCCGCGGCAGCACCGATCCACATCCCGATGCCGATGACGATCGTCCCGATGACGAACGCGGCCGACTTCTCGACGACGATCCGCCAGCGCGGGATCGGGTTGGCGAGGAGCAGGTCCATCGTCCCCTTCTCCTCCTCGCCCGCCGTGGCGCCGCCGCCGACGACGACGGTGTAGGCGAGGATGAGGAGCGGCGCCACGAAGGTGAAGAGCTCCATGTTCAGGAAGCCCTCGGGAGAGCTGAGGTCGAGGCTGGCCGAGGCGAAGAACTCCCGGATCGCGGGTGGGAACTGGTCGAGCATCTTCTCGAGCTCCCCGAGCGCGCCGATCGACGGGTAGAGCCCGACGTACATCGCCGGCCAGACCGCCGAGAACGCGGCCCAGCCGAGGACCATCCGCCACTGGTCGTGGACGACCTTGGCGAAGACGCTACGCAGCATGGGGCACCTCCTCGGAGGGCGTGCCGGGCGTGCCGCCTGGCGCGCCCGGGGTCGGCGCGGACTCGGGCGGCGGACCGCCCGTCGCGCCGGTCCCGTAGAAGGCGAGGAAGATCTCCTCGAGGCTCGGCTCGTGGCTGATGACGTCGTCGACGCGGAGCTCGAGCGCGGCGCGGAGCATCGGGTCCACGGAGCCCGTGACGACGCACGACAGGAACGGGCCGTCCACGACCAGGTCGTGCACGCCCGGAACGCGCGCGAATCGCTCCGCGGTGACGGGCTCGGCGAACCGGAGCTCAAGGCGTCGCAGCGCCCGGCGCTTCAGGTCCGACACCGACTCGACGGCCAGCAACCGGCCCTCGCGGATGATCCCGACCCGGTCGCAGATCCGCTGGATCTCGGGCAGGTTGTGCGACGACACGAAGAGCGTCCGCCCGGCCGTGCGAAGCTCGTCGACGAGCTCGAAGAAGACGGCCTGGACGAGCGGGTCGAGGCCCAGGGTCGGCTCGTCGAAGATCGTCAGCTCGGGGTCGCCCATGAGCGCCTGCACGAGGCCGACCTTCTGGCGATTGCCGTGGGAGAGGGCCTTGATCTCGCGGGTCAGGTCGCAATCGAGGCGCTCGGCGACGCGCCGGCCGGTCTCGATCGACCTCAGGCCGCGGAGGTGGGCGAAGTAGGTGAGCAGCTCGACGCCGCTGAGCGACTCGTAGAGCGTCAGCTCGCCCGGGAGATACCCGAGGCGCCGGCGGATCGCGCGGCTGTCGCGGCGGCTGTCGAGGCCGAAGATGACGGCCCGGCCGCTCGTCGGGCGAATGAAGTCGAGCAGGAGCCGGATCGTCGTCGTCTTTCCGGCGCCGTTCGGCCCGAGGAAGCCGAAGACCTCGCCGGGGCGGACCTCGAGATCGAGGTCGTCGACGCCGCGAGCGCGGCCGTAGCGCTTCGTGAGCCGCTCGGTTCGGATGATCGGGTCGGGCATGCGGAGCACCTCCGACCGCTCATCGTCGGGATCGGCGCGGCCGCTTCCCAGTCCCGTGGGTCACGAATGGACCCGGCCGTTGGGCCGGACCCTCGGCCTAGCGCTTGCGCGAAGGCTGGGCGGCGTTCTCAGCGAGGCGGACCCGGACGATCTTCGTGACGAGCGCCGCCGGCAACGGCATGTCCTTCGGGAAGCTGATCGTGCCCTTCCCGGACAGGTAAGGCGCCAGCTCGTCGCCGCAGGCCTCGATGACCGGGCCGCTCGACGGAAAGATGCTGTAGTGCCGCTTGTACGCGTCGTACGAGACGAGGAAGCGGCCGTGACTCTTGAACGCCGGCATCTTGTACGAGATGACCTCGACGGCCTCCGGCGCCGCGGCCCGGATCGTCCGCCTGAGCGCCTCCATGTAGGCGCGCCGGTCCTCGGGCAGGGTCGCCAGGTACTCGTCGACCGTCGCTGGTCCGGACATCCGGGCTGGCCTCCTACCCGATCGTGAGGATGCGCCGCGGGTTGGCGATCGTGAGCTGGTCGATCTCCGCGTCGGAGGCCCCGCGGGCCCGGAGTCGGGGCAGGAACGCCTCCTGGAGGTAGGTGTAGCCGTTGCCCTCGTAGTGGCGGAGCTGCTGGTTGTGGCAGACGTCCTGGCTGAGGAGCACGCGGTCCGCGTGGCCACGGGACAGGAGCTCCAGCAACAGGTCGATGACGCGCGGCTCACCGTGGCGCTCCATCGGCGTGAATGACATCCCGAGGAAGTCGAACTCGACATTCGCGCCGCGCCGGATGATCTCGAGGTAGTGGTCGAGGACCGGGTATGAATCGGCATGGCCGATGACGACCCGCGACGGGTCGGCGCCTTCGGCCGCGAAGACGTCGAGCTGGGCGAGGCCGACCGGGCTCATCACGGCATGGGTCGTGATCGCGAGACCGGTTCGCCGCGCCGCCCGGGCGCAGGCGCGATGGACCCGCTCCTCCTGCGCCGAGAGCCACGGCTTGTCGGTTCCGATCTCACCGATGATCCCGGGGTGGACCCGGATGGAACCCGCGCCGTCGTCGACGGCGATCCCCTCCTCCGCCTCCCGGATGAGCTCGTCCGCCAGGTCGTCCACGGACCGGCGGTCGACGAGCGTCTCGGCCGGGTAGTGGGCGCCGCGGTACCAGCCGCAGCCCATGACGAGATGGAGGCCGGTGGCGCGGGCAAGCCGGACGAGCCAGGCGGGGTCGCGGCCGACGCCCGGCAGGGTGACGTCGACGAGGGCCGACCCCCCGGCGTCCCGGTACCGGGCCAGCTCCGCGCCGATGATCGGCTCGTCGGCCGTCAGCTCCCAGTAATCCCAGCGGTTCGGGATGTGCCAGAGCGCGATCGCAGTGTGCTCGTGCGGGAGCGTGAAGCCCACGGCCGCGGGGTCGACGGGACCGAGGACCGTCCGGATGTGGGGGCTTGAGGTCGGGGCCATCGCCGGCGAGTCTACGACGCGGCGGAATCCCCGGGACCGTCCGGCTCGACGAGGGAATAGGGACGCGGCGCGACCTCCCCGACGACCGGGCGATCCGGCTGCGCTGCGGCGGCGAGGACGGCGCTGAGGATCTCGCGCGCCTGCCGTTCCGCCTCGGGGCGTCGCCAGGCGCCCCCCTGCTCGACGCGGGCGAGGAGGAGCCCGTCGAGCATCGCGACGTAGGCGCGGGCGAGGGCGGTCGTGTCGAGCCACGCCGGCAGCTCGCCCCGGGCGATTCCCTCCTCGAGGAGCATCGAGCCGGCCATCACGAGCTGCTCGCGGCGGCGGACGAGCATCTCGCGGGCCGCAGGCTCGGCGTCCGCCTGGGCCCAGGCCTGGACGAGGAACTCGGCGTTGCCCGGGAGATTGGCGCGCTCGTCGCCCTCGGCCGCGTCGAAGAAGAACGCCACCGCGATCGCCAGCTTCTCGACCGTGGTCCGGCCGGCGGCGACGCGCGCGGCAAGCTCACCCAGCCCCCGCCCCGACGCGAGGTCGCAGGCGGCCATGAACAGCTCGTCCTTGCCGCGGAAGTGGGTGTAGATCGCCCCGACCGACAGCCCGCTCTCGCGGACGACGTCCTGCATCGTGGCCCCGTGGAAGCCGCGCTCGCCGAAGACCCGGAGCGACGCCGCGACGATCCGGTCGCGGACCTCCTGCTCGTGGGCAGCGGTCAGGCGGGGCATGCCCAGCCTCCGGCGCCCGGACCGCCGTTCCGGAGCGGTACGTGGAGCGGCGCCTGGAGCGGCGCCCGGCGCCGCCTTCGGAGGAGCGCGGGGACTGGCGCCATCGATGACGGCCGATGACCGGAATCCGGCGCGGCGAAGGGTTTCCGATTCCTGATGACCGTCGGCGTCATGCGACGGCCGGTCAGCGACGCCGCGAGCGGGCTCGAGCTCGAGCGGGTCCGGAAATGACGCCGACGGTCATGCGAATCCAGAACGCCGGTCCGGTGCGGGAATCCGGTCATACGCGACAGCACGGAGAACATGACGTCTGCATGCTAGCCGGGTGATTCGTGCGTGGCAAGCAGCGTCCTTGTTGACAAGCAGAACGATCATTCTCTATGTTGGCCGCACCACAGGTCACGACACCACCCGATGCCCGCGGGCCGCGCCGGGCCGACCACGGAGAGGCCACTGATGTTCAGCCGCTGGGGTGCGTTCGTCTACCGACGGCGCCGGATCGTCCTCCTCGTGATGCTCCTCCTCGCGGCAGGTGGGGCCCCCCTCGCCTCGGGCGCCGCCGACCAGCTGAGCGCCGGCGGCTGGCTCGACCCGAAGTCGGAGTCGGCGGCGGTCGCGGACCGCCTCGAGGCTGAGTTCGGCGGCGGTCGAACGTCGTTCGTCGCGCTTTTCCGATCGGATGAGCCCGTTGCGGACGCGCGGTCCGCCGAGTTCCAGGCGGCGATCGCGGCGACCGTCGAGCCGCTCCGCGACGACGGTCGCGTGAGCGCCATCACGGGCTTCGCCGAAACCGGGGACGAGCGGTTCATCAGCGTGGCGGGTGATGCGACCTATGTCGTCATCGGCCTCGACATGACCGACGAGGAATCGGTCGAGGTCGTCGACGAGATCGAGGCGCAACTCGAGCCGCCGAGCGGCTACTCGGTCGCCCTGACCGGCTTCGGGCCGATCCAGAAGGACTCCGCCGAGCTCTCGGAGAAGGACCTCCAGCGGGCCGAGATGGTCTCCCTCCCGATCGCGGCGCTCGTCCTCATCCTCGTCTTCGCGTCGATCGTCGCGGCCGGCATGCCGCTGCTCGTCGCGGGCCTCGCGATCCCGTCGTCGCTTGCCATCATCAACCTCCTCGCCCGCCAGACCGAGATGAGCATCTACGTCCTCAACATCGCGACGATGCTCGGCCTGGCGCTCGCGATCGACTACTCGCTGTTCCTGACGAGCCGGTTCCGCGAGGAGCTGGCGAAGGGCCGGTCTGTCGAGCAGGCGGTCACCATCGCCGTGGGCACGGCCGGCAAGGCGGTGCTCTTCTCCGGCGTCGCCGTCGCGATCGGTCTCTCCGGCCTGCTCTGGTTCGAGGCCTCGGCCCTCAGCTCGATCGGGCTGTCCGGCGCGATCGTGGTCCTCTGCTCCGTGGTCTTCTCGCTGACCTTCCTGCCGGCCCTGCTCGGGATGCTCGGCCCCCGGGTGAACGCCCTGTCGGTCCGGTCGATCCTCCGGCGGGTCGGGATCATGGGCGACGAGCCGACCGTCCGGCACTCGCGCTGGGAGCAGGTCGCGCACGCGGTCATGCGCCGCCCGATCGCGGTCCTCCTCCCGGTCCTCGTCCTGCTCTTCATCGCCGGCTCGCCGTTCTTCCGGCTCCAGCAGGGCGTGCCCGACGCGACGGTCTATCCCGCCGGGGTCCCGAGCCGCGACGCCTGGGTCGCGCTGCTCGACGAGTTCCGGCCGGGCGAGACCACGCCGATCACGATCATCCTCGACACGACGGCCGATGCGACGGATCCGGCGAGCGTCCGGGCGGTCATGGCCTACGCGGCCTCGCTCGAGGCAGTCGACGGCATCGACCGTGTCGAGGGTCCGTTCACGATCGCCGATCCGGCGACCGGCGCGCAGCTGACCCCCGACCAGGTCGCGCAGCTGTATGCCGCGCCACCGGGAACGCTGCCGCCCGAGCTCGAGGCCGCGGTCGCCGCCCTCGAGGAGGCCTACATCCGCGGCTCGACCGTCCGCCTCGACGCGATCTCGCCGCTCCGTCCGACGACGCCCGAGGGGACGGCCGTCGTGCCGGACGTCCGCGACGTGGAGCCCGGCGACGGCATCGAGTCGGCGCGGGTCGGCGGGACCGCCGCGGTCGCCGAGGACTTCCTCGTCGCCCAGAACGACCGGATGCCGTGGGCGATCGGGACGACGCTCCTCGCGTCGGCGGTCATCCTCTTCCTCCTCTTCGGCTCGATCGCGATCCCGCTGAAGGCCGTCGTGATGACGCTCCTGTCCCTGTCGGCGAGCTTCGGTGCGCTCGTCTGGGTCTTCCAGGAGGGCAACCTCCACGAGCTGCTCGGCTTCGAGCCGATCGGGTTCACGATCGCCGGCAACCCGATCATCATGTTCGCGACGCTCATCGGGCTGTCGATGGACTACGAGGTCCTCCTCCTGTCGCGGATCCAGGAGGCGTATCGCCGGACGAAGGACAACACCGCGGCGGTCGCGGAGGGCCTCGCGAAGACGGCCGGCGTGATCACCGGGGCGGCGATGATCATGGTCGTGGTGTTCTCGGCGTTCGCCCTGGCCGACGTCGTCACGATCAAGTCGATCGGGGTCGGGATGGCCCTCGCCGTCCTCCTCGACGCCACCGTGGTCCGGGTCCTCCTCGTCCCGGCGACGATGCGCCTCCTCGGCGAGTGGAACTGGTGGGCGCCCGGTATCCTCGGACGGCTGGCCGATCGGCTCGGCTTCAGCCACGTGGAGGACGACGGCGACGGGTCCGACGCCGCGGAGGTCGCAGACGCGGCGGTCACCCCAGCCTGAGGGACGAGCGGGAGGGTTCGGGATGTCGATGGGCGACGAGCGCGGCGAGGCACGACCGATCAGCGGGCCGGCGGTCCGCGTGTACGGCTGGGAGTGGGGCGCGGACGAGGCACGCCGTCCGGGGCTGCCCTGGATCGGGATCTTCCTCGTCGCTTTCGGCGGGCTCCTCATCATCGAGAACTCCCTGCCCGACTACCGCGACCTCGGCAACGTCGCGATCCTGGCCGCCGGGCTCGCCTCGCTCCTCGTCTGGCTGATCCGGCGCGGGACGGTGGCGCTCTACTTCGGGGCGTTCCTCACCGCGGCCGCGCTGCCGGGCGCGGTCGAAGGGCTCACCGGCAACGACCTCGGCGCGGGCTGGGGCACGCTCTGCTTCGGGATCGCGCTCCTGTTCATCGCCCTGGTCCGAGCGGCCAGCCGCGGCGGGTGGGGCTGGCAGGCGATCGCCGGGGCGGCGCTCGTGCTGCTCGCCTCGACCGAGATCGCGATCCCGAACATCGGGAGCCTCGTCCTGCCGGCGCTGCTCGTCGTGCTCGGGGTGCTGCTGCTCTTCCGGGGCGGCCGAGGCTAGCGCGCCGGCAGCGCGCCCGATCACGAGGTTCGGCCGAGGTGCGCTCGGGTGGCTGACGGCCGGTACGACGTCGTCGTCATCGGGGCCGGGATCCTCGGCCTCGCGGCCGCGCGCGAGATCCTCGCCCGGCGGCCCGGGACGCGGGTCGCGGTCCTCGAGAAGGAAGCCGCGATCGCCGGCCACCAGACCGGGCGGAACTCCGGCGTCATCCATACCGGCATCTACTACGCTCCGGGATCGCTGAAGGCCCGGCTGTGCGTCGCCGGAGCCCAGGCGCTGTACGACTTCTGCGAGCGCCACGGAATCCCGACCGAGCGGTGCGGCAAGCTGATCGTCGCCGTCGACGAGGCCGAGCTGCCGGGTCTCGAGACGCTCTACCGGCGGGGCCTCGAGAACGGCGTGGCCGGCCTCGAGATCGTCGGCCCGGAACGCATCCGTGAGCTCGAGCCGCACGCCGTCGGGCTCCGGGCGATCCGGTCACCGGGGACGGGCATCGTCGACTTCAGCCGGGTGGCCGCGGCCATGGCGGCCGAGATCGACGCCGCGGGGGCGGACGTCCGCACCGGGCACGAGGTCACCCGGCTCGAGGAGCGCGGGGGCGAGGTTCGGGTCGCGACGAACCGCGGCGTCGTGCTCGCCGGCCGGGTCCTCGCCTGTGCCGGCCTGTTCGCGGATCGGATTGCGGCCCGGTCCGGCGGATCCCGCGAACCCCGGATCGTGCCGTTCCGGGGCGCGTACTGGCAGCTCCGCCCGGACCGCCGCCACCTCGTCCGCAACCTCATCTACCCGGTCCCCGATCCGCGGTATCCCTTCCTCGGGGTCCACTTCACGCGACGGCTCCGGGATGGGGCGGTGTGGCTCGGGCCCAATGCGGTCCTCGCCTTCGCCCGCGAGGGCTATCGCCGTCGCGACGTCAACCTCCGCGATCTCGCCGAGGTCGTCGCGAACCCCGGGTTCCTCCGGCTGGCCGGCGGCTACCTCCGGACGGGCCTGGCCGAGATGTACCGCGACGCGTCGAAGCGGGCGTTCGTCGCCTCGTGCCGGCGATTCGTGCCGGAGCTCTCGGCGGCCGACGTCGTCCCGGGCCCGACCGGGATTCGCGCCCAGTGCCTGGGCCGGGACGGCCGGCTCGTGGACGACTTCGTTTTCGATGCGCCCTCGTCGCGCGTCATGCACGTCCGCAACGCCCCATCGCCGGCCGCGACCGCCTCGCTGGCCATCGCGAGCGCGATCGTGGACCGGTTCGAGGATGCCTAGAGGCGTTCGAGGACCTCGGGCAGCTCGAGCAGCGACTCGATCACCGCCGCCGCCACGGTCGGCGGGCCGGATTCCAGCTCCTGGAGAACCGCCCACGGGCCCCGTCGGACGAAGATCGCCCGCATCCCGGCGGCGGCCGCGGGCCGGACGTCGTTGTCGATCCGATCGCCGACGTAGGCGATCTCGCTCGGGTCGAGCCCGAGCGCTTCGGCGACGCGGGTGAAGAAGGCGGGATCCGGCTTCGCG
>DASUMJ010000008.1:0-2760 GCA_036277775.1 Candidatus Limnocylindrales bacterium
TGCCGTGATCGATCGCCTGCCGCCCCAGAGCCTCGAGGCCGAGCAGTCCGTGCTCGGCGCGATCCTCATCGACCGCGAGGCGATCATCGAGGTCGCCGAGTTCCTGCGGCCCGAGGACTTCTACCGCCAGGCGCACGGCACGATCTACCGGGCGATGCTCGACCTGTTCGAGCGACGGGAGCCGGTCGACATCGTCACCGTCTCCGAGACGCTGGAGCGCAAGGACGAGCTCGAGGGTGCCGGCGGCCGGAGCTACCTCTCCACGCTCTCGAACCAGACCCCGACGGCCGTCCACGCCACCCAGTACGCCAGGATCGTCGAGCGGAAGGCGGTCCTGCGGAACCTCATCGGTGCGGCCGGCAAGATCGCGGGCATCGGGTACGAGGACCCCGCCGAGATCCAGGAAGCGATCGACCGCGCGGAGTCTGAGCTGTTCCAGGTCTCGAACCGCCGGATCACCGCCGGGTTCGCCCAGCTCAAGGACCTCCTCCACGCCGCGTACGATCGCCTCGATTACCTGCATGCCCACCGCGGCGAGCTGAGCGGCGTCACCTCCGGGTTCCCGGATCTCGACGCGCTCACGACCGGGTTCCAGAAGAGCGACCTCGTCGTCGTCGCGGCCAGGCCGTCGGTCGGCAAGACGAGCTTCGCCCTGAACATCGCCGAGTACGCTGCCGTGCGCGAGCGGCGGAGCGTCGGCGTCTTCAGCCTGGAGATGAGCAAGGAGCAGCTCGTCCTCCGACTCCTGTCGAGCGTCGCGAACATCGATTCGAAGCGGCTCCGCACCGGCTTCCTCGAGGAGATGGACTTCGCCCGGATCGCACCGGCGATGAACGACCTGTCGGAAGCCCCGATCTACATCGACGACACGCCGAACATCACCTCGATGGAGCTCCGGACGAAGGCCCGCCGCCTCCAGGCGGAAGCCGGCCTCGACCTCGTCATCGTCGACTACCTCCAGCTCATGCAGGCGACCACAACGAACCGCGATTCAAACCGGGTCCAGGAGGTCAGCGAGATCTCCCGCGGGCTGAAGGCCCTCGCGCGCGAGCTGTCCGTGCCGGTGATCGCCCTGTCGCAGCTGTCACGACAGCCGGAGATGCGCGAGTCGAAGGAGCCCCGTCTGTCCGACCTGCGCGAGTCGGGGGCGATCGAGCAGGACGCGGACCTCGTCGTCTTCCTGTGGCGCGAGAAGGAGAAGGCCGGCGAGGAGCAGGACACCGACGGCGAGGTCATCAACGTCAAGCTCGCGAAGCACCGCAACGGCCCCACCGGGGACATCCAGCTGTGGTTCAAGAAGAGCCAGACCCGGTTCCAGAGCTACGCCGGCCAGCGCTACGCCGAGGCATAGCGATCGCTGATCCGGCCCGTTCGCGGCGTTGGCGACTCCGCGCGGTCGCTCACGCACCGCCAGGTGCGCTCGCTCCCGGGCTCGCCGCCGCCTTGCGCCCGGACCGGCTGAGCAATCGCAGCTACCGGTTCTCGTCCGGGAAGAGCGGTCGGAGCGCGAACAGGTAGGCCTTGCCGTCCGGGGCCGTCAGCGCGAGGCTGCTGAAGCCGCCGTCGATGTCGGTCAGGCCGAGCGCCGCGACCTCGGCCGAGGTCATCGTTCGGATCGGGAACCTCGGACCGTTCGGGTCCTCCGGCTGCACGAAGTCGGCCGGCTCGATTCCGGGCCACGGCCACGCTCGCGGCGGCAGCAGCGTGTCCGGCGTCAGCACGCCGCGCCAACGGTCGGGAACCCAGACCGCCTCGTCGGTCACCTCGGTGGCGAACCCGCGAATGCGATCGGCGAGCCTCGCGAGCGCCCGCAGCACCGGGGCGTCGGGCTCGTTGCCTCGATCGGCCCCGAGGCCAGTCACGCTCACGGTCTTCGATGCCCCGCCGGCATTGATCGTGAAGATCGACGTCGGCATGTCGGCCCCGATCGGCGGGAAGGTCTCCTTGGCGACCCCGAGCCCGCCGTCGGAGATCGCCGCACTCAGGAACGCCTGGATCTCCTCCTCGGACAGCGTCACCGTCCAGTAGGGCCGAATCCGGCCGATGCCGTCCGCGTCGGGTGGCATCGGCGCGGCGACGTCGTCGAAGATCACCCGTCCGTCGCCATAGAGCGTGAAGACCGGCGCCTCGGTCGCAAAGAAGCCCATCGGCACCAGGCCGCCGCCCTCCTCGAACCGGAACACGACGTCGGTTGCGCCCGTCGCATGGTCGATGCTTCCGGTATCGGGTGATGCGGCCGGCGAGGCGCCGGGATCCACGGTCGGGCTCGCCGGCGCCGATGCGGTACCCGCCGCCCCGGTGCAGGCCGAGAGCGCGAGGACCATCACGAGCGCCGGCACCCCCGGCAAGCGCGCGCGCACTCGACGGGCGGCAGGGAGCGTCATGGCGACGGGACGTGGTGACGTGGCCGGCGGTTCCCGGGACGCCGTGCCGATCGAAACGCCTCCGTCGACGTCGAGATTCGCACGTGAAAACCCTCGCACACGCCACGTCGGGCGCGTATCCTCCGCCGCAAGGATTCTTCCCGGGCATGGCGCCCGGACAGAGCCGAGCGCGCGCGAGCTGCTCCTCCGGCGGGCGTCCCACCGCCCCGGCGCTGCCATGCGCTGCCCGGCCTGCGGACCGATCAGCTCGAGGGGAAACGCGTGTACGAGGATCGGGCGCTGGCCTGCCGCGACTGCGGCGAGGCGTTCATCTTCTCCGCCGGCGAGCAGCGATTCTTCGCCGAGAAGGGCCTCACCAACGAACCGCAGCGCTGCC
>DASUMJ010000009.1:0-13573 GCA_036277775.1 Candidatus Limnocylindrales bacterium
GCCCGAACGCGTCTACCTCGACGCCGGCGGCCGCGAGGGCTCGGATGCGCGAACGGAAGCGCTCGCGCGGCGCTGGTCCGCGGCGTTCACGCGCGACGCGCGCCGCCTCCGCGACGAGCTGCTCCACGCCGGCCTCCACGAGGGCGTCGACCTCCGGTTCGTCGAGGTCCCGGAGGCAATCCACCACGAATCCGAGTGGGCCCGCCGCCTCCCGGACGCGCTGCGGTTCCTGTTCGGCCCGCCGGCAGCGGCGGATCGGCACAATGTCGGTGAGGGTCGAGCCACGGCTCCATCCACTCGGGGGGCGAGATGACGGACCAGTGGGGCGCGCCGGAGCGCGACGCGCTCGTCGAGCAGCTCAGGGCGAGGGCGGCCGATCCGCACGGGCGGACGGAGTACGTCCCGAGCGTCTTCGAGCAGACCATCCGCTCGGCCTCGCTCGGCGGGATGCTGTCCCTGGGTCGCTCCCTGGCCGGCAGCCTGCGTCGCGTGGTCGCGTCGAACAACGCGGGCCGGATGCCGGACCCGGACGTCCTCGCCACGGCGGAGCAGCTCGAGCGCGACATGACGAGCCCGGCGCCCGCCGGCGCCCTGCGTCGAGCGTCGATCGACGACGTCCGGGCGACCGAGGCGGCGCTCGGGCTGACCCTGCCCGCGTTCCTGACCCGGCTCTACGTCGAGGTCGCCGATGGCGGATTCGGGCCTGGGCGTGGCCTGCTGCCGCTCGACCGGATCGCTCACGAGCTGCGTGAGCTCCGCCGCGGCGAGGTGCTGCCGCGGGGTCGGACGTGGCCGGCGGCGCTGCTCCCGCTCGTCGACCGCGATCCGGGCTGGCTCTGTGTCGACGTCGCGACCGGGGCGATCGTCGAATGGGACCCCGAGGACCTCCAGGAGCGGACGGGCGAGGCGCGCTTCAAGGCCTCGTTCAGCCAGGTGTCCGACTCGATCGAGGCCTGGCTCGCGAAGTGGCTCCGACGGATGGCCGCCGCGGACCGGAAGCCGTCCGCTGAAGAGCGCTGGGCGAGGATGGCGGCGCGTGCCCAGACGCCCGAGGGCATGGCCCGCCAGGAGGCCAGGACGCGGGCCCACCTCGCGAAGATGTCGCCCGAGGACCGGAAGAAGTTCGGCTTGGACGAGCTCTACCCGGATCTCGACCGCGACGACCGCCCGCCCGACGCCTGACCGCTGTCGGGATCGCCCGGCCCAGACCCGCGAAGCGCAGCGAGCACGCCCAGTCACCCCCGCTGACGGATCGGCGAGGCCGCCGGCGGGGGCGATCCTGGGTGCGCCCAGGAGCCCGGAGTCCGTCGGCGCCGGGCGAAGATGGCGAGCGACGGCATGACCCGGCATACTCTCCGTCCGGGCGGGATCCGCACAGGGAGGGCGGTGCGATGACCGAGAGCACCCACAAGGAGCCGACCACGGCGCAGGCGCTTCAGGACTGGCGCACGGCCGAGCGCGCGGTTGCCGTCGCTCGGCGCGGTCGCATTGCCGCCGAAGAGGCCGCGGCCGCCGCTGCGGAGGCTGCGGAGGCAGCCCAGGCGACGGCCTCCGCCGCGAAGTCGGCCCTCGAGGCCGCGGCCCTGGCGGAGGCGTCGGCCGGGAAGACAGCCCAGGCCGCGAAGGCGGTGGCCCTGTCCACGACCGCGAGCCTCGCGGACGCCGAGTCCGAGACGGCGATGGCCGAGGTCGACGAGGTCGCTGCACAGGCTCGGTATCGGACCGCGTCCGCCCGTGCCGCGCGGCGATCCGGCAGGGGCGACGGCTGACCGCAGCCGCTGCGGGGGACGGCCCGGCGATCCACGTCGCCGACCTCCGCAAGACCTTCTTCGTTCCCGTCCGCGAGGGCGGGCTTCGTGCCGCCATCGGCAGCCTCTTCCGGCGCGAGACCCGGGCGATCCCCGCGGTCGACGCCATCAGCTTCGACATCCAGCCCGGCGAGGTCGTCGGCTTCCTCGGCCCGAACGGGGCCGGCAAGACGACGACGCTGAAGATGCTCTCCGGGCTGCTCTACCCCACCTCGGGGGAGATCAGCGTCCTCGGCTTCGAGCCGTCACGACGGCAGTCGGCCTACCTCCGGCAGATCACGATGGTCATGGGCAACCGCAACCAGCTCCAGTGGGACCTGCCGGCCCTCGACTCCTACGAGCTCCTCCGGGCGATCTACCGCCTCCACCCCGAGGACTTCCGGAAGACCCGCGACGAGTTCATCGAGCTGCTCGATCTCGGCGAGCTCGTCCGGAAGCCGGTCCGGAACCTGTCGCTCGGCGAGCGCATGAAGGTCGAGACGGCGGCCGCGCTCCTCCACCGCCCGACCGTGCTCTTCCTCGACGAGCCGACGATCGGGCTCGACGTCACGATGCAGAAGCGGATCCGGTCCTTCGTCGCCGAGTACAACCAGCGCTACGGCGCCACGGTCCTCCTGACGAGCCACTACATGGCCGACGTCCAGGCGCTCTGCAAGCGGGTCATCGTCATCCACCACGGCCGGATCCTGTTCGACGGCGAGCTGTCGGCCCTCGCGACGCGGTTCGGGGCCGAGAAGACGATCGGCGTGACGCTCAAGGAGGGCACGCCCGACCTCTCCGCGTACGGCGAGGTCGTCGGCAGCGAGGACGGCAAGGTCTCGCTCAAGGTCTCGCGCGCCGACGCGCCCGAGGTCGCGACACGACTCCTCCGCGACCTCCCGGTCGCCGACCTGACGATCGAGGACCCGCCGATCGAGGACGTCATCGAATCGGTGTTCGCGGATGCGTCGGCGGCCGTGGCCGCCGAGGCGGCCGAGGCGGCGGAGGCGACGCGGGCGGGCGCCGCCCGATGAGCGCCGAGACATCGATCGCCGGCCCGCGCCCCACGCCCAGCCCGGCGCCACCGCGTCTCGTCCACCCGATCCGCGGGCTCTTCGACGTCTACGTCGTCGAGGCCCGGATCGCGATCGCCCAGCAGATCCAGTACCGCGCCGCGAACTACCTCTACATGCTCGGGATGGTCGCCGAGCCGGTCATTTACCTCGTCGTCTGGTCCACGGTCGCCCAGCAGCAGGGCGGGTCGGTCGGGGGCTACACCGTCGGCCAGCTCGCCGCGTACTACATCGTCTGGACGCTCGTGCGCAACATCAACATCGTCTTCACGCCGTACGGCTGGGAGTGGCGGATCCGCCAGGGCCAGCTCTCGGCCCAGCTCCTGCGGCCGCTCTTCCCGATCGTCGAGGACCTCGGCTTCTTCCTCGGCTGGAAGCCGGTCGTCATCCTGCTGTGGCTGCCGATCGCGGCATTCCTGGCCCTCGTCTTCCAGCCCGTGCTCAGCCCGACGCCGGCGGCGATCGGCGTGTTCTTCCTGTCGCTCCTGGGCGCGTACCTCATCCGATCGCTGAACCAGACGTCGGTCGGGCTCATCACCTTCTGGACGACCCGGGTCGGGCCGGTCTTCGAGCTCTACATCGCCGCCGAGCTGCTGCTCTCCGGCCGGCTCGTGCCGCTGTCGCTCATGCCCGACTGGGTCCAGCGGCTGGCCGACGTCCTGCCGTTCCGCTGGACGTTCGGCTTCCCGATCGAGGCGCTCGTCGGCAACCTCTCGAACGAGCAGCTCCTTCGCGGCCTCGGGATGCAGCTCTTCTGGATCGTCGTCGGCGCGATCGTCGTGCGGGTCGTCTGGCGGTTCGCGATCCGCCGCTACAGCGCGGTCTCGGGGTAGGGCGGGCGATGGGTCCATTCCGCCTCGTCCGGCTGTTCGTCCGCATCGGCGCGCTCAACGAGCTCCAGTACCGGGCGAACTTCTGGCTCCAGCTGCTCGAATCCGGGATCGCCCTCGGGACGGGCATCGCGGTGCTCACCCTCGTCTTCAGCCAGACGCCCGCGCTCAACGGCTGGTCGCAGCCCGAGCTCCTCGCCGTGATGGGCGTCCACACGCTCATGGGCGGCCTCATCGGCGCGGTCATCCAGCCGAACATGGAACGCCTCCGGACCGACATCCGGGAGGGAACCTTCGACTTCGTCCTCACGAAGCCCGAGGACGTCCAGGTCCTCTCGAGCGTCCGCGAGATCCGGATCTGGCGGCTCGTCGACGTCCTCGTCGGCGCCGTGGTCCTCGGGGTGGCGATCTCGCTGCTCGAGACCTCGGTCGGGCCGCTCGAGGCGGTCGCGTTCGCGGTCGCCCTCGTGCTCGGGGGCCTGATGATCTACTGCTTCTGGCTGATCCTGACGACCGTCGCCTTCTGGATCGTCCGGATCGACGAGATCCACGAGCTGTTCGAGGGCGTCTACCAGTCCGGCCGCTGGCCGGTCACGCTCTATCCGGAGTGGCTGCGGGTCAGCCTCACGTTCCTCGTCCCGATCGCGTTCGCGGTCACCGTCCCCGCCCAGGCACTCACCTCGCGGCTGACGCCCGAGACGCTCGCGCTTGCCGCCGTCTTCGCCACGGCGCTGATGCTCGGCACCCGCTGGTTCTGGCGGATCGGGACGCGGCACTACTCGGGCGCGTCCGCGTGATCCGCTGCGTCCGGCTCGCCCGGCTCTAGCCGGAGGTCTTCCGACCGGCGAGGCCCGTGGCGACCACACCAGCCGCGCCTCGCGGGCGATGCTCGCTATCCTCCGCCGGTGAACCCGGAGATCCCCGCGGCGAGGCTCGCGGCGCACGAGCCCGACTCCCTGTGGTCGGCGAAGCGACGGCCACTGACCCTCGGGCTCGTCCTGACGATCACGCTCGTCGCGTCGGAGGCCCTGGCGGTCGCGACGGCGATGCCGGTCGTCGCCCGCGACATCGGCGGGCTCTCGCTCTACGGCTGGGTCTTCTCGGCGTTCTTCCTCGGCTCGCTCATCGGGATCTCGGTCGTCGGCGGGCTCATCGACGAGCGGGGGATCGTCGTGCCGTTCGTCGGCGGGCTCGTCCTGTTCGGGATCGGGCTCCTCATCTGCGGCCTCGCGCCGTCGATGGAGATCGTCGTCGTCGGGCGGTTCGTCCAGGGCCTCGGCGGCGGGGCGGTGCCGCCGGTGGCGTACGTCGCGATCGGTCGGAGCCTGCCGGACCGGCTCCGCCCGCACATGTTCGCGATCATGTCGGCGGCATGGGTCCTGCCGGGCGTGGCCGGCCCGGCGGTGGCGGGCCTGATCGCCGAGTTCTGGCACTGGCGGGTGATCTTCCTGGGCCTGCTCCCGTTCATCGTCCTGTCGGGCACGATCGCCAGCCGCGCGATGCGGGCGATCCCGCCCGCCGGGACGGCAACCGGCGAGGTCCGCGAAGCCGCCGAGGCGGCCGCGTCCGACGCGGCTCGCGCCGATCGGCGACGGCGATACGGCTGGGCGGTCCTCGTCGCCATCGGGGCGGCTCTGCTGACGACGGGTCTCCTCTCCGCCGACCTCGCGGTGCTCGCAGGGCTGACGGCCGGCGGCCTCGCGCTGACGCTCGTCGCCTTCCACCGGCTAACGCCCCCGGGCACGCTGCGCCTGGCTCGCGGCTATCCCGCGGCGGTCCTGCTCCGCGGCGTCCTGACCTTCTCGTTCTTCGCGGTCGATGCCTACGTCGCGCTGCTCCTCGTCGAGGTCCGGGACTGGTCGGCCGCCGCGGCCGGGCTCGCGCTGACCGGCGCGACCGTCTCGTGGTCGCTGGGTTCGTGGATCCAGTCGCGGACGGTGGGGCGCGTCGGTGCCGAGAACTACGTCCGGATCGGGTTTCCGATCGTGGGCCTCGGCCTGGCGGGGATGGCGCTCGCGCTCGTGCCCGAGATCCCGGCGTGGATCGCGATCCCGACGTTCGCGGTCGCCGGACTGGGGATGGGCCTGTCCTACTCGCAGTTCGCGATCATCGTGCTGCGCGACGCGCCGCGCGACCGGCAGGGCTCCGTGACGGCCGCCATCTCGCTGTCCGATGCGCTCGGGACGGCGCTCGGCGCCGGGATTCCCGGGGCGATGATCGCGGCCGCCGTCCGTGCCGGCTCCGGTCCCGCGCCGGCCCTGGCGGCCGCGATCGCGATGGCGGTCGGCGTGGCGTTCCTGGGATTCCTCGCCGCGCCGCGGCTGCACCACGAACGCGCGCGGCCTGCGGGTACCGCGGAGAGTGGCTCGAGCCATCCCAACGAGGTCCCCGCCTGATCCTCGCGGCCGCGCGACGAACAGCGGGCCGCGCGATTGCTGGCGGCCGCGCAACGCGCATGGGCCGCTGCGGGTCCCGCCCCTGGCAGCCGAACCCGTGCCGCCGTGCGCTAGACTCGACCGGTCGAGCCGACGCCGACCGCGCGCGCGGGCCCACGCCGTTGCCCGAGCCGTGCCGGAGCCGTGGCCGAGTTGCGCCCGAGCCGTGCCCGCCGAGGAGGAGCCCCGAACGCATGTCTGCCGAGACGCTTCGCGAGAAGATCCGCGAGGTCCCGGACTTCCCGAAGCCGGGGATCCTGTTCTACGACATCACGACGCTGCTCAAGGACGCCGCGGCGTACAAGGAGGCGATCGAGCTGATGCTCGAGCCCTACCGCGGCGAGAAGATCGACGTCGTCGTGGGGATGGAGTCGCGCGGCTTCATCTTCAGCGCCCCGATGGCCTACGAGCTCGGGGCGGGGCTCGTGCCGGTCCGTAAGCTCGGGAAGCTCCCGGCGGAGACGCTCAGCGTGGAGTACGCCCTCGAGTACGGCTCGAACACCCTCGAGATCCATCGCGACTCCATCCAGGCCGGCCAGCGCGTCCTCGTCGTCGACGATCTCCTCGCGACCGGTGGCACCGTCAAGGGCACCATCGAGCTCGTCGAGCGCCTCAAGGGCGACATCGCGGGCCTCGCGTTCCTCGTCGAGCTCGACTTCCTCCACGGCCGCGAGCGGCTCGACGGCCGCCGGGTCACCAGCGTCATCCGGTACTGACCGGACGCCGCGCCCGCGTCCCCGAGCAGCGGAGCGACCGACGGACATGAGCGGCTCGCCGCCCGATCCCTCCCGGCGACGGTTCTTCCGGCAGTTCGCCGGCGAGGTCGTGGCCAGCGCCGCCCAGGTTGTCGGAGCGGTCGCCGAGGTCCGCGATCGGTCGGCAGCGGAGGCGCAGTCCCTGCTCAGCGGCGATGCGCCCGTGAACGCGACCGCACGGCCCGGTTCGCGCCCGGGCGGCCGAAACGCCCCGGCCGGCGATCGCGACGCGACGGCGGCAGCACCCGCCGCCCCGACCGGCTTCCGGACGCCATTCCGCTTCGATGCGGACGACACGCTCCTCGTCATCGACCAGCGCGAGCTCCCCGAGGCCCTCGTCGAGCTGCCCGTCAAGAACGCCTACGACGGCGCCAGGGTCATCCGGGACATGGCGGTCCGCGGGGCGCCGGCGATCGGCCAGGTCGCGGCCCTCAGCCTCGCGCTCAGCGGCTGGCTGGCGCGGAACGCCCCGCCCCGATCGCGCGAGGCGATCGTCCGGGCGGCGGCGAAGGCCCTCGCCGGCGCCCGGCCCACCGCCGTGAACCTCGGCTGGGCCGTGGGGCGCGTCATGGCCGCGTTCGATGCCTCGGTCGCGGCCGGCGCCACGGGTCCCCAGATCGCCGCGGCGATGCGCGCCGAGGCCGACCGGATCGTGTTCGAGGCGACCGACGACCACGGCCGGCTCGCCGACTTCGGGCTGGCGGCGCTCCCCAACGTCGGGGACCGCGAGCTGCGGATCCTGACCCACTGCAACACCGGGCCCCTCGCCTGCGGCCAGTTCGGGACGGCGCTCGGCGTGGTCCAGGCAGCCCACCACGCGGAGCGCCCGGTCCATGTCTGGGTCGACGAGACGCGACCGTACCTCCAGGGCGCCCGCCTCACGGCCTGGGAGCTCGCCCAGGCCGGCGTCCCGCACACGCTCATCGCGGACGGGGCGGCGGGCTCGCTCATCGCCGCCGGCAGGGTCGACGCGATCCTCGTCGGGGCGGACCGGGTCGCCGCGAACGGCGACACGGCGAACAAGGTCGGGACATACCCGCTCGCGGTCCTTGCGGCCCGGCACGGGGTCCCGTTCTACGTCTGCGCGCCGATGTCGTCGGTGGACCTCGACACCCCGGACGGCACGGCGATCCAGATCGAGGAGCGGCCGGCCCGCGAGATCACCGAGATCCGTGGCCAGCGGATCGCGCCGATCGGGACCGCGGTCTGGAATCCGGCCTTCGACGTGACGCCGGCCGAACTCGTCTCCGGGATCGTGACCGACGAAGGCGTGCTTCGGCCGCCGTACGAGGCCGCGCTCCGGGCCGCGGCGAGCTCGCGGGAGGCACGCCGGGGCCCCGTGCCGTCCCCCGTACCGTGGCCGACCCCGGCCGCGGCCCCGGCCGGCAGCGGCAGCGATCCCGCCGCCGGCAGCGGTGCCAACCCCGCGGCCGACGGCCACCCCGAGGCGGGCAGCGGCGCCAGCGGCACGCCCGACGCGGGCGAGGCCTGACGGCATGGCGTCCGTGGCGATCACCCGGCGCGACGCCGCGATCACGGCCGCCATGACCTCCGACCGCGCGCTCCTCCGGGGCTTCCTCGAGCGCGACCGGCTCTACGCCGCGTACGCGATCTGCGACCTCGACGACCGCGAGTTCGCGAAGACCCGCTGGGGCGTCGCCTGGAGCGGCGGCGCCGTCATCGGGCTCGTCATGGAGTACAACGGGGCATCGCCGCAGCCGCTCTTCGCGATGGGTCGCGAGGACGGCATCGCGACGGTCCTCCGCGACGTCATCCGGCCCCGGCTCGCCTTCATCGCCGCGCTGCCGCAGGCGATCCCCGCCATCCAGGCGGTCTACCGGCTCGACTCGGGTCCCCAGATGGTCCGAATGTGGGTGGACCGCGCGAGGTTCCGGCCGTCGGACGACCCCGGGATCGAGCGCCTCGTGCCGTCGGACGCCGGGGAGCTGAACCGGCTCTACCAGCTCGGGTTCGGGGCGTGGCTGCCGCCGCAGGCGATCGGGGAGGGTGTCTACTACGGCCTCCGGGTCAACGGCCGGCTCATCGCCGCGGCCGGCACCCACGTGGTGAGCCCGTCGGCGCGGCTCGGCGTGGTCGGGAACGTCCTGACCCACCACGACTTCCGGGGCCGCGGCTACGCCACCGCGGTCACCGGCGCGGTGACGGCCGAACTGCTCCGGTCGTGCGACCATGTCGCCCTGAACGTCCGGGCGGACAATCCGCCGGCGATCAGCGCCTACCGCCATCTCGGCTACGCCGAGCACGTCCGCTTCGAGGAGCGGCTCGCGCACCGCCTGGGGTCGCCCCTTGCGGAGCTGGCCCAGGCGATCCGCCGCCGCCTCGCACCCCGGAAGGAGCCTCCGCCCAGATGACCGTCGCCCAGCGCTCGGGATCGCTCCCCGCCCACGACGTGACCGACCTCGGTCGCGCGGCCGAAGGCGTCCGCCGGATCGAATGGGCCGAGCGCGAGATGCCGGTCCTGCGGCTGATCCGGGAGCGGTTCGCCGAGGAGCGGCCGCTGGACGGCATCCGGATCGGGGCCTGCCTCCACGTGACGTCGGAGACGGCGAACCTGATGCGGACGCTCAAGGCCGCCGGCGCCGACGTCGTCCTCGCGGCCTCGAATCCGCTCTCGACGCAGGACGACGTCGCGGCCGCGCTCGTCACGGAGTACGGGATCGCCACGTACGCCCGCCGCGGCGAGGACCGCGACACGTACTACGCGCACCTGAACGCCGTCGCGGACACCCGGCCGCAGCTCACGATGGACGACGGCTGCGACCTCGTCTCGCTCCTCCACCAGGAACGGCCGGCGCAGGTCCCCGAGGTCCTCGCGGGCACGGAGGAGACGACGACCGGCGTGATCCGGCTCCGGGCGATGGCCGCGGACGGCGCCCTCGGCTACCCCGTGATCGCGGTGAACGAGGCGCTGACGAAGCACCTCTTCGACAATCGGTACGGGACCGGCCAGTCGACGGTCGACGGCATCGTCCGGGCGACGAACCTCCTCATCGCCGGGCGGAACGTCGCGATCGCCGGCTACGGCTGGGTCGGGCGCGGGATCGCGTCCCGGATGCACGGCCACGGCGCCCATGTCGCGGTCATCGAGGTCGACCCGGTCCGGGCCCTCGAAGCGCTGATGGACGGGTTCCAGGTCATGACCGTGGGCCAGGCGGCGAGCTGGGGCGACCTGTTCGTCACCGCGACCGGCAACATCAACGTCTTCCGGCGCGAGCACTTCGAGGCCATGAAGGATGGCGCGGTCATGGCCAACAGCGGGCACTTCGATGCGGAGCTCGACCTGGCCGCCCTGCGGGCCATGGCGGAGGGCCACGTCCGAGAGGTCCGCGAGAACGTCCAGGAGTTCGAGGTCGGCGGCAAGCGGCTCCACCTCGTCGCGGAGGGCCGGCTCGTGAACCTCGGCGCTGCCGAGGGCCATCCGGCCGCGGTCATGGACATGAGCTTCGCCAACCAGGCGCTCGCCGCCGAGTACGTCGCGCGCCACCACGGCGAGCTCGGGCGCCAGGTCTACGTCGTGCCCGAGGCGATCGATGCCGAGGTGGCGCGGCTCAAGCTCGCTGCGATGGGCATCACCCTCGACGCGATGACGCCCGAGCAGGCCGAGTACGTCGCGTCCTGGCGGCACGGCACGTAAGCCGCCGGCGATGCCTTCCCCGCGACCCGCGACCCACCCGGGCCGAACACGCCCCGAATCCAGGAGACCCACGCCCCGATGACCGAGCTCCGACCAACCATCGCCCCGTACGGCAGCTGGACCTCGTCGCTCCCGATCGACCGCCTGACCGAGGGCGTCGTCTTCCTGACCGAGCCCGTCGGCCGCGACGGGATCCGGTGGTGGATCGAGGGCCGGCCCGAGGAGGACGGCCGGCAGGTCCTCGTCCGCCGCGAGCTCGACGGGTCGATCACCCGTCTCACGCCCGAGGGATTCAACGCCCGGACCCGGGTCCACGAGTATGGCGGCGCCGCGACGCTCGTCTCCGGCGAGCTCGTCGTGGTCTCCGACTTCACCACGGGCCGTCTCCACCGCGTCACCGCGCCGGGCGAGCTCGCCGTGCTCACCCCGGAGCGGGCCTGGCGCTTCGCCGACCTCGAGCACGACGCGCCGCGTGGCCGGCTCTACGCCGTCCGGGAGGATCACGAGGACGACGTGGTGAAGGCCCACGGCGAGTGGGTCAACGAGCTCGTCTCGATCGACCTCGGGGCCGGCGAGGTGACGACGATCGCCACGGGCGCCGACTTCTACGCGGCCCCCCGGCTCTCGCCCGACGGCCGCTGGCTGGCGTGGCTCGAGTGGCGCCACCCGAACATGCCGTGGGACGGCACGGAGCTGCGCCTCGCGGCGATCGGCGAGGGCGGCGACCTCGGCCCGCCGACGACGATCGCCGGGAGCGCGCGCGACTGGATCAGCCAGCCGCGCTGGTCGCCCGACGGTGTCCTGCACTTCGTGGCCGAGCCGGACGGCTGGATGAACCTCTTCCGGTATGTCGGCGGATCGGTCGAGCGGGTGACCGCGCCGCTCGAGATCGAGTTTGCGGAGCCCGACTGGCAGTTCGGGATGCGGACCTACGGCTTCCCCGGCGACGGGACGCTGCTCGCCGTGGGCCGGAGCAACGGGCGCGACCGGCTCTACCAGATCGGGGCCGACGGCGAACCGACCGAGATCGAGACGCCGTTCACCGAGATCGGTGGGCTCGCCCTCGACGGCGACGTCGCGATCCTCCGGGCCGCGGGACCGCTCCATCCCGGCCAGATCACCGAGGTCGGGCTCGCGACGGGTGAGCTCAGCCTCCTGCGGGCGGCGACCCCGTTCCTCCCCGACCCGGCGACCGCCTCGGTCGCCGAGCACGTCCAGTTCCCCTCGACCGGCGGTCGGACGGCCTACGGCAACTACTACCGTCCGTGCAACCCGGCGTTCCGGGCGCCCGACGGCGAGCTGCCGCCGCTCATCGTCACGTCCCACGGCGGGCCGACGTCGTCGGCGTTCTCCGGCTGGGCGACGAGCGTCCAGCTCTTCACGAGCCGCGGCTACGCCGTCCTCGACGTCGACTACGGCGGCTCGACCGGCTATGGGAAGCCCTTCCGCCAGGCGCTCGAGGACGAGTGGGGGATCGTCGACGTCGACGATTGCGTCGCGGGCGCGGAATGGCTCGTCGGCCAGGGGCTTGCCGATCCGGCGCGCCTCGCGATCCGCGGGGGCTCGGCGTCCGGGTTCACGACGCTCGCCGCGCTCGCCTTCCGGCGGACGTTCGGGGCCGGCACGACGTACTTCGGGATCGGCGACCTGCGGGCGTTCGTCAACGACACCCACAAGTTCGAGTCGCGGTACCTCGAACGGCTCGTCGGGCCGTGGCCGGCCGCCCAGCAGAAGTACCTCGATCGCTCGCCCTCGCTCCACGCGGAGCAGATCGTCGCGCCCGTGCTCGTCGAGCAGGGCGCCGAGGACCGCGTCGTGCCGCCGTCGGAGGCGGAGCGGATCGTCGACGCGCTCTTCGAGCGTCGGGTGCCGCACGCGTACCTCCTCTTCCCGGGCGAGGATCACGGGTTCCGGAGCCGCGACGCGATCATCCGGTCGTTCGGGGCCGAGCTCTCGTTCTACGGGCAGGTCTTCGGCTTCACCCCGGCCGACGACATCGAGCCCGTCGAGATCACCTTCCTCGAGGAGTGGCGAGCCGCCGCCCGACCGAGCTGAACTGCCGCGCGTGCGCGACGTCCGCGGCGTCCGCGATCAGTCGAGCAGCGAGCGGAGCGTCTCGAGGCCGCGCCGGACCTCCCCGAAGGTGGTGCTGAGGGGCGAGCAGCCGACTCGCACGACGTCGGGCTCGCGGAAGTCGGGGATCACGCCGCGCGCGATGAGCGCGGCCGTCAGCCGTCGGGCGTCCGGATGGCGGATCGCGACGTGCGCGCCGCGCCGCGCCGGGTCGCGCGGCGAACCGAGCGCACATCCGCGCGGGGCGAGCCAGGCATCGAGGAGCTCGATCACGTACTCGGTGAGGGCGATCCCCTTGGCCCGGATGGCCGGGATGCCGGCTTCCGCCGTGAGGGCGATGCCGGCCTCCGCGGCGACGAGCCCCAGGACCCCGGGCGTGCCGGTGAGCCAGCCCGCGATCCCGTCGCGGCGCCGGAAGCGCGGCCCCATCTCGAACTGCTCCGTCTGGGCGAACCAGCCCTGGATCGGCGGTCGGAGCTCCGGCTGGAGCTCGCGCCGGACGTAGAGGTAGCCGGGCGCGCCGGGCCCGCCGTTCAGGTGCTTGTACGTGCAGCCCGCGGCGAGGTCGACCCCGGCCGCCTCCAGCTCGACCGGCACCGACCCGGCGGCATGGGACAGGTCCCACAGCACGAGCGCACCCGCCTCGCGCGCCCGGGCGGTGATCGCCGGGACGTCCGCGATCGCCGCCGACCGGTAGTTGACGTGCGACAGGACGAGCAGCGCCAGGTCGTCGTCGAGGATCGGCGTGACGTCTGCGAGCCCGATCCCCTCGACGGGATCCTCGTCGATCCAGCGGATCGTCAGGTCGTGCTCCGCGGCGAGTCCCTCGATGACGTAGCGATCGGTCGGGAACTCGGAGCGCGTGATCGCGACGGCGTGCCGGCGCGGCCTCGCGGCCACGGCTGCGGCGGCGAGCCGGTCGAGGTTCACGGTCGTGGAGTCGGTGACCGCGACCTCGCCGGGCC
>DASUMJ010000010.1:0-4233 GCA_036277775.1 Candidatus Limnocylindrales bacterium
CACCGCCTGGTTGGCACCCTTGCCCCCGAAGCCCGACTGGAAGCGCTCGCCGATGACGGTCTCACCCGGACCCGGGGCGCGTTTCGCATACGCGATGAGGTCGATGTTCATGCTCCCGACCACCACGACCGCCGGCGGCCGGCCCGACCCATCGCGCACGCCCGTCTCCTCGTCCCTCTTCGTCGACCACGATAGCGTGGCCGCGACGGTCGACGTTCGCGCCGACGATCCGACACATCCCCGCCGCGCCCTTGACGCTCGACGCGGCGGCCGCCTAGACTCCGCCCTCAACCGAATACGGGCGATGAATGGGACGAGTACCCGTCGGGGTGTCGGCAGAGAGATCCGGTGGCTGGTGGAAACCGGAGCGACGACGGCAGGGAATGGACCCGGGAGCCTCCGGACCGAACGGGCGCGACCTGCGGTCGCGATCAAGTAGGCTCCGGCGCAGAGCGCCAGCGATAGAGGGCAGCGCCGATCGATCGTCGCCCGTGGAGCGGGGGACGCCCCGTCGGTCAACGAGTGCGGCAATCGCCGAATGAGGGTGGCACCGCGGAAGGCACGACCTTTCGTCCCGGGAGGACGAAGGTCGTTCTTGATTCTCCAGCCGGTGCCCGGCCCGGGCCGGTGCGCCGGGCCGTCAACCTGAGGCGATGTCGACGATGAACAGCAGCGCGGATCCGCTCAGCCTGGCCGAGGCCAGGCGCCACTCGGCGACGGCCGACACCGTGCTCCTGCGCGCCACCCGCCCGGCCGACCTCGAGACGCCCATCGGGGCATTCCTTCGCCTCGATGACGGCACGACGCCGGCCTACCTCCTCGAGTCCGTCGAGGGCGGCGAGCGCCTCGGCCGCTATTCGTTCCTCGGCATCGGGCCGCGGCGGCTCCTCGAGGTCCGGAACGGGCGGGCCCGGATCCAGGACCGGCCGGTGGGCGTCCGCGAGTACGCGCCGGACCTTCCCGTCACGGACGCCGACGCGCCGGACCCGCTGCAGGCCCTCCGGTCGTTCGTCCCGCGCCGGCGGGTCGCGCCGCGCGACGGGATGCCGCGCTTCACCGGCGGCGCCGTCGGGGCCCTCGCGTACGACGCGGTCTCGATCTTCGAACCGACCGTGCCGCTCCCGGAGTTCGATCCCACGGGCGTCCCGACCGCGGCCTTCATCGAGACCGACCTCGTCCTCGTCTTCGACCACCTGACCCACACCCTGTCGGCGATCGCCTCGCTCCACGTCGAGGCCCCCGACTTCGAGGGCCGCTACCGGATCGCCGAGGCGGCGATCTTCGAGGCCCTCGAGACGACCTCCCGGCCGTCGGCGGCGGAGATGGCCGGCACGAGCGCCCGCGGCGGGTCGACCAACGGCGTGGCCGCCTCGCCGGCCGCCGGCCCCGTCCCGGCGGCGGCCATCGACGCCAGCCTCGGCCGCGACGAGTACATCCACGCCGTCGAGGTCGCCAAGGACGCCATCGCGGCCGGCGAGGCGATCCAGGTCGTCCTCGCCCGGCGGCAGTCGTTCGACCTCCCGATCGATCCCGCGACCGGCAGGCAGCTCGACGGGATCGGCCTCTACCGGAGCCTGCGACGGGTCAACCCGAGCCCGTACCTCTTCTTCACCCGCGTCCCGGGATTCGAGGTCGTCGGCGCGAGCCCGGAGCTCCTCGTCCAGCTCGACCACGACAAGCTGACGACGCACCCGATCGCCGGCACCCGACCCCGCGGTGCCGACGCCCGGGAGGATGCGCTCCTCGCCGAGCAGCTCCAGCGAGACCCGAAGGAGCGGGCGGAGCACGTGATGCTCGTCGACCTCGGTCGGAACGACCTCGGGCGTGTGGCCCGGCCGGGCACCGTGACCGTGAGCAAGTACATGGAGGTCGAGCGGTACAGCCACGTCCTCCATCTCGTGAGCCACGTGGAAGGCAGGCTGCGCAACGACCTCGATGCCCTCGACGCGCTGCGGGCGGTCTTCCCGGCCGGCACGCTCTCCGGTGCGCCGAAGGTCCGGGCGATGCAGCTCATCGCCGCCGCGGAAGGGGAGCGCCGGGGCCTCTACGGCGGGGCCGTCGGCTACCTCGGCTATGACGGCAACCTCGACACGGCGATCACGATCCGGAGTGCGGTCCTCAAGGACGGCCGGGCCCACATCCACACCGGCGCCGGCATCGTGGCGGGCTCCGTCCCCGAGAAGGAGTTCGAGGAGACCGAGCACAAGGCGGCGGCGATGCGCCGCTCGATCGAGATCGCGGCCGGGCTCGAGGATGGCGGCCGGGGGCGCGCGGCGCCCGAACCGGCGGAGCGGACCGAGGCGCCCGCATGATCCTCGTCGTCGACAACTACGACAGCTTCACGTTCAACCTCGTCCAGGCCCTCGAGGCCACCGGGGCGAAGGTCACCGTGCTCCGGAACGACCAGATCGACCGGGCCGGCCTCGAGGCGATGGCCGACGACCCCGCGATGGACCTCCGCGGGATCGTCATCTCGCCGGGACCCGGCGACCCCGACGACGCCGGCGTGTCGGTGGACGCGATCAGGGTCGCGGCCGAGCGCGAGCTGCCGCTCCTCGGCGTCTGCCTCGGGATGCAGTCGATGGCCGCCGCCTACGGCGCCCGGATCGTCCGCGCTCCCACGCTCGTCCACGGCGAGGCATCGGAGATCACGCACGACGGCGCCGGGCTCCTCGAGGGCATGCCGCCGAGCTTCATGGCCGCCCGGTACCACTCGCTCGCGATCGATCCCGAGACGCTGCCGGCGGAGTTCCGGGTCACCGCGATGTCCGAGGTCGACCGGGTGATCATGGGGATCCGCCACGTGGCGCTCCCGCTCGAGGGCGTCCAGTTCCATCCCGAGAGCGTCCTCACGCCCCAGGGCCCGCACCTCCTCGCGAACTTCCTCCGGCAGGCCGGCGAGGGAGAGGCCTCGCTCCTCGACGACCGGACCGGCTCCTTCGCGACCGCGGGCCTCGCCGAAGGGAGCGCAGCGGGTGGCCGGCCGGAGGCCGGGCGATGAGCGACGCCGTGCGCGCGGCCCTGGCCGCGATCGTCGAGGGTCGCTCGCTCGACCTCGAGACCGCACGGCTGGCCATGGGCTCGGTCATGGACGGCGAGGCGACGCCGGCCCAGCTGGCCGCCCTCCTCGTAGCGCTCCGGATGCGCGGCGAGACCGTCGAGGAGCTCGCGGGATTTGCCACGGCGATGCGCGAGCGGGTCCTCCGGGTCGAGGCCCCGGACGGCACGATCGACGTCGTCGGGACCGGCGGCGACGGGTCGGGCACGTTCAACATCTCGACGACCTCCGCGCTCGTCGTCGCGGCGGCCGGCGTGCCGGTCGCGAAGCACGGCAACCGGGCGATCACCTCGCGCTCGGGCGCGGCCGACGTCCTCGAGGCGCTCGGAGTGCGGGTCGATCACTCGGCCGAGAGTGCCGCCGCGGCCCTCCGCGACCTCGGCTTTGCCTTCCTCTTCGCGCCGGGCTTCCACCCCGCGATGCGCCACGCCGGGCCGACGCGTCGCGAGATCGGGGTCCGAACCGCGTTCAACCTGCTCGGGCCGCTGACGAACCCGGCCGGCGCGCGTCGCGCCCTGCTCGGCGTCGGCGATGCGAGCGCGGCGCCGCGGATCGCGGAGGTCGCCCGGCGGCTCGGGACCGACCGGACGCTCGTCGTCCACGGCGCCGGGGTCGACGAGCTCCCGCTCGACGGCTCCGGGGTCATCCTCGACGTCGGTCCGGACGGGATCGTCGAGTCGCGCGTGGACCCCGGACCGCTGGGCCTGGCGACGGCCGCGACCTCGGAGCTCGGGGGCGGCAGCGCCGAGGAGAACGCTGCGATGACGGTCGCGATCCTCGAGGGGGCGGGCGGCGCTCGGCGCGACGTCGTGCTCCTGAACGCCGGAGCGGCCTTCGTCGCCGCGGGACGGGCGGCATCGCTCCCCGACGGGATCGCGCTCGCCGCCGAGACGATCGCGGCCGGTGCCGCGCGCGAGCTCCTCGAGCGGCTCCGGGCGGCGAAGGCGGCGGCCGATGCTGCCGCCACGGCCGCCGCCGCGGCCGGGCCGAGTCCCGCATGACCGTCGCGACGCGGTCATCGCGCCAGTCACGGGCCGGGGTCGTCGCCGAGATCGCGGCTCGCCGCCGCATCGACGTCCATGCCGAGCTCGCGGCCATCGACCGCGCCGAGCTCCGTCGCCGCGTCCGGTCGGCGCCCCCGCCGCGGCCCGTCGCCGAGCGCCTGGCGGCAGCGG
>DASUMJ010000011.1:0-8509 GCA_036277775.1 Candidatus Limnocylindrales bacterium
ACCGCCGCCCGCGACGGGAGCTCGGTGACGCTCGAGATCCTCTGAGCGAGCGCCGGGACGCCGTCGGCGGCGCCGACGCCGCCGACGGCGGCGCCATGGAAGCCTCCGTCGCGGGCGCGGCCGGCGGTGACGCCGCCGGCGCAGCCGCCGGGACGCGGCTGGTCGTCGGTCGCGTCCGGGGCCTCCACGGGCTCCATGGGGTGGTCCGGGTCGAGGTCCTCACCGACCGGCCCGAGGAACGGTTCGCGACCGGCCGGATCCTTCATCGCGAGGGCACGGCCGCGCCCCTCACGATCGCGGCGTCGGGCCCGGTCGAGGACGGCCCCGGCTGGCGCCTGCAATTCCGCGAGATCACGTCCCGGACCGCGGCCGAACCGTTCCGCGAGGCGTACCTCGAGACCGAGGTCGATCGATCATCCGACCTCGAGCCCGGGGCCGCGTACTGGCACGAGGTCGTCGGCGCCGAGGTCCGGGGGCTCGACGGCGGGTCCCTCGGGACGGTCGCCGACGTCTACCGGGCCGGCGAGGCGGAGGTCCTCGTCGTGCGCGGCGGTCCGACCGGCGAGTTCGACGTGCCGGTCGTGAAGGACATCGTCCGGACGTTCGCCCCGGAACGCGGCGAGATCGTCGTCGACGAAGCCGTTCTGGACCTCGGATCGCCGCCCGTCGACGAGCCCGCCCCGAAGCCGCCCCGGAAGCGGCCGCGCTGGTCGAGGCACGGGAAGGGCGGCGCGGCGAGCGCGGAGCCACCCACGGAGGCCTGACGTGCGGATCGACCTCCTGTCGCTCTTCCCCGCCATGCTCGAGGGGCCGCTGTCGACGAGCATCCCCGGTCGGATCCGCGACCAGGGCCTTGCCGACATCCGGGTCCACGACCTTCGCGAGTGGGGCCTCGGGCGCCACCGGAGCGTCGACGACGCGCCGTACGGCGGGGGAGCGGGGATGGTCCTCCGGCCCGAGCCGGTGGCCGCGGCGGTCGATGCCCTCCGAGGCCCGGCGACGACCGTCATCCTCCTCGACCCTGCCGGTGAGGTCTTCAATCAGGCCCGCGCCGCGGACCTCGCCCGGCGCGAGCATCTCGTCCTCGTCTGCCCGCGCTACGAGGGCGTCGACGACCGGATCCGGGACCTCGTCGACCTCGAGCTCTCGATCGGCGACTACGTCCTGACCGGTGGCGAGCTGCCGGCGCTCGTCGTCGTGGACGCCGTGATCCGGCTCCTGCCCGGCGCGATCGACGCCGCCTCGACGGCCGAGGAATCGTTCGCGAACGGGCTCCTCGAGTACCCCCAGTACACCCGGCCGGCCGAGTTCCGCGGTCGCGGCGTGCCGGACGTCCTCGTCGGCGGCAATCACGAGGCGGTTCGGCGATGGCGGCTCGAGGCCTCGCTCCGCCGGACGCTCGAGCGGCGGCCCGACCTGCTCGCCGATCGACCGGCCAGCCCCGAGGAGCGTCGCCTCCTCGACGCGATCGCGGACGATCCGGGCGAGGCCGGCTAGGGCGGGGCGCGCCCGTCCGGAGCTCGGCGGAGCGGCGGGAGGCCCGTGCTATACTCCGCCCTCGGTCGCTCGCGACCACCCCGATCCTCGGATCCCACCACGCAGCCTTCGGCTGCCCCACGACCAGGAACCGCCACCGTGAACGTGCTCGACGAGATCGTCGCCGACCAGCTCCGAACCGACCTGCCCGAGCTCGCGACGGGCGACACCGTCCGCGTCTCCGCCCGCGTCGTCGAGGGCGGCAAGGAGCGGGTCCAGGTGTTCGAGGGAACGATCATGCGCCTCCGCGGCGGCGGGATCACCCGATCGATCACCGTCCGGAAGATCGCCAGCGGCGTCGGCGTCGAGCGAACGTTCAAGATCCACAGCCCCCGGATCGAGAAGATCGACGTCGTCCGCCACGGCCAGGCCCGACGGGCGCAGCTCTACTTCCTCCGGAAGCGCGTCGGGAAGTCGGCCACGCTGCGCGAGCGCCGAACCAACGGCTGACACCCGGCTCGGACGGGCCGGACTGCCCGCTCCACCTCCGGACCGTCATCCCGGCCCCGCCCTCCACGGCGGGGCCTCTTGATTCGCGGGGGCGGCGACGCGGACGGTCCGGCAGCGCGGTAGGCTAGGGCTCGTGCCGCAGGCTCCCTCCCTCCGCTTCGAGCGCCCGCTCTGGCGGTCCGGCGCGACCCGGGTCGTGGGTGTCGACGAGGTCGGCGTCGCCCCGACCTGCGGCGCGGTCGTCGCCGCGGCGGTGATCATCCGTCCGAACTCGCATCGGATCCGCGGCGTCCGGGACTCGAAGACGCTGTCGGCGGCCCAGCGGGAGCGGCTCGCCCCGCTCATCCGGGCCAAGGCCGTGGCGGTCGGCGTGGGCGCCGCCTCGGTCGGGGAGATCGACCGGCTCAACATCTACCACGCGACGCACCTCGCGATGCGACGGGCCGTGGCTCGGCTCGGCGGCCACGATCACGTGCTCGTGGACGGCAACCGGATCGCGGGCTTCGAGGCGGCCGTCGGGCCGTATTCCGCGATCGTCGACGGCGACGCCAAGTGCTACACGATCGCCTGCGCCTCGGTCGTCGCGAAGGTCGTCCGGGACCGGATGATGGCCCGGCTCGCGGCCCGCTACCCCGGCTACGGCTGGGAGCGGAACCAGGGCTACGCGACTCGCGAGCATCGCGACGCGATCCGTCGCCAGGGCCTCACGCCGTTCCATCGACGGAGCTTCCTCGCGCTCCAGCGGACCCTCGCCGGCGACCAGCTCGGCCTCGACCTCTTCGGGCGGGACGGCGGCGAGCTCGTCGGCGTCATGGACCCGGACGCGGACGCGCGGATCCCCGCGGACATCGATGTCGCCGACCTCGTGGCCGACCTCGCCGACGGCCTGGAGCTCGAGGTCGCCGGCGCCGGCTGACGGCACCGCGCGACGGGTCCATCGCGGCCGCAGGCGGGCGCGGCCGGGCGGCCGCCGAAGGCGCCGGGTCAGATAATCGGCAGTGCATCGGCCATCGCCATCCTCGTCCGGTGCGGACCGCATCGCAGCAGTCGGGTGACGCCGCCGAGCGGCTGGTGGCGGAGCGCCTCCGCGCGGCCGGCTGGACGATCCTCGGCCTCAACGTCCACGTCGGCCGGGCCGAGCTCGACATCGTGGCCGTCGATCCGGCGCCGCCGGCCCGGCTCGTGATCGTCGAGGTGCGCGCCCGGCGGTCCCGCGACTTCGGGCTGCCCGAGGAGACGGTCGACGCGGCGAAGCGCAACCGGATCCGGCGCGGCGCCCAGGGGCTTCGGGAGCGCGGGCTCCTCGCCGACGGCACCGTCGTCCCGAGCCTGCCGCTCCGGATCGACCTCGTCGTCGTCGAGCCGCCGCTTCGCCCGGGCGGCCCGACCCGGATCCGGCATCACGTGGCGGCCCTGTAGGGTCCGTCGGGCCGTCCCCGCCGTCAGCGCGGCGAGCCGGCGCCGCACCCGTAGCTCGGGCGTCGCGCCGACGCCGCGCCCGTGCGCCGGCACCGTTTCCGTGGCTCGGACTCCGCGCGGGCACCCACCGGGCATCTTCGGCGATCGTGCCCGGCAGGCACGGGATCCTGCGTCGACGGCAGCGCGCTTCCTCCCGGCTCGGGCGCCGTCACGAAGTCATGGCTGGCAGGCACGGCTCCCTGCGTCGTGCGCCCCTGCGGGTGTGCCGGGCCCCTGGGCACGACCGGCGGTGCACGAGCCCGTGCCTGGGGGACATGGCGTACGGCACCGACGACCCGAACCGGTCCGGAGCCGTCGCCGAGCCGTGGGGGCCGCGCCATGCGGCTCCGCACAGGGTCCTTCCTCGGGACGCGCCGCCGATCGGCCCGGAACTGGAGCCGTGCTACACTCCGGCGCGCCGCGGACCCGTCCGCGACGATCGACCGCCCGTCGCCGATGGCGACGGAGCCCACACGCGGACCGTTCCGACCGGGACGGTGCCGGCGGGATCGCAGCGAGCGAACCCGACGGTCCCCGGCGACGAGGCCCGCGGAGGAAGCAACCGAACAGGAGGTCCTGCCCCGTGCCGTCCGTCTCGATGCGCCAGCTGCTGGAGGCCGGTGTCCACTTCGGGCACCAGACTCGCCGCTGGAATCCCAAGATGCGCCCGTTCATCTTCGCCGAGCGCAACGGGATCCACATCATCGACCTGGCCCAGACCGCGCAGCGCCTCGAGGCGGCCCTCGACTTCGTTCGCGACACGGTCGCCCGCGGCGAGCCCGTCCTGTTCATCGGGACGAAGAAGCAGGCCCAGGAGCCCGTCGCCCAGGAGGCGACCCGGGCCGGGATGCCATACATCAACAAGCGCTGGCTCGGCGGCATGCTCACGAACTTCGTGACGATCAAGAAGCGGATCGGGCTGCTCGAGCAGCTCGAGGCCCGGCAGCAGGCCGGGGAGTTCGAGCGGCTCCCGAAGAAGGAGGCCGCCAAGCTCACCGAGGAGCTCGCCAAGCTCAACAACATCCTCGGCGGGATCCGGAAGATGAAGCGCCTGCCGGGCGCCGTCTTCATCGTCGACCCGCATCGCGAGCGGATCGCGGTGACCGAGGCGAACAAGCTCGAGATCCCGGTCGTCGGCACCGGCGACACGAACGTCGACCCCGATGAGCTCGACTACATCATCCCGGCCAACGACGACGCGATCCGCGCGATCCGGCTCCTCTGCTCGCTCGTCGCCGACGCGGCGATCGAAGGTGCCCAGGAGCGGTCGGCCCGCGCCACGATGGAGCCCGAGCCCGAGCCGATGACCGTGGAGCCCGAGTACGACGACGTGGAGGCGAGCGACGCCCTCGTGGCCGCCCTCGCCGGCGGTGGCACGCTCAGCTTCGCCCCGGACGAGGAGGAGGACCTCCTGCCCGGCGGCCCGGTCGCGGCGCCCGTCGACGAGGCCGCTGCCTCGGCCTCGGCCGAGGAGATCGCCGCGGAGCTGGCCCGCGAGGCCGCCGAGCGCGAGGCCGCGGACAGCACCCCGGCCTGAATACCGCCCAGCCCAAATCGCGGGCCATCGCCCGCGGCACCAAGGAGCACTGAACCAGGATGGCCACGATCAGCGCCGAGTCGGTCAAGAACCTCCGCGAGCTCACCGGCGCGGGGTTCATGGACTGCAAGCGCGTCCTCGAGGAGACCGGCGGCGACGTCGAGAAGGCCGTCGCGCTGCTGCGCGAGCGGGGCCTCGCCGCGGCGGCGAAGAAGGCCGGTCGCGAGGCCCGCGAGGGCCTCATCGCCAGCTACATCCACACCGGCGGCCGCGTCGGCGTGCTCGTCGAAGTGAACTGCGAGACGGACTTCGTCGCCCGGACCGACGAGTTCCAGAAGCTCGTCCGCGACCTGGCGGTCCAGGTCGCCGGACTGTCGCCCCTCTACGTCGATGCGGACGCGATCCCGGCGGCCGAGCTCGAGGCGAAGAAGGCGGAGCTGGCGGCCGACCCGACCGCCGCCTCGAAGCCCGCCGAGATTCGCGAGAAGATCGTCGACGGGCAGCTGAAGAAGTGGTACCGCGAGGTCTGCCTCCTGGACCAGCCGTTCCGTGACGAGGAGCGGACGGTCCGCGAGCTCGTGACGGAGAAGATCGCCACGATCGGCGAGAACATCCGGGTCCGCCGCTTCGTCCGCTACGCGCTCGGGGAGGAGCTGTGACGGACGCCGTCCCGGGTCCGGCAAGGCGGCGCTACGACCGGATCCTCCTCAAGCTCTCCGGCGAGGCGCTGCTCGGGAACCGGACCTACGGCGTCGATCCCGAGTTCTGCAACTTCATCGCCGCGCAGGTCGGCACGGTCCTCGCGTCCGGGGTCCAGGTCGGGATCGTCGTCGGCGGCGGCAACATCTTCCGCGGCCTCGCGGCGTCGGCCCGGGGGATGGACCGGGCGATCGGTGACTACATCGGGATGCTCGCGACGGTCATGAACGGCCTCGCGCTCCAGGACGCGCTCGAGCGGGCCGGCGTCCCGACCCGGGTCATGACCGCGATCGCGATGAACGAGATCGCGGAGCCGTACATCCGGCGGCGGGCGATTCGGCACCTCGAGAAGGGCCGCGTCGCGATCTTCGTCGCCGGGACCGGCAATCCGTACTTCACGACCGACACGGCGGCAGCCCTCCGGGCCGTCGAGATCGGCGCCTCCGTGCTCATGAAGGCGACGAAGGTCGACGGGGTCTACGATGCGGATCCCATGACCGTTCCGACCGCCCGCCGCTTCGACCGCCTCGAGTACGCGGACCTCCTTCGCGACCAGCTCAAGGTGATGGACGCCGCGGCCGTGTCGCTGTGCATGGAGAACGACCTGCCGATCGTCGTCTTCGATCTCAACCAGCCGGACAACATCGCCCGCGTCGCACGCGGCGAGCCGGTGGGAACGCTCATTGCGGCCCCCGGGATGGGAGGCGTGCCCGCATGAGCCAGGAGATCGTCGCCGCCGCCGACCACAAGATGGCCCGGGCCGTCGAAGCGCTCGAGCGTGACCTCCAGGGCATCCGGACGGGTCGCGCCTCCACGAGCCTCGTCGAGCGGATCCACGTCGATTACTACGGGACGCAGACAGCCCTGAACCAGCTGGCCGGGATCAGCATCCCGGAAGCCCACCAGATCGTCATCCAGCCCTGGGACCGGAGCGTCCTCGGGGCGATCGAGAAGGCGATCATCAAGAGCGACATCGGGCTCACCCCGAACGTCGACGGGACCGTCGTCCGGCTGAACATCCCGCAGCTCACCGAGGAGCGGCGGCGCGATCTCGTGCGTGTCGTCCACAAGCGGATGGAGGAGGCCCGGGTCGAGATCCGGAACCTCCGCCGCGACGCGGCCGACCAGCTGAAGAAGCTCGAGCGCGAGGGCGAGCTCGGTGCCGACGAGGTCCATCGGGTCCTCGACACGATCCAGAAGACCACCGACCGTCACATCGCCGACGTCGACCGCGTCGGTGCCGCGAAGGAACAGGAGGTCCTCGAGGTCTAGTGGCCCGCGCACCGCTCGTCCGTCCGACCGACGCGCCCCCCACGGCCCACGAGCCCGGAACCGTCGAGGCGATCGAGCCGACGGGAGGGGCCGGGATCGAGGAGCCGTTCGCGACCCATCTGCCACGCCACGTCGCGATCATCATGGACGGCAATCGCCGCTGGGCGCGGGCCCGCGGCCTTCCGGAGCTCGAGGGTCACCCGGCGGGCGTCGAGGCCATCCGCGGGATCCTCCGCCACGCCCGTCGGCGCGGCATCCGCGTCCTCACGCTCTACGCCTTCAGCCGCGAGAACTGGGCCCGCTCCGACGACGAGGTCGTGGCGCTGTTCGGGCTCCTCGAGGCGGCGATCCGGAGCGAGACCGACGAGCTCCGGGCGCAGGGGGTCAGGGTCCGGATGATCGGCCGGACCGACGAGCTCCCGTCCGAGACCCGTGCCTCGATCGAGAACGCGCTCGACGCCACGGCCGGCGGCACCGAGATGCTCCTGAACATCGCCTTCAACTACGCCGGCCGGACCGAGCTCGTCGACGCCGTCCGCCGGATCGTCGCGTCCGGGGTCTCGGCCGACGAGGTGGACGAGGCCACGATCGCCGGCGCGCTCTACACGGCCGGGACGCCTGACCCCGACCTCGTGATCCGGACCGGCGGCGAGCAGCGCCTCTCGAACTTCCTCATCTGGCAGACGGCCTACGCCGAGCTCGTCACGACCGAGACCCTCTGGCCGGATTTCGGGGCGGCAGCCCTCGACGCCGCGCTCCTCGAGTACGCGTCGCGGCAGCGGCGATTCGGTCGCTAGGGCCCGGGGTGCTCCGTGATCGGGCGCGGAGTGCCGCGCTCCTCGTCCCGCCGCTCCTCGTCGTCCTGTGGCTCGGCGGCCCGTGGATCATCGGGCTCGTGGCGATCGCCGTCGCGATCGGGGCCCGGGAGACGTTCCGGCTGCTCGAGGCGGCCGGTCATCCGGCCTTCCCCGCGCTCGGGATCGTCCTGGCCCTCGTCATCGCCCTCGCCGACGCCGTCACCGCGGTCCCCGGGGGCGCCGGCCTCCTCCTCGCCGGCATCGGGGTCGTCCTCGTCGGGACGGCGGCGCTCACCCGACCGGATCCGCGCGACGGGCTCGCGAGCTTCGCGACGACGATCTTCGGAGCGCTCTACGTCGGGCTCCTCGGGTTCGTGCCGCGGCTCGGCAGCCAGGGCCCGGCGATCCCGGACGGCGCCCCGCTCGAGCTCCTCGGCCCGGAGCGGGGCTGGATCCTCCTCCTCATCCTGTGCGTCTGGGCGTTCGACACCGGCGCGTACGCGGTGGGTCGGCGGTTCGGCCGCCGGCCGTTCATGGCCCACATCTCGCCGGCGAAGACCGTGGAAGGCGTGATCGGCGGGACGATCGCCGTGACGGTCGTGGCGGGATTCCTCGTCGCCGCCCTCGGGCAGTCGTGGGTCGCGGGCGTCGCGCTCGGCCCGATCGTCGCCGCGGCGGCGCAGGCCGGCGACCTCGCCGAGTCGATGCTGAAGCGGGCCGCCGGGGCGAAGGACTCCGGGCGGCTCATCCCGGGCCACGG
>DASUMJ010000012.1:0-28120 GCA_036277775.1 Candidatus Limnocylindrales bacterium
CGGGCTTCTTGAACGACCGATCGAGCGGCGGCTGGAGCAGGTCCGGGTCGGACAGGTCGTGGACGTCGGCGCGGCGGACGACCCACAACCGGACGCTCTCCTGCCGTCGGCCGAACATCTCGCGGGCGTAGTGGACGGCGAGCACGGAATCGGGCGCCATCACCGAACCGCCGTGGCGCATCGGGTCGCCCTCCTTCTCCTGGCGGAAGACCTCCCAGGGCTCAAGGGCCGGCCCGGCGTCGGGTGCGCCGTCGCGATCGGCCGGTCGCTGATCGGTCATGTCAGGCGACCGCGGTGGCGCGCGGCGCAGAGAGGATCGTGTCCCGGACCCACTGCGACTTGTCGTGGTTGAGGCGACGGAACGCCAGGCGTTCCTCGGACTTCGGGCCATGGTTCGTCACGACCGTCCGGAGCTCGTTCCAGTCCGGCTCCGTGTAGCGCCACTCGCCGCTCGCCTCGTCGAGGCGAAGCTCCGGGTCGGGCAGCGTCAGGCCCAGCTCGCGGATTCGCGGCACGTAGATGGAGAGGAATTCCTGGCGCAGCTCCTCGGACGTCTTCGCCTTGATCCGCCAGTGGAGGTCGCGGTCCTTCGCCCGGTCGCTGCGGGGCCCGTGCATCTGCATCAAGGGGCCCCACCAGCGCGTCAGCGCCTCCTGGAGCATCGCCCGCTGGGCGGCGGTCCCGGCAGCAAGGGTCACGACGACGTCGCGCCCGTGCATGATGTGGACCGATTCCTCCCAGCAGATCTTCTGCATCGTCCGGGCGTACGGCCCGTACGACGAGTCACGAAGCGCCTGCTGGGCGACGATCGCCGCGGCGTCGACGAGCCAGGCGATGACCCCGATGTCGGCCCACGTCCGGGTCGGGTAGTGGAAGACGTTGTGGAACTTCGTCTTCCCGGCGAGGAGGTCGTCGAACATCGCCTCGCGGGGCTTGCCGAGGTCCTCCGCCACGCGATAGAGCAGCTGAGCGTGCCCGACCTCGTCCTGGACCTTCGAGGTCAGGGCCAGCTTCCGGCGGAGGGTCGGCGCCCGCATGATCCACTCACGCTCCGGAAGCACGCCCATGAGCTCGGAGTTGGCGTGCATCTCGACGAACCGCAGGACGGCGGTCCGGTACTCGTCCGGCATCCAGTCGTTGGGCTCGATCTTGCCGCCGGCGAGGACGTGGGCCTCGAAGTGCTCGAACCGCTCGTCGTGGGGCAGATCCTCGTTCCAGGGCCGGGCGCTGCGCTCGGAGCGCTCGCGCGGCGGGAGGACGGGGTCGAGGGCGAGGGGATCGGTCATCGGGACGCTCCCTGCAGCATGCGGAGGACAAGGTCGACGAACTGGTCGGCGACGCGCTCGGCGGAGAGGCGGCCGCCCGGGCGGTACCAGGCCGGGATGCCGTTGAGGGCCGACAGGATCGCGGTCGCCGCGAGGGCCGGGTCGGTCAGCTGGAACTCGCCGCTCGCGATGCCGTCGGCGACGAGCTCGCGGAATCGTCGCTCGTAGGCGTCGCGGCGGGCGAGGACGGCCTCGCGGCGCTCGGCACCGAGCGCCCGCCACTCGTGGACGAAGACGCCGGCCGCCCCGACGTCGTCGGCGATCACCCGGACATGGGCCCGGACCAGGGCCTCGAGCGCCTCGCTCGGCGTGGCTCGTCCGCGCGACGCGAGCGCCGCCTCGGCGGCGGCCTCGAACCGCGAGGCCGCTCGATCGACGATCGCCCAGAGCACGTCCTCCTTCGAGGTGACGTGGGCGTACAGGCTGGGCCCCTGGATGTCGAGGGCCCGGGCGATGTCGCGGACGCTCGTCGCCGCGTAGCCGTGCGAGCGGAAGAGCTCGGACGCGACGTCCTCGATGGCGCGACGGCGGGACAGCTCGACCATGGGCGGGACGCGGCTCCTTAACGAACGATCGTTAGGCAGAACGATAGGGCCGGCCCGGCGCGGCGTCAACGGGGGGCGCCGGTACCAGGTCGGCGAGCGGGGCGCCGCCTACGCGCGGTCGGCATCCGGAGCCGGCGCGATCGCCACAGGTTCCTCCGTGACCAGGACTTCTTTCCCATGCCCTCCCGGTAATCCCGGCTGCGCCCGCGCGTTCTGCTCGCATCGGACTCATCGGCCGCGCTCGGCGGCCACGCCGGCAGCCCGCCAACGATGCGGCCCGGCGCTACGAGGAAGGAAAGGAACGGGGATGAAGCGACAGGCAGGCGGCTCCGGACCGGGCGGCGACCCGGCGGATGCCTTCGACGTCATGGGCCAGGGCGTGGCCGGACCGACGAGCTACGCCAGCGCGGTCGAGGAGACGCTCGGTGGCGCCGAGCTCCTCGAGGATCGCTCGGTCCGGATCGCCGGTGGCGGCCACGGCCGCCGCTTCGGCATGTCCGTCTCGGGCGCGGCCGCGGGATCGCTCCTCGTCGTGGCGCTTGCCTTCGGCGCGGCCATGGGGCCGCTGGCCGGCGAGCCGACCACTGACTCGGCCGGGAACGGCAACACAGCCGTGACCGAGCCCACGAAGAAGCCGGCCGGCGAGGTCGCCGAGCCTGACAAGACCGCCGGCCCCGCCGAGCCCGACAAGACCGAGGGCGAGGCGAGCGAGCCGGACAAGACCCCCGCCCCGGTGGCGACCGAGAAGCCGGTGCCCACGAAGCACCCGGCCCCGGAGCCCGCCGGCATGGAGATCGGGCTCGCCCTCGAGGGCAACGCCGTCGTCATCGAGTGGTCCGCCTGCGCGACCGACGACTTCGCGTACTACAAGGTCATCCGCTCCAAGGACGAGTTCGCGACGTGGCCGCTCGGTGCGGGCGATTCGCTCGCCGCCGCGATCGAGGACCAGGCCACGACCCGGTTCGTCGACAAGGCCGTCGACCTCGGCCGCACCTACCACTACAAGGTCGTGGCGCTGCGGGGCTGGGACGGCGAGAAGGTCGTCGCCTGCCGCAGCGGCGTGAAGGCCATCGCCACGCCGGCGCCGACACCCAAGCCCGAGCCGACCGATGACGGCGGCAGCGGCACGATGTCGATCTCGGTGACGATCAAGGAAGGCCACCCGTTCATCGACTGGTCGGCCTGCACCGGCGTCGACTTCCACTACTACAAGGTCGTCCGCTCGACCGACGCGACCGTGACCTGGCCGCCCAGCGGCGACGACGCCAAGGTCGCTGCCGTCGGCGTCGACGGCGACACGAAGGCCTGGGACTCGAGCGCCCCGGGCGGCAAGAAGCTCTACTACCGGGTCTTCTGCATCCAGGACTCGAAGTCCGGCTCCGTCGCGGTCGCCGCGACCGCCGTCAAGGGGATCCAGACTCCGCCGGCCGAGCCGGCACCGGCGCCGGTCGCCCTCGGCTTCGAGGTCGACGTCACCGGCGAGGGCGTCGTCCTCCAGTGGCAGGCCTGCACGAGCGACGTGTTCGCCTTCTACAAGGTCGTGCGCTCGTTCACGAACCCGAACCCGTCGTACCTGCCGGGTGCGGACGGGACCCAGGTCATCGGCGTCATCGAGAACGCCGGGACGACGCAGCTCACGGACGGCGATGTCGCCTCCGGCCAGACGATCTACTACCGGGTCCAGGCCATCGGCTACTGGAACGGCGGCAAGACGCTGCTCGGACAGACGGCGGTCATCGCGGTCACGATCCCGTAGCGGCCCGACCGGCTGCCCGGGCGTCGGGGACGGATGGATGAGGGAGATGGTCCCGCTCGCGGTCGTAGTACCGCTGGGCGATGGCCCCGCCATCCGTCCGTCCCTACCGTCCGACACCCGATGGTCGCCGGTCCCAGCAGCTCGCGGATGGACACGACCCGGGAGCAGGCCCTCGTGGCCCGCGCCCGGGTCGATTCCGCCGCGTTCGGCGAGCTCTACGACTTCTACCTGCCCCGGATCCACGGCTTCATCGCCCGGCGCGTGGAGGACCGCGCCGTGACCGAGGACCTGACCGCCACGACCTTCGAGCGGGCACTCGGCGCGGTCCGTCGCGACGACTTCCGGAACGAGTCGTTCGGTGGGTTCCTCTACCGGGTCGCCGCGAACGCGATCGTGGACCACGCGCGCCGCAGCAACCGGACGGTCCCGCTCGGCGTCCGGGCGAGCGACTACGACGACGGCGAGACGTTCGGCGGTCGCGACGACGCGTCGCTCGGGGACGAGGCCGCGACCCGGGCATTCGCCGCGGCCCTCGATCGCGACGTGCTCCGCCGGGCGCTCCTGGCGCTGCCCGAGCCTCACCGCCGGGTCATCGTCCTGAAGTACTTCGACGGCCTCGAGACCGAGGAGCTCTGCGCGGCCCTCGGCTGCTCGCGGGCGACGTTCGCGGTGAAGCTCCACCGGGCGCTCCGGGCGCTCCGCGGCGCGATGATCCTGGAGACGACCGATGCGGCCTGACGACCCGATGGACGGCCGCCGCCTCATCCCGCTCGACGACGAGCTCCCGGGCGACGCCGACCTGAGCGCCCTCGAGGCCGAGCTGTCCGCCGCGGGCAGCCGTGCCCGTCGCGGGGCCCCCGCCTCCCCCACCCCGGCCTTCGCCGCGGCCCTCCGCGATCGGCTCGTTGCCGCATACGGCGACGGCGCGGGGGCGACGTTCGGCGGCGCGGTTGCGGGGCATGCGGGGAATGGCTCCGTGGCCTGGCCGCTCGCGGGCGGCGCCGCGGGTGGCGCGGGCACGGCCGCCGCGGGGCGGGCCGGTGTCCCGGCCTCGAGCTCGTCCCGGGCCCGGGGGCTCGACGACCCGCGCCGTCGCCCACTCCCCACCGGCCCGGTCGACCATGCCCCGGCCCCCCTCACCATCCGGACGGCGCGCCGCACGCCGACGATCCTGCCGGCGCCGCGCTGGACGATCCTCGCGGCCGCCGCCGCGCTCATCGTCGCGGTCGTCGGGCTGAACGGCGGCCTGCTCATCGACGCGCCGGCCGTGTCGCGCGTGGCGACCGCAACCGGCGCTGACCTGGTCCGCGACGGGGCGACGTCCGAGCTCGTCGCAGGCGCAGAGCTCCGTGTCGGCGACGGCATCCGCGTCGCCGATGGCGGCGCCGCCGCGCTCCAGATCGGCGAGAACCGCGTCCGCCTCGCCGGGGGCGCGGACGTCCGGCTCACGAGGCTCGACCGGACGCGGATCGCGATCGACCAGGTTGCCGGACGGGCCTGGCACCGGGTCGTGCTCCCCAACGGCGGCCGCTACGTCGTCACGACCGGCGACGTGACATGGACCGCCCTCGGGACGGCCTTCGACCTCGATCGGAGCGGGGCCGACGCGGCCGGCGGCGACGTCGTGCGCGAGCTGTCGGTCGAGCACGGCGTCGTGGTCGAGGGTCCGGGCCTGCGCGTGACCGTCGACGAGGGACGCGGCGCGACCGTGCGCCTCGACGACGCCCCGACCGTCGAGACGGCGGTCGTGGGAGCGGCGATCGCGGCCGCGGACCCGTGGATCCGCCGGAACGCCGCCGCGGACGGCGCCGACGGGCTGCCGCTCGGGATGCTCGCCGGGATCGAGCTCGCCGTGGCGACGGCGAACCCGACCGCGAACGTCACGCCGCGACCCACCGGCACGCCGGAGCCGACGGAGGCACCCGTGGCCACCCCGGTCCCAACGACCGCGCCGACCGCCGCCCCGACGCCGGCCCCGACCGCGAAGCCCACCCCGAAGCCGACGCCGAAGCCGACGCCGCAGCCGACACTCGGGACGATGGGCCTCGCGCTCCTGGCCTGCCCGGGCGGGGTCGTCATCGACTGGAGCGTGCCCGAGATGGCAGCGTTCGACCACGTGCAGGTCCTCCGCGGCACGTCGGCCGAGATCCCGGCCGTCTATCCGCCTTCGGGTGGCGTGGTCGCGATCGGCGGCGGCTACACGGCCGACCCGGCGAAGACCGAGGGCTACGACCCGACCGACGGGGGCGCGAGCGTCTGGTATCGAGCCGTGGCCTTCGACGCCGCGGACAAGGCCATCGCGATGAGTGCCGTCAGCGGCGCGACGACGGTCGCCGCGGGCGCGCTCGGCGCGCTCGGCGCGACGCCGGGAGCCACGGGCGAGATCGCGTTCAGCTGGACCGCGTTCGCAGGGACCGCCGACTGCTTCACCTTCTACAAGCTCGTCGGGTCGATCGACGATCCGACGCCGAGCTATCTCGAGGGTGCCGACCTCGCCTTCGCGATCGGCGAGCAGGCCGCCACGGGTTCGACGATCGCCGGCCTCCAGAGCGGCAAGACGCTCTACTGGCGGCTCCAGGCCATCCGGGCGACGAGCCTCGGCAAGTTCGTCGTCGCCCAGACGGACGTCGTCCAGGCCACGGTGCCCTAAGGGCCCCGGGCCGAGCTTCGGGCCGGGTCGGAAGTCCGGGCCGGGGCCCCGTCGCCCGATGCCGAGGCCCCGCCGCCTGGGGCCGGGCGCTACTCCGGGGCCTCGGGCCAGGGGCCCGCCGCGCCCGCCAGCGGGTCGGGCACGCCCGGCCGGCGGAGCTCGGCGGATGAGCGTCGGAGGGTTGGGGTCGCCCACGCCGCGACCGCGAGGGCCGGCCCGAGCCACGACCCGGCGGTTGCCCCGAACGCCATGGCCGCCAGCGCGACCCAGAGGACCGCCGGCCGGAGCGCCCCGAGGGCCGGGATCGCCACGAGCAGCCCGTGGACGAAGACCGACGGCGAGATCGCAGGTGTCGCCAGCCCGAGGCGGGCGAGGCCCTCCCGACCCCGGGCGACGAGTGCCGCCGCGAGGACGATGAGGCCCGCGGCGAGCGCCGGCCCGGGACCGAGGAACCGCGGCAGGGCGATCCCGTAGAGGTATTCCGCCAGGAGGGGCTGGGACCGGGCGAACCAGTCGAGGCCGGCGAGCCACTGCCACCAGGCGTCGAGGCCGGTGACCGGCAGCGTGGCCGCCACCACGAGCCCGACGCCGGCGACGCCGCCGAGGAGCGGTCGCCACCGCCGCTCCCGGACGAGCCACAGGGTTGCCGTCGCGGAGTACGGCTTCACCGCCGGCGGAACCGCGAGCGCCCACGGATACCGCACCGCGAGCGCGAGGCAGGCGAGCAGCGGGACGGACACGTTGCCGACCCAGAGGCCCTCGAAGACGGGCCGCCAGGCGATCGCGGCGACGGCCCATCGCCAGGGCAGCCCGATGGCCCGGAGCGCCGCGAGCAGCGCGGCGACGGACCCGAGGATCCAGGCTGCGTCCACGAGCAGGCGCGGGGCCGCGGCGAGCACGGCGAAGAGGGGCAGGAGGGCCGGGGGATACAGGAACGGGTAGGCGGTCCGGTCGGCCGGGACGGCTTGGATGAGCCGGTCGAGGTAGACGGGCTCACCGGCCGCGAAGGCCTCGCCGGCCCGGAGGTAGACCCCGAGGTCGCGGAGCGGCTGGCTCGGCAGGATCGTCAGGACCCCGAGGACCGCAGCCACCCCGGTGACGAGCGCGAGGGCCTCGAGAGGCCCGACGGGCGGGCCTCCGGATCCGCGACGGCCGGTCCGCTCGCCGCGCAACCGCCACGCTGCCAGGAGCGCGACGGCGGCCGCGATCCCCGCCGCCAGCGCCACCGGATACGGCACGCCGCGGTCGTCGGGGACGCCCCAGCCGGCGGCGGGCAGGATCGCGGCCGCGACCCCGAGGGCGGCGACGACCCAGGCGGCACGGCCCGACTCCAGGTCCGGGATTGCGAGCCGCCGCCCGCCGCCCGGCGGCCGGGTCACTCGCCGGTGAAGTGGGGCGCGCGCTTCTCGACGAAGGCGGTCAGTCCCTCGGCGTGGTCGCGGCTCGAGCCGGCGCGCTCCTGGGCCTCGGCCTCGGCGTCGAGTGCCGCGTCCAGGTCCCGGTCGAAGGACGCCCCGAGGGCCCGCTTCGTGAGGGTCATCGCGATCGGCGCGCCCTCGGCCAGCCGGCCGGCCATCGCCGCCGCCTCGGCGGCGAGCGCGTCGCCCGGCACGACCCGCGTCACGAGCCCGAGCCGGAGCGCGTCCGCGGCCCGGACCGGGTCGCCGAGGAGCGCGATCTCGGCGGCGCGCGCCGCCCCGACGAGCCGGGGCAGCGTCCAGGTCGCGCCGCTGTCAGGCACGAGCCCGATCCGCCCGAAGGCGAGCACGAACGACGCCTCCTCCGCGGCGATCCGGAAGTCGCACGCGAAGGCCAGGGACGCGCCGGCCCCGGCGGCCACCCCGTTGACCGCCGCGATGACCGGCTGCGGCAGGCCGCGGATCGCCCGGACGATCGGGTTGTACCGGAGGGCCAGCTCCTCGCCGAGCGACGGCGCGCCGGGCTCCAGGCGCTCCCGGAGGTCCTGGCCGGCGCAGAAGGCCCGCCCGGCACCGGTGAGCACGACGGCCCGCACGTCGGGCCGGCCGCCGACCGTCTCGAGGAGATCGAGAAGCCGCTCCTTCATCGGGATCGTCAGCGCGTTCAGCGCCGAGGGTCGGTTCAGGGTGATCGTGGCGACGCCGGCATCGACCTCGAGGACGACGTCGGGCGAGGGCTCCGGCTGAGCCTGCGGCTGTGGCTCGGGCCGCGACCGCGACCCGGTCTGCGACGCCGACGGCTCCGTCACCGACCGTGCCCGTCAGCCGGCGAAGGGCCGGAGCTCGCCCCCGACGATCTCGTGGAGATGCGGATCGATCGGCTGGTCCGCGCCCGCGGCGTGATCGCGGATGAACTCGGCGAAGAGGACCGCGAACTCTTCGTCGCCCGGCACCAGGGCGCCGGCCACGAGCAGGTCCCGCTCCGGGACGCCGATGAGGACCCGCGTCCCGGCCCCGGCCCCGAGCGCCGCCACGAGGTCCGCCCGGACCTCCGGCAGGAGGATCCGGGTCGCGTCGCCGCCGTCCCCGGACGCGGAGGAGATGAGCCGCCGCTGGCCGGACGCCTCGTCCGTCCACGGCGCCGTCTCGGACCACTTGGCAAGGTTCTGCATCGCGGCGCCGCGGAGCTCGTCGGGCGTGGCACCCCAGGCGAGCAGGTGGTCGGCGTTGACGTGGACGTCGAACGCCCCGACGCGGAGGACGTAGCCGATCGCGAGCCCCGACGGGCCGTCGTCGACGACCGGGTTGGCGTGCGTTTTCATGCCCTCCGAGGCGAGCGCCACGGGATCGAGGTCGGCGAGCCGCGTGCCGCCGCCGGCGGCGCGGAGGACCGGCATGAGCACCGCCTCGGCGGCGAGCCAGTCCTGCTCGGGGGCCTCGGCCGGCGATGCCGGCCGCTCGGGCGGCGGGCGATGGCCGCTGACGGCGGCACCTTCGTCGATCGGCGCGAGGACGTCCGGGGCTCGGTCCCGGATGGCCGGCGCCGGCTCATCGCCGAGGTCGCGATCCCACGCCATCTCGATCCCCTTTCTCAGCGGCCCTTCCAGGCCGGCTTGCGCTTCTCCGCGAATGCGGCCATGCCCTCGCGCTGGTCCTCGCTCGCGAAGAGGAGGTAGAAGTTCCGTCGCTCAAATGCCAGCCCCTCCTCGAGGCCGACCTCTTCGGCCCGGTTGACGGCTTCCTTGGCCGCGATGACGGCGAGCGGCGGCATCGACGCGATCGTCGCCGCGAGCGCGAGCGCCGCCGGGACGACGTCGTCGTCCGGGACGACGCGCGTCACGAGCCCGTGCGCCTCGGCCTCGCGGGCACCGAGGGTCCGGCCGGTGAGCACGAGCTCCATCGCCTTCGCCTTGCCGATCGCGCGAGTGAGCCGCTGCGTCCCGCCGGCGCCCGGCATGACCCCGAGCTTGATCTCCGGCTGGCCGAACTGGGCGCCCTCGCCGGCGATGAGGAGGTCGCACAGCATCGCCAGCTCGCAGCCGCCGCCGAGGGCAAAGCCGCGGACCGCGGCGATGAGCGGCGTGCGGATTCGCTTGATGCGCTCCCAGCGGTGGAAGTCGTCGTCGGCGAGGAGCGTCGCGGGGGTCTGGATCGCGAGCTCGCCGATGTCGGCGCCCGCCGCGAACGCCCGGTCACCCGCTCCCGTGACGACGATCGCCCGGCAGGCCGGATCGCGATCGAGGCCCTCGAGCGCCTCGGTGAGCTCGGCGATGAGCGTGAAGTCGAGGGCATTGAGGACCTTCGGCCGATCGAGGACGACGAGCGCGACGCCGTCGACCGGCCCGTCCCCGCCCACCGCGGGGAACGTCACCTGGATCGATGGCGGCCGCTCCGTCCGTACCGCGTCGGTCACCCGGCTCCTCCCGCTGCGACCCGTCCAGTATCCCTCGGGCCCGGACGGGCCGTCACGTGCCGGGGACGAGGTCCGGCGCGTCCTCCACGACGAGGAACGTCGCGAGGCCCGGCGCGATCTCCCGGATGATCCGGCCGGCGGCCCGCATCGGGTCGGACCGGAGGCCGGCGTCGAGCGACGGGCGATCGTCGAAGTCCATCGCGCAGGCGAGGATGAGGTCCGTGTCCGCACCGAGCGCCTCGGTCACGCGCCAGACGCGGGTCGCCCGGAGCCCCGGCGTCTCGGCGACGAGCGGGAGGTGCTCGTCGCGGTACCGACGCTCGAGCGTCGCGAGGGCCTCGTCGCCGCCGTCGGGGCGGCGATAGAGCACGAGCAGCGTCGTCATGGCGGGCCTCCTTCCGGGTCGGGGCGCCGGGTGTCGAGCCAGCGCGCATCGGTGTCGTGGACGTCCGGGACGTCCGCGGCGTCGGGGTGGCTGAGGGCGGCCGGGTCGGCGGCGCGCCGCTTCGCCTCGGTCTCGGTGGAGCGGTAGAAGCCGGCGAGGGCCTCGTTGAACAGGCCCGGCTTCCGGACCATCACCTCATGCCCGCAGTCCGGGGCGACGAACAGCCGTGCGCCGGGGATCTGACGGGAGATGCCCCAGGCGTGGTCGACCGGCGCGAACGGGTCGCGATCGCCGCAGGCGACGAGCGTCGGCGCCGTGATGGCGTGGAGCTCGGACGGGCCGAGCAACGGCTGGACGGCGACGTCGGCCGCGATCGCCGGGAGGAGGCGCTGCCAGGCTCCCTCGCCCTGGCCCTCGTCGTGGCGGCGCGACAGCTCCGCGGCCCAGGCCGGATCGGTGGCGAGGATCTTCGCCGGGTCCATGAGCCGGCGGACGACGCTCGCCCGTGGCTCGCGCTGGGTCGTGATCCCGGCGATGACGAGCGTCCGGACGCGCTCCGGGTGGCGCCAGGCGAACTGGAGCGCGGTCATCGCGCCCATCGAGAAGCCGACGAGATGGAAGGTCCGGAGTCCGAGCGCGTCCACGAACGCCCCCAGGTCGTCCACGAGCCAGTCGTAGCGGAAGCCGTTCGCCGCATCCCACCGCGTCCGACCGTGCCCGCGGGCGTCGGGCAGGTGGATGAGGAAGGCCCGCGCGAAGAGCGGGATCTGGGCCGCGAAGTCCGCCCGGCCGATCGAGGTGGCCCCGTGGAGGAGGACCGCCGGCGGCCCGGCACCGTGGACGTCGTAGCCGACGTCGAGGCCGTTGGCGCGGACGAACGGCACCCGCTCAGGCCTCCGGCACGCCCTCGACCTCCGCGTGGGCGGCCTGCTCGATCCGCAGGTACCGCCGGCGGAAGTAGAGGAGCGGGCCCTTGGCGCCGGCGTCCGGGCGACTGCCGTCGAGCGCGTCCACCCGGCCGATGAACAGGTCGTGGTCGCCGGCCGGGAACGTCTCGACCACCGTGCACTCGAGCGTTGCGATCGCCCCGTGGAGCAGGGGCAGTCCGGTCCTCCCCGCGTGCCAGGACGCTCCGCAGAAGTCCTCGCGACCCTTCTCGCCCGGCTTCACCGCCGCGTGGGCGAAACAGTCGGACAGGCCCTGCTGGTCCTCGCCGAGCACGTTGATCGCGTAGCCGCCGCGCTCCCGGACCATCGGGGTGATGAACCGCCGGCGGTCGAGGGCGACCATGACCAGCGGCGGCTCGAGGGAGACCGGCGCCAGGGCGTTGACCGTGATGCCCTGGGGCCGGCCCTCGGCCATCGTCGTCATGACGGTCACGCCGGTCACGAACTCGCCCATGACCTCGCGGAACCGCGCGCTGTCGAACTCCACGGAACGGAGTCTACGGGAGGCGCCTCGACATCGAGACCGGCGGACCGGCGTCAGGCCGCGGCCGTCTCCACGATGGCGTCGTCACCCGCTGGGACGTCGTCGTCGACCGCCGGCAGCTGCTGGAGGCTCGAGCCGACCGCGAGCCAGTTGACGGTCAGGATGCTGACGTAGGCGACCAGCAGCCCCTGCCCGAGTGGTCCCCTGAAGCCGATGAGCAGCGACGCCACGGCGAGCCCGATGCCGATCAGGGTGGAGCCGACGACCGCCGTCGCGACGCGCCCCGACCACTCGCTCGACCACCACGCCCCGAGGGCCAGGAGCAGGAGGCCCGCGAACAGGACGGCGGCAAAGACGATCAGCCACGGCCCGAGGCCCCAGATCGGGGCCGCGAAGACCCCGATGAGCGCGCCGAGCCGAGCGACCCGGGCTCGCGCCGGGAGCCGGATCATCTGACCGACGAGGCCTGCCGCCAGGAGGATCAGGGCCCCGAAATAGAGCGGCATGGCGGCCGAGCCGTCGCGGTACGCATCGTCGCCGGTGCCGACCATCGGGCCCTGGGCGGCCACGGTCCAGGCGAAGATCCAGGCCACGGCGCCGAGCCAGCTCGCGGTCCCGAGACGACGGGCGACGAGCAGGTCCGCGTACCGCTTGCGCGAGACCGGCTCGGCGCCCGTCGGCAGCGGGGCGGTCACGTCGACGAGCTCGGGGTGGCGATGGGCATCGACGGCCCCGAGGATGAGGTCGATCGACCCTCGCAGGCCGAGCGACCGCAACGTCACGAGGTCCTGGAGCTCCTCGCCATAGCGGGCCTGCCAGGCCCGGGGATAGAGACCAACGAGACGGTTCATCGGGACGCCCCTCGGAGTCGATCCAGGCCCAGGCGGGTGAACCCGGCGAGGCCCTGGAGCTGCGCTGCGAGCGTGGTCGCACCGAGGCCGGTGATCCTGTAGGGACGGCGTCGGTCGACCGGCTCGAGCGCCTCGATCAGGCCGCGTTTCTCCATCCGGGCGAGCGCCCCGTAGAGGGTGCCCGGCCCGAGCGGCGCGCCGGAGATCGCCTCGACGTCGGTCATGATCGCATAGCCGTGCTTGGGGCCCTCGCTGAGCGAGACGAGGATGTAGAGCGTCGGCTCTGCGAAACGCCCGAACTCCGTCATGCCCTCGGTCATGCCCCATCCTCGCGTGCGTACATCGTCAGACGATACATCGGCTGTCCAGCGACCGAGCGCCGTTCCACGAGCCGGACCCGCTCGAGCCGGACGAGCGCGCCCAGGAGGGTCCCGGGCCCCACCGGACCGTCGAGGGATCGCACGGTCGTCAGGAGGGCCGCGACCCCGGCCGGCCCGCGGCCGAGCGCGACGACGATCCAGAGGGCCGGTTCCGCGAACCGGCCCATGGTCCGTCGCGGCATCAACCGGCGACGATGACGCCGCAGGCGATCCGGCCGCCGCTGTTGCCCGTCGGGTTCGTGACCTGGTCGTCGGGGCCGGCATGGATGACGAGGGCGCTGCCGTCGCCGTCGAAGACGGTCGTCGGGCCGTTCGACAGGCTGGCTCGGTCGCTCGTGCCGTCGAGGTGCCCGACGCCGGCGGCGTTGACCTCGAGGTTCGGGAGGTCGCCCGCATGGCCGCCGGACGCGGAGTCGAGGCCGTGGGCGACGCCGAGCGGGTTGTGATGGCCCCCGGCCGCCCCGAAGTCCGGGCTGCACGAGCCGACGGCGTGGATGTGGATCCCGTGGAGGCCGGCAGAGACGCCCTTCACGTGGACGTTGACGTGGAGCCTGCCGGTCGCGTCCTCCGTGAGGTCGGCCCAGCCGACGACGGATCCGGCGGCATCCCGGAGCTCGACGGAGGCGTGGGAGGCGCCCGTGGACGCCAGCGCGAGCACCGGTGCCCCGATGGCGAGCGCCATGCCGAGGAGCGCAACGAGGAGCGAGACGCGACGACGGTTCATCACCGACCTCCAGGACGCGGCCGCGGTGGGCGATCTGCTACGCGCGGCGCTATATCGTGGTGCGATATATAGGCCTTGCGGGCGTCGCTGTCAAGGGGTGGCCGGCCGAACCATCGCCGCCGCCGGTCAGGGCCCCGTCCGTCGTGGCACAATCCGGCGCAATGTCGACTCGCCTCTGGGACCGCGCCGCGCTCGTGCCGATCGATGCCGCCGGCCGCTTCGCCGAGGTCGTGGCCCTGCCCGCCGGACTTCCGTCCGTCGAGGCGCTGTTCACGTTCATGCGCGACGCCGAGCTGCGGTTCACGACCCTCCGCATGCGGATCGAGGAACGGACGTTCGGCGCCCGCGGCGAGCAGGTCGTCGCCATGGACGTCGCGATCCGACATCCCGGCCATGCCCGCGTCACGACGTCCGAGCCGGATCGCGGGACCGCCGGCAACTTCGAGCTCTGGATCAGCGACGGCGAGACGATCCGGACCTACTCCGGGATCCATCGGCTCGGCACGAGTCGGCCGGTCCGGAATCGGCCGCGCGGCCTCGATGCCGGCTTCCCGGGCCCGGCGCGCGTCTACGAGCCGGTCACGCCGTTGCCGCTCGAGACGCTCCCCGAGCTGTTCGTGCATCCGGCCGGGTACTGCCAGAACGTCCTCGCCACGGGCCGGACCTGGATCTCGGGGACCGACATCGTCGCGGGACGTGAGGCAATCGTCATCGAGTGCCGCCATCCCCGCGCGGTCGAGGCCACGGCCGACAGGCCGGATTTCCACGTCCAGGTCGCGGTCGATCGGGCGGATGGGGTCATCACGCGGCTCGTGGAGTCGATCGGCGGCGAGGTGACCCGGGAGGCGGTCGTCACCGCGCTCGAGCCGGATGCGCCGCTTGCCCCGTCGACCTTCGAGTTCGCGTTCCCCGACGGGACGACGATGCTGTTCTGAGGCCCGGCCTCAGGTCCACGGCGGCCCATCCCCGGCCCGCATGACCTTCCGGCACGTCCCGGACCCGTGCGATCTGCTCGCGAAACCCTGCAAGTCCTTGCGAAATGCCTTCCATCGGCCCGTGACGGCCGCGTATAGTCGCGCCACGTCAGCGTGGCCCGCGACGCCCGATCGAACGGGCCACGGCATCCCGACCCGGTGGAGGGCGCGAACGGCGGAGGGCCGGTCGCGCCGTGCGAGGAGGTCCGCATGCAAGGTCGTTCCCGCGAGGACGTGATCCGGCAGGACATCAAGGACCTGCACGGGCTGGGCTACGCGCAGGAGCTGTACCGCACGATGGGCGGGTTCAGCAACTTCGCGATCAGCTTCTCAATCATCTCGATCCTGACCGGCGCGGTCATCCTCTACGACTACGGCCTGGCCTGGGCCGGCAAGGCCGCCGTCATGATCGGCTGGCCGCTCGTCACGGTCTTCGTCGTCTGCATCGCCGCGGCCATGGCCGAGATCGCATCCGCCTACCCCACGGCGGGGGGTCTCTACTACTGGGCCTCGAAGATGAAGAACAAGAACTGGGGCTGGTGGACCGCGTGGTTCAACCTGCTCGGCCAGTTCGCCATCGTGGCCGGGATCAACTACGCCGCGGCCGGCTTCATCAACGCCACGATCGTCGACCGGATCGCCGGCGGGGTCTTCAACACGACGGAGATCGTTCCGGGGCTCCTGAACGGCCAGATCGTGACGATGGGCGTGCTCATGCTCGTCCAGCTCGCCCTGAACATCGGCGGCATCAACCTCGTGGCGCTGCTCAACCAGGTCTCGGTCTGGTGGCACATCGCGATCGTCGCCGCGGTCGTCGTCCTCGTCGGCCTCCTCGGCAAGCCCGACGAGTCGGGCCTGTCGATGTTTGCCATCACGCCGCTCGACACGGACGGGTCGTGGAACAACGACCTCGGGTTCGTCAATCTCCAGTACGGCGCGGCGTCGACGTACCCGCTCATCCTGGCGTTCTTCTTCTCGCTCCTCCAGGCCAACTGGACGTACACCGGCTACGACGCCTCGGCCCACGTCGCGGAGGAGACTGTTGGCGCCCGGGTCTCGAGCGCCTGGGGCGTCTTCCTGTCGGTCGCCGTCTCGGCCGTCGTCGGGTACGTCTTCCTCGTCGCCCTGACGCTCCATACGCCGGACCTCTCGGCCCTCTTCCCGACCGACCTCGAAGGAGCCGATCCGGCGGCCTACAGCCAGTACTACTTCGGCGGCGGCGTCGCCGTCATCTCGATCCTCGTCTACAACGTCGGCGATTTCATCGGCAACCTCCTGGCGGCCGGGATCGCCATCGCGATGGCCTTCTGCGGCCTGTCGTCGGTCGCAGCTGCGGGGCGGATGCTCTACGCCTTCGCCCGCGACGACGGGCTGCCCGCCTCGGGCTGGCTGAAGCAGGTCTCGCACCGCTACCGGACGCCGGCGAACTCGCTCATCGGGATCGTCGTCGTGGCCTGGCTGTTCACCGTCGCCGCGTTCTACGTCGGGACGGGCACGGCCGTCATCATCGTGACGGCGATCTCGACGATCTTCCTCTACGCCGCCTACGGCATCTGCATCTACCTCGGCCTCACGACCGAGGAGTGGAAGGCCCGTCGCGTCTGGAGCCTGGGTCGCTGGTCGAAGCCGATCGGCTGGATCGCGGTCTTCTGGGTCGTCGTGCTGATGATCCTCTTCAGCTTCCCGACGAGCGGCAACATCTCGTGGCCATTCATGCTCGCCTTCGTCGCCCTCCTGCTCGTCTACTACTTCGGCTGGGCACGGTCTCGCTTCAAGGGCCCGCAGGTCCACGGGGCGGAGGCGGACCTCACCGAGATCGAGCGCGAGTTCGAGCAGGCAGCCGGCCAGATCCGGGCCTGACGCCTCGACGAGCGACAAGCGCGAAGGGCCGGTCGGCGCCGCCGGCCGGCCCTTTCCGATCCCCCGACGACCCTCGATCCATCCACCGAACCCGAGCGTCCCGAGCGAGGTCCAGATGAGCACCAGTCACGGCAAGCACCCGCGCCTCGAGGAGCTGGAAGGCCTGGTCCGCGACGGGCGGGTCGACACCCTGATCGTCGCCATCACGGACATGCAGGGCCGGCTCATGGGCAAGCGCGTCCAGGCCCAGGCGTTCCTCGGCGGCGTCATCGACCATGGCGCCCACTTCTGCACGTATCTCCTCGGGACGGACATGGAGATGAACACGCCCGAGGGGTTCGCCCTCATGAACTGGGAGACCGGCTACGGCGACTGGATCGCGTCGCCGGTCTGGGAGACCCTGCGGGTCCTGCCGTGGCTCGAGAAGACCGCCATCGTCCTGTCCGACACGATCGACGAGGAGACCCACAAGGAGATCCCGATCTCGCCCCGGACGATCCTGAAGCGCCAGGTGGAGCGGGCGGCGAAAGCCGGCATCTCGGTGAAGGCCGGCAGCGAGTTCGAGTACTACGTCCTGAAGGACTCGTGGGACACGATCGCCGAGAACGGCTTCGCGATCCCGAAGCGCTTCGGCCAGTACAACGAGGACTACCACCTCCTCCAGGCGACGAAGGCCGAGCCGCTCCACCGTCTCCTCCGGAACCAGATGACCGAGGCTCGGATCCCGATCGAGTTCTCGAAGGGCGAGGCGGCCCCCGGCCAGCACGAGGTGAACATCCGCTACGACCGGGTCCTCGAGTCGGCGGACCGGAGCGTCCTCTTCAAGCACGGCGCGAAGGAGATCGCCTACCTCAACGGCTGGGGCATCACCTTCATGTCGAAGCCCGACCACACCTGGACGGGCTCGTCCGGCCACCTCCACATGAGCATCTGGGACGCGGACGGCAAGAAGCCGCTGACCCACGCCCCGGACGACGGCCTGCCGTACGGGATCAGCCGCCAGTTCAGCCAGTTCGTCGCCGGGATGATGGCCCTGTCCCGCGAGCTCGCCGTCTTCGTCGCCCCGTTCATCAACTCGTACAAGCGCTACGCGTCGCTGTCGTGGGCCCCGGTGAACGTCGTCTGGGGCCGCGACAACCGGACGACCGGCTTCCGGCTCGTCGGTCACGGCCCCTCGCTCCATATCGAGAACCGCTTCCCCGGCGGCGACATGAACGCCTACCTGACGTACGCGGCGATGATCGGCGCGGGGCTCTACGGCATGGAGCACGGCCTGGAGCTGGCGCCCGAGTTCAAGGGCAACGGCTACATCGCCAAGGGCGTGTCACGGATGCCGCGGGCCCTCTACGAGGCGATCCGCGAGCTGGAGCAGTCCGAGGCCGCGGCCGAGATCTTCGGCATCGAGGTCGTGGATCACTACCTGAACGCTGCCCGGGTCGAGCAGGAGCTCTACGACTCCGTCGTCCACGACTGGGAGCGGGAGCGCTACCTCGAGCGCGGCTGATCCCGGCGGGGCCGACCGTCGGTCGGCCGGCCCCCGGATCGGTCCCCGGATCGGTCACCCGCCCGGCCGAAGCGTCCCGCTGAAGACCTGCCAGGCGAGGAGCGACTTCGCGACGAGGCTCATGACCATGTACGTCTTCTCGCCCACGAGGTAGTCGCGCCACGGACCGATCCGCCGGTACTGGAGGACCATCGTGATCGCGAAGACGTTGAACGACAGGAAGAGCGAGACCACGATCACGTAGACGAACGCCGGGATCCCGGCGTCCGCCGGCAGGTCCGCCTGGGCGCCGTAGGCGAGGAGGATCGAGAAGATCCCGATCCACGGCATGACGCCTGCGATGCAGCCGAAGATGTAGTGCTTCCAGTCGGGTCGGTCGCGACGGCCCTCGTTGGCCGCCTCCATGCTCCAGCCGAACAGGATCATCGCCACGTTGCAGCCGGCGATCGCGACGAGGGCGGGCACGTCCTGGATGAACGACAGCCACGCGATCGCCACGATCATGACGGTGCTGCTGAACGCGTACTCGACCCATCGGAGCGGGTTCATGCCGCGTGCGAGCCACGCCTCGTAGCGGGCCCGGAGCGGCCAGCCGGCGACGAGGTGCGCGATCGCCGACAGGGCGAGGAACGAGGCGATGAACCAGGCGAGCGGGATCGAGAAGAGCTCGACCTTCGTCTGCTCGACGCCGACGAACTGGCCGCCCTCGAGGATCGGCTTGACCGTGGGGACGTACGGGGCGAAGGCGACGGCCGTCCCGGCGACGACGAGCATCGCCACGAACTGGCCGCCGTGAAGGAAGGCAAGGACCCGGTTCCACCGGGCGAGAGAGCGGGCGCGATCGATGGGGATTGAGACAGCCATGGTTTGGACCTCGATGCAGACAGAAACCGGCGCCCGTCGCGGGGACGGACGCCGGTGTTCGGGTGAAGCGTAGATCAGGCGTCGGTCCGGGTCATCACCGATCGTTGCGACCAGCGCATCGCGGGACTCCGGTGCCGATCTGATGTGGAGCGCGCCGCTCAGGCGGCGACGCGGCGGACGGTGAGGCGGACGGCGCCCACGAGGAGCGTCAGGCCGGCAAGGACGAGGGCGACGGGGCCCCACGTGCCGGACGATCCGACGGTGTCGGTGGCCGGGGCCGCGACGGCGTCGACGGCCACGGCCGCGGTGAGGGTGGGCGTCTCGGCCGTGAGCGAGCCGATGGCGAAGACGCTGTACGAGGTGCCGCCGGCGAGGTCGAGGGACCCGGGATCGAGCGGGCAGACGGTGTTGTCCGCGTCGGCGCAGACCTTCAGGTCGTACGCGCCGGGATCAAGGGTGAGGTAGCCGGTTGCGTTCGGGTAGGCAAGGGCGTTGACGACGGTCGCGGCGCCGTCCTGGGTCAGGACGTCGACGGCGGGCGTGTCCGCCGAGAAGTGGACGACACGGACCTGGGTCTTGCCGGCCACCGGGGCCGGCGCGTCGGTGATGATCTGGGCCTCGATCGAGGCGAGATCGTTCGTCGCCGCGATCGTGTACTTCGTGCCGGCGGTGAGGGCCACGTCGTCGGCGACGATCGGGCAGATGGTGGCGTCGGCGGCGGCGCAGACCTTGAGGTCGTACGTGCCGGCCGGCAGGGCCACGTAGGTGGAGATGTCGCCGAACTCGAGGCCGGCGAGCGGAGCGCCGACCTTCGCGCCGTCGACGTAGACGTCGACCGCGGGCGCGTCGGGGGACGCATGGAGCACGCGGACCATCGCCTCGTCGGCCGCGGTCGCACCGCCGGTGACGGCGAGGAGCATGGCCGATGCGGCAAGGATCGCGGCGATCCGGGATCGGGTGCGGTTCATGTCCGAGTTGCCTCCTGTGTCGAGCTGTCTGTGGACCCTTTGTTCAAGGTCTGTCGCAAGACTAGCCCGAAAGGAGAGGGTTTGTCAATAGTTGATGCCAAACGTCGCGGCAGTTACACTGTGCAAACCATGTACACAACCCCGTGGCCGCAGCTCGCAACGGTTCGGCCGAGTCGGTCCCCGGTCGTCCTCCGCGAGCGATGACCCTCGCCGCCGGGCCGGACGAGGCACCGGTCGTCGTCTGGTTCCGCCGCGATCTCCGGGTCGACGACCATCCCGCCCTCGCCGCCGCCGTCGCGAGCGGTCGGCCGGTGATCCCGCTCGCGGTCCTCGATCCGGCCCTCCTGGCCGCCGCGACGACGGGTCCCCGACGGCGGACGGCGTACCTCGCGGCGCTTGCGGCCCTGGACGGCGACCTTGCGGACCGTGGCGGGCGGCTCGTCGTCCGGTCGGGCGATCCCGCCGACGTCCTCCCCGGACTCGCCGCCGAGACCGGTGCCGGCGCGGTGCTCGCGACACGCGACCCGGCTCCGGCCGGCGTCCGGCGCGACGCCGCGGTCTCGGCCACCGGCATCCGCCTGCACCTGCTCCCCGGGACCCTCGCGGTCGAACCCGAGGCCATCGGGCCGAGCCGGGTCTTCGGCGCGTTCCACCGCCGCTGGCTCGCGGCGCCCCGGCGGTCCCCGATCGCGGCGCCTGCCACAGTCCGCGTGCCGGACGGCGTCGCCGGCGAAGTGCTCGCGGAAATCGCGCCCGTCGGCCGCGCCGACGCCGAACGCCGTCTTGCCGCGTTCCTGCGGGAGCGCCTGGCCCGCTATGACGTCGACCGTCACCGGCTCGACCTCGACGGCACGAGCGGGCTCTCGACGGCGCTCCACTTCGGGACGATCTCGGTGGCCCGCGTCGTGGCGGCGGTGGATGCTGCGGTCACGTCGGGCGCCCCGGCGGCCGCCGCCGCTGCCTTCCTGCGGCAGCTCGCCTGGCGGGACTGGGCGATGCACCGCAGCTGGTTCGGCCTGGACGTGGCCGGCGCCGGGACCGGGCTGCCGTGGGATGCCCCGGATCCGGGTGGGGAGCTCCAGTGGCGCCAGGACGCCGGCGGCCTCGAGGCGTGGCGCTCCGGCGATACCGGCTACCCCACGGTCGACGCCGCGATGCGCGAGCTGGCCGCGACGGGCCGGATCCACAACCGGGCCCGGATGATCGCGGCCTCGTTCCTCGTGAAGGACCTGCTCCTCGACTGGCGGGTCGGCGCCCGCCACTTCCTCCGGGAGCTCGTCGACGGCGACGTCGCGAACAACACCCTGGGCTGGCGATGGACGGCCGGGCTCGGGCCCGACGCGGCCCCGTTCATCCGGGTCTTCAACCCGGTCGTCCAGGGCCGGCGCTTCGACCCCGAGGGCGACTGGGTGCGATGCTGGATTCCGGAGCTCCGCGACCTGCCGAGCCGCGTCGTCCATGAGCCGTGGGCGGCGCCCGGCGGTCCGCCCGCCGGCTACCCGGCCCCGATCGTCGACCACGCAGCCGCGCGGCAGCGCGCCATGGCCGCCTTCGCGAGCCGGGTTCGGCAGGCCGCGGGCGGATCACGCCGGGCGAGGTCCGACGGCGAGGGGCGGGCGTAGTACCGGGACCGGCACTCCCGACCGGCCACCTGGAGGTGACGCATGGCCCGCCCGCTCCGCCTGGTCCTCGCCCTGACCCTGCTGCTCGCGCTCGTCGCCGCCACGGTCTCGACGACCGTCGCCGGGGGCCGCAAGGTCCTCGACGCCACGATGGCCGGCCTGCCGGTCCCGGGCACGGTGCTCGACGGCCTGACCGGCGGGGGCGCGCCGTGGGTCATCGACAACGGCCGGGTCCTCCTGTTCGCCGATGGCCGCCTCCACGTCGAGGTCGAGGGCCTGATCATCCCGACCCAGGGCCGCAATCCGGTTGCCCAGGGCAAGGCCGTCGTGGCCTGTGGCGGCGCCCCCGTCGCCGAGACCCCGCTCGTGCCGTTCTCCGAGGCCGGTGACGCCACGATCGATGCCGTCGTCGAGCTCCCCGACATCTGCCAGGCGGCGGCGGTGTTCTTCACGAACGCCACGAACCGCTGGTTCGCCGTCTCGGGCTTCTGACGAAGCGCCTCGGGCCGGCCGCGTCCCGCCGGCCCGAGCCCACGCCCGGTCTCCGAGCTGGGCGGCGCAGCCCTCCCGAACGTCGCCGGCGGGCCGTTCCGACGGGCTAGGATTGGCGCGCTTCCCGCATCCCGGCACGCCCGGGGCCCTCGATCGCGCCAGCCCACCAGGAGACTCCGATGCGACTGCAGGACAAGGTCTCGATCATCACCGGCGGTGGATCAGGCATGGGACGGGTCGCCGCCCTGATGTTCGCCGCGGAGGGGGCGAAGGTCGTCGTCGCGGAGTTCAACGACGCGGCGGGCGAGGAGACGGTCCGGCTCGTCCGCGATGCCGGGGGCGAGGCGACGTTCGTCCGGACGAACGTCGCGAACGAGGCCTCGGCGAAGGGCATGGTCGACCACGCGATCGCGACCTACGGACGGGTCGACGTCCTCTACAACAACGCCGGGATCATGCCCGAGGCCGACCACTCGGTGATCGACACGTCGGTCGAGGATTGGGATCGGGTCATGGCGGTCAACGTCCGGGGCGTCTTCCTCGGCTGCAAGTACGCGATCCCGCGGATGGTCGAGCAGGGCTCGGGCTCGATCATCAACATCTCGAGCTTCGTGGCCCTCATCGGCTGCTCGAACCCCCAGGACGCCTACACGGCCTCGAAGGGCGCGGTCCTCGCGCTGACGAAGTCGCTCGCCGTCCAGTTCGCCCCGAAGGGCGTCCGGACGAACGCGATCTGCCCGGGCCCGGTGGAGACGCCGCTGCTCATGGACTGGCTCGTGAAGGACGAGGAGGCGAAGCGGATCCGGCTGGCCCGCAACCCGACGGGCCGGTTCGGCAAGCCCGAGGAGATCGTCGCGATGGGGATCTACCTCGCGTCGGACGAGTCCCGCTGGACGAACGGCGCGGCGATGGTCGTCGACGGCGGGATCACGGTGAACTACTTCTGAGACGCGGCCGAGCCGAGGGCGCCCACCAGGCGTGTCGCCCGTGCCTCGAGATCCCGCCGCATGATCCCGGACGACAGCGCGACCATGAGGCGACCGACGATCGATGTGGGACGCAGGATGTCGATGAAGGTCGCCCGCGTGCCCGTCGCGAGCGGTTCGAGGGTGACGGTTTCCTCCATCTCGTAGCCCGCGCCGACGATCGCGACCCGGATCCGATTCGGCGGGACGAGCTCGGCAACTTTCCAGGTCGACCGAGCCGTCATGCCACCACGCCGATGGACGAACGTCCCCGTCGTTCCGAGCGCCATGAGGCCGGCCGGGGTGTAGGAGACGAGCGCCCGGTCGAGCTGCCGGAAGTTGCCGGTGTCCACGAGGAAGTCGAACACGGTCTCCGGCGCCGCTGCGAGGTCGATCCCGTGGGAGACCTCGAGACTCACAGGCGACTGCCCTCCAGTAGCTCCAGCGGCAATATATCGCGTTACGATATAGCGGGCGGACAGGTTGTCAAGGCTGTCGTGACGGAAGTGAGGCCGCAGCCCGGATAATGCGGCGGATGCCGCCGCCGTCCCGCCGTCCGCCGCCGTGAACGAGACGCTCGCGTTCATCCTCGACGTCGGCGTCGCGACGGCGGCGGCGCTGATCGGCGGGACGATCGCCCGGCGGCTCGGACAGCCGCCGCTGGTGGGCTACCTCCTGGCGGGAATCGCGATCGGCCCGTTCACGCCCGGCTTCGTCGGCGACGTCGAGCGGATCGCGGTGCTGGCCGAGGTCGGCGTCGTGCTCCTCGTCTTCGCGCTCGGGGTCGAATTCTCGCTCCGTGAGCTGTACGCGGTCCGGAAGGTGGCCCTCGGGGCGGCGCTTGCCCAGATCGGCATCACCGTCGTGGCGGGGGCGGGGCTCGCGCTCGTCGTGGGACTGGAGGCGCGGCCCGCGCTCATCCTCGGGGCGGTCCTCGCGATCTCCTCGACCCTCGTCGTCGCGAAGATGCTCGAGGAGCGCGGCGAGCTCGACAGCCTCCACGGCAAGAACGCGATCGGCTGGATGATCGTCCAGGACGTGGCGACGATCGTGTTCATCGTCGTGCTGCCGGCCATCGCGACCGACGAGCTGTCGGTCACGCCGCTCCTCCTGGCGCTCGGCAAGGGCGCGCTCTTCCTCCTCATCGCCTTCGTCGTCGGGACCCGGCTCCTGCCGCTGCTCTTCGCCGCCGTCGCCCGCCTGGGATCGCCGGAGCTCTTCCTCCTCGCCGTCGTCTCGACAGCGCTCCTGACGGCCTTCGTCTCGAGCGCCGTCTTCGGCCTCTCGCTGGCGCTCGGCGCGTTCGTGGCCGGTGTGCTCGTCTCGGAGTCCGACCTGGCCCACCAGGCCGCCGCCGAGGTCATCCCGTTCCGGGACCTGTTCGCGGTCCTGTTCTTCGTCTCGATCGGGATGCTCGTCGACCCGACGACGCTCCTCGCCCAGGCGCCCCTCATCGCGATCCTCACGATCGTGGCGGTCGCGGGGAAGGGCCTGCTCTCGGCCGCCCTCGGCCGGGCGTTCGGCCTGCCGTGGCGCTCGGCGCTGCTCCTCGGGGCGGCGATCGCCCAGGTCGGGGAGTTCAGCCTGATCATCGCGGCCGACGCCAGCGATCTCGGGCTCATCGACGGCACGGTCTACAACGCGATCCTCGCCACGACGATCGTCTCGATCTTCCTCAGCGCGCCGGCCCGGATCGTGGCGGAGGCCGCGGTGACCCGGATCGAGCGTCGCGAGACCGAGCGCTGGTCGGCCCGCCGTGCCGCAGGCGAGGAGGGCCCGACCGGCGCGGCGCCGGCCGGGGCGGGCGGCGGACCCCCCGACTCCCCGAGCCAGGTCCGGCGCCGGATCGTCGTCGCCGGGTCGGGCCGGGTGGGCCGGATCGTGACCCGGGCCGTCCGCGCCCGGTCGTACTCCTGCCTCGTCATCGATCGTGACCGGCGTCGCCTCGACGAGGCGGTCGCGCTCGGGGCCGAGACCCTCTACGGCGACGCGGCCCGCCCCGAGATCCTCGCCCTGGCGGGCCTCGACCATGCCGTGGTCCTCGTCATCGCCATCGGCGACCCGCTCACGGCGCGCCTCGTCGCGGAGCGGGCGCGACGCCTGAACCCGCTGCTCATGGTGGCGTCCCGCGCCCGCGGGACCCGCCAGGCCCGCGACCTCCGCGGGGCCGGCGTCAACCGTCTCGCCGACCCGGACAACGAGGCCGCCATCGAGCTCGCGCGGCACGCGCTCCAGCGGATGGGGATCTCGAGCCAGGAGCTGACCGCGATCACGACGGGACTCCGGCGCGACGCGTATCGCTGAGCGGACCGCGTCCCCGGCCACCGCCGCGGACGGACCCCGGGCGTATCATCGGCCCACCTGCTCACGGCCCGCGGGCGCGCGCCACGATCCCGGCCGCGCCCCTACCCGAGGTTTCCTGCGATGGCCATCGACCAGTCCGCCACCGGTGTCAGTGCCCTGAAGATGGTGATCGGCGGCGAGACCGTCGACGCCGCCGACGGCCAGACCTTCGAGATCGTGAATCCCGCGACCGGCACGACGATCGCCACGGCCCCGCTCGGTGGACCGGAGGACGTCGACCGGGCGGTCGCGGCGGCCCGCCGGGCCTTCGACGATCCGAAGGGCTGGAGCGCGTGGGCCGCGGGGAAGCGCGGCCGGACCCTCGCGAAGTTCGCAGCCCTCGTCAAGGACCGGTCCGAGGAGCTCTCCCAGCTCGAGAGCCGGAACACGGGCAAGCCGATCACGAGCGCCCGCGGCGAGATCGTCGGCTCGAGCCTCGTCTTCGACTACTACGCCGGGGCGGCGAACAAGATCTTCGGCCAGACGATCCCGGTCTCGAAGCCGGGCCTGGACCTGACGCTTCGCGAGCCGATCGGGGTCGTCGGCCTCATCGTCCCCTGGAACTTCCCGCTCCTCATGGCCAGCTGGAAGCTCGGCCCGGCCCTGGCGGCGGGCAACACCTGCATCCTCAAGCCCGCCAGCCTCTCCCCGATGACGGCGCTCCGGATCGGCGAGCTGGCCCTCGAGGCGGGCTTCCCGCCCGGCGTCATCAACGTCGTCACCGGCCCCGGCGGCTCGGCCGGGGCGGCGATCGCCGCCCACCCGGGCATCGGCAAGGTCGCGTTCACGGGCGAGACGACCACCGGCCAGGAGATCATGCGGTTGGCCTCGAACAACGTGAAGAAGGTCTCGCTCGAGCTCGGCGGCAAGAGCCCGAACATCGTCTACGCCGACGCCGACCTCGAGCGCTTCGCCGCCGAGTCGCCCTACTCCGTCTTCGACAACTGCGGCCAGGACTGTTGCGCCCGGAGCCGGATCCTCGTCGAGCGCTCCGTTCACGAGAAGGTCGTCGAGCTCTTCGCCGAGGCGACCCGGAAGGTGAAGGTCGGCGATCCCGCCGACGACGCGACCGAGGTCGGCACGCTCGTGAGCTTCAAGCAGCGCGACCGCGTCCGCGACTACATCGAGATCGGGCTCGGCGAAGGGGCCCACCTCGTCGTCGGCGGCGTCGAGCCCGACGACCCGGCGCTGGCCGGCGGGGCGTACCTCATGCCCGCGGTCTTCGACGGCGTCGACAACGACATGCGGATCGCGAGGGAGGAGATCTTCGGGCCGGTCGTCTCGGTCATCCCGTTCGACACGGAAGCCGACGCGATCCGGCTCGCGAACGCGACGCCGTACGGCCTCTCCGGCTCGATCTGGAGCCGCGACATCGGCAAGGCGCTCCGGACCGCGAAGGGCGTCCAGGCCGGGGTCCTGTCGGTGAACTCGAACTCGAGCGTCCACACCGAGGCGCCGTTCGGCGGCTACAAGATGTCCGGGGTCGGACGGGAGCTCGGGATGTCCGCGATCGACCTCTACACCGAGACGAAGAACGTCTTCATCGACCTCCGCTCGTAGCAGGGGCCGGGTCGGGGCCATGCGATGAAGGTGGCGCAGGCCGACGAGGCGACCGAGGCGGAGCCCGAGCTGGCCGCGGGGCTCCACGGGCCCGCGACGGCCGAGCCGGGGCGGACATACCGGATCCTGCGCCGCTGCTGGCGGGCAGCGGCCAGGGCGCTGCGCCTCCGGTTCGAGGTCGAGGGGCTCCAGCACCTGCCGCGGGATGCGTCCGGTGCGCCGACCGGCGGCTGGATCGCCGCCGGGATGCCGCATCGCACCTGGATCGATCCGTTCGTGCCGTGGATGCTCCTGCCGGCCCGACCGAGGCTGACGTTCTTCGGCGACGCGAGGACGATGGCCCGCTCGCCGCTCCGGCGGTGGGTGATGGCCAGGCTCGGCGGGGTCATCCCGATCCCGGCGGCGCATGACCCGCGGGCCGTTCCGGTCCATCTCGCCGCGGCCGAGGCCGTCCTCCGCAACGGCGGCGTCTTCTGCCTCTTCCCGGAGACCGGGCCGGCGACGCCGCCCGGCACGATCCGGCGGCTCGGGTCGGGGATCGGCTACGTCGCCATCCGAAACGGCGCCCCGATCGTGCCGATCGTGCTCGGCGGCACCCACGAGCTCTACCTGGGGCGGAAGATCCTGCTCCGGGTCCTGCCGGCGATCGACCCGCGGGACCTTGCCGGCCTGGTACCGGGCGAAGCACCGCCGCCGCCCGACTCGCCCGCCGAGAAGGCCGCCGTCCACCGGCTCCTCGCCGGGCTGGCCGAGACGGTCGCGGGCCCCGTCCTCGAGGCCCACGAGCGGGTCGAGCCGCCGCCCGGCTCGCGGAAGCCGCTCGCCCGGCGCCTGACCGGGGCGTTCCGGTAGGCGACGCGGCGGTCCGCCTCGCCCGCGGCTCCGGGCGCCCCGGCGCGGGTCCGTGGGGCGACGTCGCGCGCCGCCCCCGCGCGACGCGGCTTCAGCGACCGACCGGGAACGCCGGCGCCTGCAGGTCCGGGTGGCGCCGCCCGAGCCAGTCGACGAGGGCCCAGTACGTGGTCTTGAACGCGAGCCCCGACCAGGGAATCTCGGCCGCCTCGAACGCCCGGATCTCGAGCGCCTCCGC
>DASUMJ010000013.1:0-4665 GCA_036277775.1 Candidatus Limnocylindrales bacterium
GTGCCGTGCGCCTGGCGGTAGAAGTCCTCGGGCCGCAGGAACTCGGCGACCTCGATGATCGCCTCGCGGTCGATGAGGATCGCGCCGAGCACGGACTGCTCGGCCTCGAGGCTCTGGGGCGGCAGGCGATCGATCACGGCAGGCGGGTCCGCATGGGTCTCCGATGGTGCCGTGGGGGCGGGCGGCGATGCTCAACGAACCGGGTCTGGTGGTCCGATGTTCTCCACGAACTTCGGGACGCTGTCGGTGCGGTGTGGACGACTCCGTGGATAAACCGGGTCAGCTGAAGCTGAACCGGTCGGGCGAAGGCGGAGGCGAGCAGGCGAGCGAGCGCACTACCCGTGCGTGAGCGAGCCAGCGGAGCCGACAACGCCCGCCCGGGCGGTTCAGCGAGGCGTCAATCGAGGCGGCGGATGACGCCGATCAACTTCCCCTGAATCCTGACGTCGGGGTAGTACTGCGGTGCGTAGGCGGCGTTCGCAGGCTGGAGACGGACGCGGTCCTTCTCGCGGAAGAACGTCTTCAGCGTGACGGCGTTCTCCTCGACCTGGGCGACGACGATGTCGCCATTCCGCGCCGTGGTCTGTGGACGGATGAGCACGAAGTCCCCGTCCGCGATGTGGGCGTCGATCATCGAGTCGCCGCGGACCCGGAGGACGTACGCATCCCCGCTCGGGGCGAGGATCTCCGGGATCGCCATGGTCTCGGAGGCGTCCTGGTAGGCCTCGATCGGGCCGCCGGCGGCGATCTCGCCGATGATCGGGACGACGTGGGCCTCCGCGGCCGTGGCCTGCGGCACGAGCTCGCTGGACAGGCCGAGCGAGATCGCAGCGGTGGGGGTCAGGCGGAGCGCCCGCGACTGCGCGGCGCCCCGCTCCAGGTAGCCGTCCTTCTCGAGGATCTGCAGGTGGTGATGCACCGCGGACGTGGAGTTGAGGCCCACGGCGCGCGCGATCTCGCGGACGCTCGGCGGGTAGCCACGCGCGCGAAGGGTCCCGGCAATGTGATGCAGGATCTTCAGCTTGCGGTCGGCGTCGTGCCTGGTCACTCGCACCTCCTGGGGCAACTGCCTGCATGATACCGAACGGACGTTCGATGTCAAGCGTCCGGAGCCCACGCAGCGCGCCAAGGCGAAGCCGGGATGCGAGGCCGCGGACCGCTCGACTGGTAGACTCTCGCTCCCCCGGCGGGCAGTCGACGCGACCGGCGTCGCAGCCGCGGCATCGACACGGAGGCGCTCGGCGGATGGCACGACAGGATCCCGACGGCTCGTCCCGCAAGGGCCGGCGGTCGCGCGGGCGGAGCACCGGGGGCGGCATCCGCCGCCTGCTCGGGCTGCTCGCTCTCCTGCCGATCGCGAGTCGCGCGCCACTCTATGCCCGCCTCGTCTGGGCCCTCGTGCTCGACGAGCGGACGCCGGCCTCCCGGAAGGCGATGCTCGCCGGCGCGCTCGGCTATCTCGTGCTCGGTCGCGACATCGTGCCGGACGACCTGCCGCTCGTCGGCGGCCTCGACGACCTCGTCGTCGTGGTCGTGGCCCTCGACGTCTTCCTCGACGGGATCGACGACGACGTCCTCGACGAGAAGCTCGAGGAGCTTCGGATCGATCGTGCCGCCTTCGACGAGGACGTCACGCGGCTCCGACGGCTGCTCCCGGGCCCGGTCCGGCGGACGCTTCGGCGGCTCCCAGGGCTCGTCGGCGCGGCGGGCGAGGCGTTGCAGCATTCCGGGCTCGGCCCCAGACTTCGGGCCTGGATCAGGAGCGACCGCGGTGCGGTCGCTTAGGGCGACCGTGGGACGGTCGCTGAGGGCGACCGTGGGACGGTCGCTGAGGGGCGACGGCGCGGCCGCCGCCGAGCAGGAGGGTTCGATCGCGTGAAGGTCATCCTGACCAAGGACGTCGCGAAGCTCGGCAAGTCGGGCGAGATGAAGACCGTGGCTGACGGATTCGCCACGAACTTCCTCATTCCCCAGCAGCTCGCGGTCCCCGCGGCCGGCGGCGCCTACCGGGCCTGGCAGCACGACATCGCGTCCCGCGAGGACAAGCGCAACCGCGAGCGTGCCGAGGCCGAGATCGCGGCGACGCGGATCGGTTCGACGACCCTCACGATGGGCGTCAAGGTCGGCGACGGCGGCAAGCTCTACGGCTCCATCACGACCAAGGACATCGCCGACGCCCTCGCGCGCCGCGGCATCGAGGTCGACCGCCACAAGATCGAGCTCGACGAGCCGATCCGGTCGCTCGGCACCTACAAGGTCGCGATCAAGGTCCTCTCGGGCATGACGCCCGAGGTCACGGTCGTCGTCGAGCCGAAGGGGTAGCGCCCCCTCGCATCGCGGAGCGCGGCCGCCCGCGGTCGCGCCCAATCCCGGGGAACCTGGCCAGATCGACGCCCCGGGACGACTCGGCGGGTTGTCTTGGCTGCAGCGGGCTCCCGGTGCCCCCCGCAGGGCCCGGCGGAACGTGACTTCAGACCGACGCGTGCCGGCCGGCGCCGCCCGACTGCCCGAGGCTTGACCTAGGCGTCCTCCCGTGTCGGTTTGGCCAGTCTCGGTGGCCGGGCGCCGAGGGACGGGTCGAGCCCCAGTTCCAGAGGTTGACGCGAAGCGCGAAGATGCCGCCGTGGCCCGCCGCTCGACGCAAGCTCCGAGCTCCCAGCCTTCGCCGCGAGCGCCGGCACACGCCGTCGCGACGCCCCGGACGATCCTCCACGTCGACCTCGATGCGTTCTTCGCCGCGGTCGAGCAGCGCGACCACCCCGAGCTCCGCGGCAAGCCCGTCGCCGTCGGGATGGGCGGGACGAACGACCGCGGGGTCGTGAGCGCGGCCTCGTACGAGGCACGGAAGTTCGGCGTCCACTCGGCGATGCCGATCCGAACGGCGCGCCGCCTCTGCCCCGACTGCATCTTCGTCCCGGTGAACGGCGCGCAGTACCAGCGCGTCAGCCGCGAGGTCATGGCGATCCTTCGCCGCTTTACGCCCCTCGTCGAGCCGATCTCGATCGACGAGGCGTTCCTCGACGTGACCGGCTCCCGGGCGCTGTTCGGCGACGGGCCCGCGATCGCCCGCCGCATCAAGGATGCAATCCGGCAGGAGCTCGAGCTCACGGCCTCGGTCGGCGTCGCCGCGACGAAGCTCGTGGCGAAGATCGCGTCGGACCTTCGGAAGCCCGACGGGCTCGTCGTCGTCCCGGCAGGGGAGGAGGCGGCGTTCCTCGCCCCGCTTCCGATCTCGCGACTCTGGGGCGTGGGCCCGCAGACGGCGGCGGCGCTCCGCGACTTCGGGGTCGCCACGATCGGCGACCTCGCCGCGATGGATCGATCGACCCTCGTCCGGCGCTTCGGAAAGCATGGGGCCGCGCTCGTCGACCGGGCCCACGGCGTCGATCCGGATCCCGTCGACGATCCCGACGCCGCGAAGACGATCGGCCACGAGACGACGTTCGACCAGGACACGGCCGACCCTGACGTCCTCGAGCGGACCCTCCTTGCCCTGGCCGAGGGGGTCTCCGGACGCCTCCGCTCGGCCGGCCTCAAGGCCGGGACGGTGACGGTCAAGGTCCGGGACACCGGGTTCAACACGGTCACCCGGCAGCGGTCGCTGGCCGAGCCGACCGACCTCACGGAGCCCATCTGGCGAGCGGCCGTGGAGCTCACACGCCCGGAGACCCGGGGCAAGAAGATCCGGCTCCTCGGCGTCACGGCGTCGCATCTCGGCGAGCGCGAGCAGCTCGGCCTGTTCGAGACGTTCGACCCGAAGCGGCGCCGGGCGGTCGAGGCCGCCGACGAGCTGCGACGGCGGTTCGGTCCTCGAGCGGTCACCCGCGCCCGGCTCCTGCGAGCCGGCCTGCCGGCCCCGTTCGAGCGGGACTTCGGCACGGCAACCGAACGACGCGGGGAGCTCGCGGCCGACGTCGAGCGGTCCGGACGGAAGCGGCCGAAGGCGGCGCCGCCGCCGGCCCCCGATCCCGACGTCGACATCGACGTCCGGGCCGGCCAGCCCGAGCCCGATGAGGTCCTCGAGCGCCCCGAGAGCCAGTGACAGGCTAGCTGGCACGACGCGGCTCCAAGGTCCGCCCATCGGAGCCGAACGACTTGACATCGAACAGGTGTTCGGTCTAGGCTCCGACCATATCGAACACCCGTTCTGCTCGACCAGTGCCCGGCCAGCGGAGCGCCCCAGCAACCGCCGCCCCCGGAAAGGAGCCATCCGTGGCCATGATCCGAGTCGAGCCGGTCCCGGTGCACGTCCGGGCCGATTGGTTCGACGGTCGTCCCCGGGAGATCACCTGGAACGCCCGTCGCCTTCCGGTCACGGGGGTCGTCGGCGTCCGGGAAGAGACCTCCGCGTATCCGGTCGTCATCGGCCCACGGACGATCTTCGAGGTCGAAACGCCCGTCGCGCGGCTCACGCTTTCGTACCGGCACCGTGCCCGGCGCTGGACGATCGAGAGCATGGATCGGAGCCGGCCCGCCGCCTGAGCGGCGTCCGCTCGTTCGTCGGCCCTGCGGCTACTCCTGCTTGGCCTCGCTCCCACGGGCCGGGCGTGTGCCCTCCGGCGATGGCTCCTCCCCTCGCCGGGTGTGTGTCGGGGCGGGGTGGGTGCGGCCGGCTACCGCACCCACCCCTGCCACGGCGGCCTTCCATCCTCCACGCCTGCGTTG
>DASUMJ010000014.1:0-2082 GCA_036277775.1 Candidatus Limnocylindrales bacterium
GCCAGGACGATCCGTTCCATCGTCGCGACGATGAGGCCCTGGTCGCCCTCCGAGACGGTCTGGGGCGGGAAGACCCCGACCGAGTCGCCCGAGTGGACGCCGGCCCGCTCGACGTGCTCGAGGAGTCCGGGGATGAGGACGTCCCGCCCGTCGGAGACGGCATCGACGTCGACCTCGATGCCCTCGAGGTAGCGGTCGATCCGGACCGGCCGGTCGGGATCGACGACGGTGGCCGCGGCCAGCTGGCGGGCGAGGTCCTCGGGCGAGTAGCAGAAGTCGATCGCGAGGCCGCCGATGACGAAGCTCGGCCGGACGATGACCGGGTAGCCGATCCGCTCGGCGAGCGTCAGGGCCTCCTCGACGGAGTGGGCCATCCCGCCGTCCGGCTGGGGGATGCCGAGCCGGTCGAGGAGCGCCGAGAAGCGGGTGCGCTCTTCGGCCTGGTCGATCGCCTCGAGGTCGGAGCCGATGAGCTCGACGCCGCCGGCGGCGAGCGGCGCCGCGAGGTTGAGCGGCGTCTGGCCACCGAACGCGACGAACGCCGGAAGGAGGTCGTCGCCGAGCGCGGTCTCGGCATCGATGACGCTGCGGACGCTCTCCGGGTCGAGCGGCTCGAAGTAGAGCCGGGTCGAGGCGTCGAAATCGGTCGAGACGGTCTCCGGGTTCGAGTTGATCATCACCGCCGACCAACCGGCCCGGCGGAGCGGGTCGGCCGCCTGGACCGCGCAGTAGTCGAACTCGATCCCCTGCCCGATCCGGACCGGGCCGCTGCCGATGACGAGCGCCGCGGGCCGGGCCACGGGCGGGGCTTCGGGCGCCGAGCCGGACGCGGCGTAGGTCGCGTAGAAGTACGGCGTGTCGGCGGCGAACTCGGCCGCGCATGTGTCGACCATCGCGTAGCCCGGGATGATCCCGAGCCCGAGGCGCGCGCCCCGGACCGCGTCCGGCTCGACGCCGGCGAGCGTCGCGAGCTCGCGATCGCCGAACCCCGCCCGCTTCACGGTAGCGAGGAGCGCGGCCGCCTCCGGGTCCGACGCATCGGCGAGGCGTGGGCCGGCGGCCGCAACCTCGGCCTCGAGGGCCACGTTCCGGCCGAGCTCGGCGAGGAACCAGGTGTGGATCCCGGTGACGGCGGCCACCTCGGCCTGCGGGACGCCGCGGCGGAGGAGCGCGATGACCCGCCAGAGGCGATCGTCGGACGGGGCGAGGAACTGCTTCAGGACGATCGGTGCCGCCGAGCGCTGGGCGAAGCGCGTCGATTCACAGGCCTCGCCGCGCTCGTCGATCCAACGGATCACGACGTCGTCAGCCGCTGTCTCGGGGTCGCCGCCGAGGACGGCCGCGAGGTACGACACCGTGGCGGCCCAGGCCGGATCCTCGGCCAGGGGCCCGGCACCCGCCTGCTCGAGCCCGCGGAGGGCCTTGTTCAGAGCACTCCCGAACGTCCGGTCGATGGCCATGACCTCGCCGGTCGCCTTCATCTGGCTGCCGAGCGAGCGGTCGGCCGTCGGGAACTTGTCGAACGGGAAGCGCGGCAGCTTGACGACGACGTAGTCGAGCGCCGGCTCGAAGGCCGCGACGGTCGTGCCGGTGACGACGTTCGGGATCTCGGCGAGCCGCCGGCCGACGGCGATCTGGGCGGCGACCCGGGCGATCGGGTAGCCGGTCGCCTTGGAGGCGAGCGCCGACGAGCGCGAGACCCGGGGGTTCACCTCGATGACCGCGTACTCCGTCGAGTCGGGCGAGAGGGCGAACTGGACGTTGCAGCCGCCCTCGACGCCGAGGGCCCGGATGATCGCGAGGGCGGCGCTCCGGAGTCGCTGGTGGACCCCGTCCGTAAGCGTCTGGACCGGGGCCACGACGATCGAGTCGCCGGTGTGGATCCCGAGCGGGTCGACGTTCTCCATCGAGCAGACGGCGATGCACGTGTCGTCGGCGTCCCGCATCACCTCGTACTCGATCTCCTGCCAGCCGACGAGGCACTTCTCGACCATGACCTGGCCGATCGGGCTGGCGCGGAGGCCGCTCCGAACGCGCTCGCGGTACTGGACCTCGGTCTCGACGATTCCGCCGCCGGTGCCG
>DASUMJ010000015.1:0-7265 GCA_036277775.1 Candidatus Limnocylindrales bacterium
ACCCGTCATTCTGTACGACACGACGCTCCGCGACGGCACGCAGGGCGAGAACGTCACGCTCTCGCTCGCCGACAAGCTCCGCGTCGCGCGGATGCTCGACGAGTACGGGATGCCGTACATCGAGGGCGGCTGGCCGGGCTCGAACCCCAAGGACATCGAGTTCTTCCGCGCTGCGCGGTCGATGACCTGGCGGACGGCGAAGCTCGCGGCCTTCGGGTCCACCCGACACCGCTCGAACCGGGCCGAGGACGACCCGAACCTCCAGGAGCTCGTCCGCGCCGAGACCCCGGTCGTGACGATCTTCGGCAAGAGCTGGCTGCTCCACGTCACGGAGGTCCTCGGCGCCACGCCGGCGGAGAACCTCGACATGGTCGCGGACAGCGTCCGGTTCGTCGTGGATCGCGGTCGCGAGCTCGTCTACGACGCGGAGCACTTCTTCGACGGCTATGCGGCCGACCCCGGGTACGCGCTCGCGACGCTCCGGGCCGCGCGCGAGGCCGGGGCCCGGACGCTCGTCCTGTGCGACACGAACGGCGGGACCCTGACCGGCCGGCTCCTCGAGGTGCTCGGCGAGACCCGGGCCGCCCTCGCCGCCGATCCCGGCGCGCCGGCCGTGACCTGGGGCATCCACACCCACAACGACGCCGAGCTTGCCGTCGCGAACTCGATCGCCGCGGTCCAGGCCGGTGTCCGCCACGTCCAGGCCACGATCAACGGCTACGGCGAACGCTGCGGCAACGCCAACATGGTCTCGATCCTCGCGAACCTCGCGCTGAAGACCGAGCTGCCGCTCGTGCCGGCCGGCGGCGGCGCCCTCGACCGCCTCACGGAGCTGTCGCGGTCCGTCGCCGAGATCGCGAACCTCGCCCCGAATGACTGGCAGCCCTACGTGGGCCGCTCGGCGTTCGCCCACAAGGGCGGGGTGCACGGGGCCGCCGTGGCAAAGGTCGAGCGGAGCTACCAGCACATCGACCCGGGCGCGGTCGGCAACGAGGGCCGGCTCGTCGTCTCGGAGCTCGGCGGCAAGGCCAATACCGCGATCCGGGCCGGCCAGCTCGGCCACCAGCTCGAGGGCATCGACCCCAAGCAGCTCTCGGCGCTCATCAAGCGCCTCGAGCACGAGGGCCTGAGCTTCGAGGGCGCGGAGGCGAGCTTCGAGCTCCTGATCCGGCGCCAGGGCGCGGGCTACGCCGCACCGTTCCGGATCCTCGACTACACGTGCCTCGTCGAGCAGCGGGATGCGCGGGACCTCCGCGCGGAGGCGACCGTGAAGGTCGAGGTCGACGGGGAGGTGCTCCACACGGCGGCCGAGGGCAACGGTCCGGTGAACGCCCTCGATGCCGCGCTCCGGAAGGCGCTCGGGGCGTTCTACCCGGTCCTCGACTCGGTCCACCTCTACGACTACAAGGTCCGGATCCTCGATTCCGACGCGGCGACCGGCGCCCGAACGCGGGTCACGATCGAATCCGCCGACGGTGCCCGCGAATGGTCCACGATGGGCTCCGACACGAACATCATCGCGGCCTCGGCGATCGCCCTGGCCGACAGCCTCGAATACGCCATCTGGAAGTCCGGCGCCGAGCTCCGGCGCCGCGACGAACGTCACTTCACGACCGTGATCCCGGGGAGGTAGCCCGATGCCGCAGCAGGACGCGCTCCATCTCACGCGCTGGACGGTCACGTCCGGGAGCAACGCGCAGAGCCGCGGCGCCGTGGTCATCGAGGCCGGCGACCATCACTGGAAGGCCTCGTCGCAGGGCAACGGCGCCGTCGACGCGCTCGTGAAGGCCGTCGACAAGGCCCTCGCCGAGGTCCTCGCTGGGCACCCGCGGCTCGTCGGGTACGTCGTTCGGTCCCTCGGCGAGGGACCGGATGCCGAAGGCCTCGTGACCGTCACGATCCTGCCCCCGGCCGGTGCCAAGGGCGCCCGCGGGGAAGGGGAGTACTCGGGGGCGTCGAGCAGCACGAACATCATCGCGGCCTCGATCGAGGCCTACGTCGAGGCCCTGAACAAGATGCTCGACGAGGCCCACTGGGCCGGTGCGGCCGAAGCCGCCGCGGCGGGCCGCACGGGTTCGAAGCCGGCCAGCCCCGGCCGCCGCGCCGAGTACGACAAGTCGAAGTCCCGCCACGACACGACCTCCTGGTTCGACCAGTAGAGACCGGCAGGTTCGTCGTGGCCGACCTCCCGGTTGCCTATGCCGGGGAGCCCGGGGCCTTTGCCGAAGACGCCGTGCTCGCGGCGTTCGGGGAGGTCGAGCGGCTCGCGGTCGGGAGCTTCCGCGACGTCTTCGATGCCGTCGCCGGAGGACGCGCACGGGCGGGGGTGCTGCCGGTCGAGAACCTCCTGAACGGCACGGTCCGCGAGACCTACGACCTGCTCCTCGAGCACGACCTCTCGGCCGTCGGCGAGGCGGTCGTCCCGGTCCGGCTGTGCCTCGCCGCCCTGCCGGGCCAGTCGCTCGACGACATCCGTCGCGTCTACTCGCACGTCCAGGCGCTCGGCCAGGCCGAGTCGTTCCTTCGCTCGAGGCCGTGGACGACGCTCACGACGTACAACACGGCCGGGGCCGGGAAGCTCATCCGCGATGGCGCCGAGCGTGCCGCGGCGGCGGTCCTCTCGCCGCGCGCCGCGGCCCTCTTCGGGCTGGAGGTCCTAGCCGAGGACATCCAGGGCGCGGCCGACAACCGGACGCGGTTCCTCGTGGTGGCGCCGGCGGGCGCGCCCGTCGATGTCGCCGCGGAGGCCGACGCGCCGCATCGGACGACGCTCGTCTTCGCGGTCCGCAACGAGCCCGGAACGCTCCTTCGAGCGTTGCGGGCCTTCGCCGACCGGGGCGTCAATCTCTCCGCGCTCGAGTCACGACCGAGCCGGACCGCGGCCTGGGAGTACGTCTTCTGGGCCGATCTCGACGCCGATGCGACGGACCCGGCGTGCGAGGCGGCGCTCGAGGACCTCCGGGCCGCGACGACGATGGTCCGCGTCCTCGGGAGCTACCGGCAGGCGCCCGGCGCCTGAGGTCGCGGGCGGCGGGTCCGGGCCCGGCTGCAATGACCGCGCCGCGCCGCCGCGGTGAGCCCGAGAGCAGGTGCCCTCAGATCGCGCTCGTGCAGGCGCGGCACTTCGTCGCGGTGGCCGGGACGAGCTCCTGGCAGAACGGGCAGGTCTTCATCTCGGGTTCCGGCGCGGCGGCCTCCTCCCGGATGAACATCTTTGAGATCCGCCAGACGACGAAGGCGACGATCACGAACGAGATGACCGCGTTGAGGAAGGCACCCCAGCGGATGGCGACCTCGGTCGCCGGATCGCCGCCCGTCGCCTCGGTCAGGACCCACTTCAGCTGGCTGAAGTCGACCTTGCCGAGCAGCTGGCCGATCGGCGGCATGATGATGTCGTTCACGAGCGAGGTGACGACGGTGCCGAGGGCGGCGCCGATGATCACGCCGATGGCCAGGGCCAGGGCGTTCGTCTTCATGAGGAACGACTTGAACTCGGACCACATCTCGCGTCTCCTTCTCCGGTTCGGGCGATTGGGCCGGAGTGCAGTTCGCCCGGGTCCATCATCGCAGCCGGGCCGACCCGAGGAGAGGCCCATCGCGCTCGTGGGCCCGCCCGTCGCGCAGGCGGGGCCGCGTCGCGTGCGTCTCCCGTGCACCGTGCTCAGCGCGTCGGCTTGCCGGCACGGATCGGACGCTCACTGCGGTCCCGGCCGTGGGCCCTTCCGACCATGGGCCGGGGGACGATCGTCCCATTGCCAGTCGGCACCACGTTCGTACCGTGGCGAAATCGGGGGCGTATCGGAGTCTCGATGCTTGGCAGTCAGCGGTGGCGTCGCTCACTAACGGTCGCCGCGCTCCTCGGCGCCTTCGCGCTGGTCCCGCACGACGCTGCCGCCGCCAGCTGCTCGGGCCAGTCCCACGCCGTCGTCCTCTCGGGCGGCGCCGTGACCCCGGGAGTCGGCTCGACCTCGACCACCTTCCGGTTCTCCGTGACCTATTCGGACAACGCCGGCTGCCAACCGGACACGATCGAGGTGGTGATCGGCGGCGTCGGCCGGTTCGCCCTGCAGCAGACCGGCGGGGACCTTACGACTGGCGCGACCTTCGCGCATGACATGACCCTTCCTGCCGGTGCATGGACCTATGCGTTCGAGACGACGAGCGGCTCGGGGCCCGGCCTCGAGACCTTCACCTTGACGGGGGTGAACCCGGCGAAGGCCGTGGTCGCGAACCCCACGCCGAAACCGACGCCCACGCCGACGCCGACCCAGAAGCCCACGCCGACGCCGCGCGCGACGCCGACACCGCCGCCGACGCCGCGCGTTGGTCCGACCGCGACACCGGGCCCGTCGCCGTCGTCGTCAATCGGCCCTTCCACGGACCCGAGCTCGTCGCCATCGCCGGGTGCCTCGGCGCCTGCACCGACGACGGCGGCGACGCCCCAGCCGTCCGCCGCGCCCGCGGGCGTCGTCGCGACCCGCCCGCCGTCAGGGCACGACGGATCGGGTGTCCCGTCGCCATTCGCGGGCCCCTTCGACCTGGGCGCGATGCCGAGGCCGCTCCTCTCGCTTGCCGTGGCGAGCGTAGGCACGGTCATCGGGCTTGGGTTCTTCCTGCTCCTGAGCGTGCGGCTGCTCGATCCCGGCTCATCCGGCCGGCTCCGGCCCGTGGCGGCCGCCCGCCGCCGATCCGGGGCGGCGTCGAGACCGCTCGCGCCGGGGACGGGAACGACGGGGCCTGACGGGTCGGCGACGCCGGTGATCGCGAGGGTCGAGGCGCCCTCCGGTGGGTCGCTCGGGCGGGCAGCGCTCACGTTTGCGGCCCCGGCGGCCCGCGGCGTCGATCGATGCCGCGTCGTCTCGAGGATGGTGCCCCTGCGAGCGGTGCCGGATGAGCCCTGGCAGCCCGGATCGGAACGCCTGGACGTCGGCGACGAGGTCGACGTCGTGCGCCAGCAGGGCCCGTACTGCTACGTCCGGACGCCGTCGGGGGCCGAAGGCTGGGTGCCGGGCCTGGCGTTGACCTCCATCCCCCCGCGAGCCGTCGAGGATCGCACCGATGGCCGGTAGCTCGTCCCTCGAGCGACGCGAGCGCGGCGAGCCGGGCGATTTGGGTGCCCTCCGGCGCCGGATCGCGCTGGCCCTGGCGATCATGTTCGCCATCGTCATGGCGGCGGCAGGACCGTTCATCGACTGGCCGTTCGGGCGCGATGGCTGGGCGAGCCGGCTCATCCTCCTGACGTTCGTCCTGCCGCCGGTGATGGTCCTACTGGCGCGATCGGTGATCAGTGCCGCCAGCGAGATGGAGCTGGGCCGTGCCGAGCTTCGCGATCTGTACGAACGCGCCCGGCTGGACTCGCTGATCGATCCGCTCACCGGTCTCGGCAACCATCGTGCCTTCCAGGAGGAGTTCGCACGCCAGGTCGAGGACGCCCGGCGGTCCGCGATGCCACTGTCGCTCGTCCTCATCGACCTCGACGACCTGAAGCGCGTGAACGACGAGCACGGCCATGCCGGCGGGGACTCACTCCTCGCGGCGATGGGCCGGCTGCTCAGCTCCGACGCGCGCCGCAGCGATCGGGCGTTTCGGATCGGTGGAGACGAGTTCGCCGTCCTCCTGCCACGGACCGACGCGGAGAACGCGTCACTGACGGCGAGGCGCCTCCTTGGCGCGGCCCTCGAAGGTGCACCGGCCGGCGAGCACAGCCACCCCTTCTCATTCTCCGCCGGAGTATCCGCATTCCCCGACCCGAGCAGCAGCGGCGCTCGGCTCATGCGCCACGCCGACGCGGCCCTCTACTGGTGCAAGCGCCACGGCCGTACCGACGTCCAGGTCTACGACGCCGACCGCCATGGGCAGGCCGGCGACGAGCGGAACTCCCTCGAGCTGGCGGCCGCGGTCGTGGCGGTGGCGGACAAGGAGATGCTCACCGCTGTCTACCAGCCGATCTTCTCGCTGGCCACGGGCCTGGTCATCGGCCACGAAGCGCTTGTCCGGCCGGCGCCCGGTTCGGGGTTCCTCGACGCCGAGTCGCTCTTCGCGGCAGCAGAGGCGACGGGCCGCACGGTCGAACTGGATACGGCCTGCATCCGAGTCGTCGCGGCCGCGGCCGGGGCCGTGCCCGAGGACCAGTACCTCGCGGTGAACCTCTCGCCGCGCACCCTCGAGACCGACGAGTTCAGCGCCGGTCAGCTGGCGGCCGTCTTCAGGGACAACGCCATCCCGCCGTCGCGCCTCGTCCTCGAGCTGACCGAGCGCGAGGCCGTAGAGGACATCGAGCGGCTGCGTCAGAACCTCGAGGCCTGCCGGAGGGTCGGCATGCGGATCGCCGCCGACGACGTCGGTGCCGGCAACGCCGGTCTACGGCTCCTGAGCCAGATCACCTTCGATCTCGTGAAGATCGACCTCAGCCTGGTCCAGAGTGGTGTCCTTCGCGAATCCTCGATGGCCGTCATGCGGGCGCTCCGCGAGCTCGCGGATCGCTCGTCAGCCACGATCGTGGCTGAAGGCATCGAGACGGCCCACCAGCTCGAGGTCGTGCGCGACCTCGGTCTCGCCGCGGGGCAGGGCTACCTGCTCGGTCGACCTGCCCGGATGCGAACCAGTACTGGTGTCGACATCGACGCGATCATCGCGCTCGACCGGGCGCGGCGCCGCGAGGTGCTCGGCACGCTGGACGTCGACGCCGTCGCGTAGCTCGAACGCCCCGGGTCAGTGGGCGACGGCGCTCCCCATCGTCTTGGCCGCCGCGATCCACTCCTCGACCGTCTCCTGGGACGGAAGGCGGCGGATCCAGTTCGGGCGAGCCGCGTCCAGCTCCTGGAAGGTCTGTGCCAGGTTCGCCGCGTTCCGCTGGGCAAGCTCGGCCGGCGAATCGACCCCGGCCGCCTCGAGCAGGTCGGAGTACTCGGAGCCGACGCCGGGGATCCGCATCAGGTCCGCGTGGTTCACCCACTCGAGGATCTGCTTCTCGCTGATCCCGGTCATCTCCGCGACCTTGGCCCGGTTGCCCGCGGGCCCGCCGGCCATCAGGAGGTCGTCGGTCGTGTGGATGCCGACCTCCTTGAGCTTCGCCGCCCAGGTGCCGCCAATGCCTTCGATGTCTTCGATCTTCATCGCGGGGCAACCTCGCTCGTACGGCGGCCGGCCAAGTCGGTCGAGACCGGGGGGCGATGATACGCTCGCCCTCGCATGAAGGCCACGTTTCGGGATGCCATCGCTGCCGGCTATGCCCTGACGGAGCCGTCGGTCGTCATCGGCAGCGC
>DASUMJ010000016.1:0-7151 GCA_036277775.1 Candidatus Limnocylindrales bacterium
GGCCCAGAACGCCCTGACTTCGACGGTCCTCGAGCGCCACCCGGGGCGCGCGACCATCCGCGAACGACTGACGGAGCTGTGGGATCACCCGCGGGCCCACGCCCCGTGGCGCCGCGGCCGGTTCTGGTTCCAGCTCCGGAACACGGGGCTCCAGGACCAGGACGTCCTGTGGGTCGCCGACGCGCCGGACGGGGAGGGGAGCGTCCTCTTCGATCCGAACCTCCTGAGCGAGGAGGGCACGACCCACCTCGCCTCGGTGGCCGTGGCCGAGAGCGGCGAGCTCGCGGCCGTGGCCCTGAGCCACGCGGGCTCCGACTGGCGGCGGTGGCGGGTCCGCGACGTCCGGGGCGGCGAGGACCTGCTCGATCGGGTCGAGTGGAGCAAGTTCTCCTCGGCCGCGTGGACGCATGACGATGCGGGGTTCTTCTACGGCCGATACCCGGAGCCCCCGCCCGACGCCGCCTACGACGCGCCGAACGTCAACATGGAACTGCGGTATCACCGCCTCGGGACGGACTCGGTGAACGATCCGATCGTCTTCTCGACCCCCGAACACCCCGACTGGGGCTTCGAACCGGAGGTCTCGGGTGACGGCCGGCTCCTCGTCGTGACCGTCTGGCGGGGCACGGACCAGGAGAACCGGATCTACGTCGCCGACCTCTCCGACGGCGTCGATCGCGCCGTGGTCCGGCCGGTCCTGGACGCGGCCGACGCCGATTACACCCTGATCGAAGCCGTCGACCGGGTGCTCTACCTCCGGACCGACCGCGATGCCCCGCTCGGCCGGATCGTCGCCGTCGACGTCGATGACCCCACCGTGACGCTCCGGGAGCTCATCCCCCAGGGGGACGACGCGATCGAGGGCGTGCGACTCGTGGGCGGCCGCCTCGCCGTCCACTACCTCCACCACGCGCACAGCCGACTGGCGATCCACGAGCTCGACGGCCGCCACGTGACCGACGTCGAGCTCCCGGGCATCGGCTCGATCGTCGAGCTGGCCGGACAGCCCAGCGACGACGAGCTGTTCCTGGCCTTCGAGACCTTCACCTCGCCACCGGTCGTCCTCGGGGTGCGGATGGCGGATGGGTCGCTCCGGGAGCTCCGCCGGCCGGTGCTGTCGTGGGACCCCGACGACTACGTCAGCGAGCAGGTCTTCGTGGCATCCGACGACGGCACGCAGATCCCGCTGTTCCTCACCCGCCGTCGCGACGTCGTGCCGGCCGGCGACGTACCGACGCTCCTCCACGGCTACGGCGGCTTCCGGATCGCCGAGACGCCCGGCTTCAAGGCCGAGTGGCTCGCGTGGATGGAGCGCGGCGGGCTCTTCGCCCTCGCATGCCTCCGTGGCGGCGGAGAGTACGGCAAGGCGTGGCACGACGCCGGACGGCTCGAGCACAAGCAGAACGTCTTCGATGACTTCGCGGCCTGCCTGCGATGGCTGGCGGCCTCCGGATGGACCCGGCGCGAGCGGATCGCGATCAGCGGACGATCGAACGGTGGCCTCCTCGTCGGGGCCACGATCACCCAGCACCCGGAGCTGTACGGTGCGGCCCTGGCCGAGGTCGGGGTCATGGACATGCTCCGGTTCCACCGCTTCACGATCGGCTGGGGCTGGACGAGCGACTACGGCTCGGCCGACGACCCGGGACAGTTCCGGACGCTCCTCGCCTACTCGCCGCTCCACAACATCAGGCCCGGCACCGCGTACCCGCCGACGCTCGTCACGACCGGCGATCACGACGATCGCGTCGTCCCGGGCCACTCGTTCAAGTTCGCGGCCGCGCTCCAGGCCGCCCAGGCGGCTGACGCCGATGCCCCGATCATCGTCCGGATCGACACGGACGCCGGGCACGGCGCCGGGAAGCCCGTCGGCAAGCTCATCGACGAGCGGGCCGACGTGCTCGCCTTCCTCGAGCTGGCCCTCGACGCGCACGACCCCGCGGTCGCGGGATCCGCCGCCGCTCGGCGTCCGGGCCCATAGGGCGCCGCTCCGCGGTGAACGCGGCTCGCTTTCGAGCGGCCGAAGGCCGGCTCTGGCAGTCCCTCGGCGTCGTGCCGATCGAGCGAACCGTCGACCTGGCGCGAATCGGGGCGTCGGCCCGCATCCAGGAGGTCGGCGACGGGCCAGCGGTCCTCTTCATCCACGGGGCGAACACGAGCGGCGCCAGCTGGGCCTCGCTCGCGGCCGGCCTCCCGGAGCTCCGCTGCCTCCTCGTCGACCGGCCCGGAACCGGGCTCAGCCCCGCCCTGACCCGGCGCCCGAACCGCGAAGGACTCCGCGAGTTCGCGGCGTCGTTCGTGGTCGACGTCCTCGACGGCCTCGGCCTGGAGCGCGCGGACCTGGTCGCCACGTCACTCGGCGGCTACATCGCGCTTCGATCGGCGGCGGCGCATCCCGAGCGCGTCCGTCGGATGGTCCAGTTCGGCTGGCCAGTCGGCGCCCCGAGCGACGGGCTCCAGCCGCTCATGCGCCTCGCGGCGCTCCCCGGCGTCGGTCGGCTCGCGGCGGGCATGCCGTTCAACGACAGGTCGGTCCGCTGGCTCTTCCGCCGCATGGGCCATGGTCCGGCCATGGACGACGGCCGGATCACGAGCGAGGAGATCGGCGCGTATGTCGCGCTCCTGCGCGACACCGACACCCTCCGCAACGAGCTCGGGCGGGCGTCGGCGTTCGTGTCGCCCGTAGGCGGGCTTGCCGGGTTCGTGCTCGACGAGGCGGCGCTGGCCGGCGTCACCGCGCCGACGCTGTTCGCCTGGGGCGAGCACGACTCGTTCGGCAGCCCGGCGGTGGGTCGAGCGATCGTGCGGCGGATGCCCGCGGCCGAGATCCAGGTCATCCGCGACGCGGGTCACACGCCCTGGATGGACGACCTGGAGGCGTGCGTGGCCGCGGTCCGGACCTTCCTCGCGCCGGCGACGTCGCCGATCGTGCCTCGCCCCGTCCCCGAAGCACGATCGATCCCCCAGGCAGGTCGCTAGGCCGTCTCGGGGCCCGGATCCGCGACGAGCCCGAGGCGGACGCCGATCGCCGCCGCGCCGGCGCGGCCCCGGACGCCGAGCTTGCCGATGACGTTCGAGACGTGGACGCCGGCGGTGCTCTCGGCGATGAAGAGCCGCTCGGCGATCTGCCGGTTCGAGTGACCCGCGGCCAGGAGCGCGAGGACTGACAGCTCGCGCGGCGTCAGGCCGTAGGGATCGGCCGGGACGGCGACGCGCGGCGATGTCGTGGATCGGGTGGGCCGCGTCGCCTGGAGCTCGATCGTCGACCGGCCGGCGAGCGCCTCGATGTCTCGAACGAGCCCGTTCGCCCCGAGCCCGGCCGCCGTCTGCCAGGCCGCCCGCAGCGGCTCCGCCGCCTCGGAGCGCGGCCGGCCGGCCTCGAGCCGCGCCTCGGCCGCGCGGAACCGGCATCTCGCGGCCTCGAACGGCCGCCCGGCCGTGTCGAGCCGCCGGGCCGCCTCGTCGAACGCGTCCGGGTCGGCGTCCCCGTCCAGCCTCGACCGCTCGGCGGTCACCCGGGCCGCCAGGCCCCGCAGCGTCGGCATCCCGGCGCGCTCTCCGGATGCGGCCAGGATGCGGTCCATGAGCGCGGCCAGCCCGGCCCCGACCCGGCGTGCCTCGGCGACCTCCTCCGGGTTCCGGAGCGCGGCAGCCGCGACGGCGCGATCCGCCTCGACCTCCATGCCGAGCGCCACGCCGATCGGCAGCGTGTCGTAGCGGACGTCGGCATTCAGGTCCACGATCTCCCGGATCGCACCACGGGCGTCCTCGAAACGACCCTGTGCGTGGGCGACGAGCGCCCGGACGTAGCGCACGGCGCTCATCGCGTTGTGGGTCGTCCCGACCATCCGCTCGGCGGCGGCAAGATCCTCCGCCGCCCCGGCGACATCGCCCTGCCACACGCGAAGCCACGTGCGATAGAAGAGCGGCCACAGCGATGAACGTGACGGCGGGTCGCCGATCACCTCGTCCAGCACCGCGGCGGCCTCGCGCCAGCCGCCCGACGGCACGAGCGCGCTTGCGAGGAGGGCGCCGAGGAGCTCCCGATCGCTCGCCCAGGCTCCGGTCGCCCGCACGCCCTCGATGACCGCGCGGAGGATGGCGGCCGCCTCGTCGGGTCGCCCGGCCTCGATCAGCAGGTCGGCCATCCGGCAGCGTGCCCGCACGACCGCTGTCTCGGTCGGCGCGCCCTCGTCCGCCACCCGCCGCAGGATCTGCTCGCTCCTCGTCACCTCACCCACGTGCAGGAGCACCGACGCCAGGCTGAACAGGGCCAGCCGCTCGACGGCGGCGTCGCCCGTTCCTCGGGCCAGGGCAACCGCTTCCTCGCTCGCGGTCCGAGCGTCTTCGAAGCGATCCTCCAGGAACGCGGTCCAGCCGACGAAGCTGAGGATGCGGGCCCGAAGGCGCGGTTCGACGGCCGCGGGCAGCAGCGCGAGGGCGGCCTGCAGGGCGGCGCGCGCCTCGGCCGGCTGGCCCGACTCCCAGTGCCCGAAGTAGAGCGCCTCGAGGAGCGCGACCCGGCGCTCGACCGGTGCCTCGGCGGGCAGTCGCTCCAGCCCACTCGTGGCGAGCCTCGTTGCGGCGGAAGGGTCTCCGGCGGCGTTTGCGGCATCCGCCGCGAGCCCCAGGAGCGCGGCCTCGTCCATCCCCGCCACGAGCACGGGCTGGTCCACGCGCGTCCAGAGCCCGAGCGCGCGGCGGTACTGCCCGAGCGCCTCAGCGGACGCGCGGGCCCGGTCCGCCGCGCTCCCTGCGACGATGGCTGCGGCGAGCGCCCGCTCGGGCACGTTCGCCCGATCCCAGTGGTACGCGAGCTCGGCGGCGTGCACGGCCGCCGTGGCCCCGGGATCGGCAGGTCCACGCTCGAGGGCGGTGGCGATCGCCTCGTGGGCTGTGAGCCGCTCCGCAGGCAGCAGCTCGCGGTACGCCGCCTCGGCCAGGAGCGCGTGACGGAACTCGTAGCCGGTCCACGACCCGTCGTCCGCCTCCACGGGGTCGAGGATGTGGAGATCCACGGCAGCGCGGACCGCCTCGATCGCGCGGGGTCCGTCGAATCCCGTGACCTCGGCCAGGAGGCGGTGGTCGGCACGCCGTCCGATGGCCGACGCGGTGTGGACGAGCCGGAGCGCATCCGGTGGCAGCGCCGCGAGGCGGACGGTGAGCGTTTCCATGAGGGACGGCGTGAGGCTCGAGCGTCGGCCGGCCAGCGATGCGGCCAGCAGCTCCTCGGCGTGGAACGGGACGCCCTCCGAGCGATCGGCGATCTCCTCGACCAGGCCGGCCGGGAGCTCCGGCGTCCCGAGCGACCGCAGGAGCTCCCGCGTCTCGGCGGTCGTGAGACGGCCGAGCTCGATGCGATCGACACCCGGCAGACGGGCGAGCTCGGACAGCGTGGTGAGGAGCGGATGGCGTCGGTGGAGCTCGTCGCTCCGGTAGGTCGCCAGGAGGAGCACCGCCTCCGAGGACAGGTTCCGGGCGAGGAAGAGCAGGAGCTCGCGGCTCGAGTGGTCGGCCCAGTGGAGGTCCTCGAGGACCAGGGCGAGCGGCCCGCTTGATGCCAGCCGGCGAAGCCGCTCCAGGACGAGCTCGAAGACGTGCGTCTGGGTCGTCCAGCCGGCGATCGCGAGCGCCCGCGAGGATCGCGGCGATGGGATCGAGCCGGCGTCTGCCGAGATGCGGATCGGGAACGCCGACGCCTCGCCGTCGGCGTCGGCGTCACGAAACGCCTCCACGAACGGCGCGAACGGCAGCTCGCCATCGGCGACCGGGAGGCAGCGACCGTAGAGCAGGCTGGCCGAGGTCGTGGCGCGGGCGGTGAACTCGCGGAGCAGTCGCGTCTTCCCGACGCCCGCCTCGCCGTCGAGCAGGACGATGGCGGGTCGTCCGCCCGTCGCGGCATCGAGCGCGGCCCCGAGCCGGGCGAGCTCCACATCGCGGCCGACGAAGACCTGGCTGACCGGGCGGCCCACCTCGGCGATGATGGACCGCCCGGGATCGCCTGGCAACGGGCCGCCGTGGGGGCGCGCGTCACCCGGCTGCATCACCACGGACTGTCGAACGTGTGGCAGATGTAGTAGTCCCACCCGAAGCGCGGGACGAGCCAGCTGTACTCGAACGACGGCGGATCGGTGGGGCAGGGCTGGTCGTGGAACAGGTCCGCCCGGATCATCCGCTCGGTCCCGAGGAGCGCGGCGTCCGTCGCGGCAAGGTCGGTGGTCGCGAACGCGAGCCAGACGACGACCTCGGCCTCCGCCGACAGGATGCCCGCCAGGGACCCGGGCTTCGCGCAGTGGACATTGGGGTTGAACTCCGGCGGCGGGAGGATGCAGTCCCAGCCGGCTGCCTGGAGCTGGGCCGGGCTGACGCCGCGAGCCGCGACGCCGGCTGCCGGCAGCGAGACCAGGATCGCGAGCAGGGCGGCTGCGATCAATCGACGCATGGTGGTCACCTCCTCGTCAGTCCCCGGTGCCGCGGCACGTCACGCGGGGGTTCCAGTCCTCGTACATCCCAAGCGGGTTCGGTGCCCAGAGCCAGAGGTGGCGCTGGTAGAACGGCGGCAGGCCGTACCGGTTGCCCTCGCCGGTGGCCCGCAGGTCGACGCCGAGGACCGTGGGCGTCGCCGCGCCGAAGGCCTCGTGCCAGGCGTCCTGGAAGGCCACGTACTCCACGGCCACGAGCCGGTACCCGCCGCCATGCCGCGGCTCGTAGACGAGGGCCTCCGGCCGCAGGGGATCGATCGCCGGATCGAGCACGAGCTCGAGGTTGACGTAGTGCTGGCCCATCGTCCCGACGCCTTCCTCGTCGGTGCAGACGTAGAACGGCCCGTACCCGGCCGCCTCTGCCTCGGCGAGGTCGTGGTACCGGTCGGTCGCCGCGCGCACCGCGGCGATGTCGGACTGGCCCGGCGCGGCAAGCGCCGAGATCGCCAGGATCGGCACGCCGAGGACGGCGACGAGCGCGCCGAGCGCCCGCCGGGCGCGGCCTCCCCGCCGGTCGGGGTTCGCGCCGCCGTCCAGGTGCGCGCCGCCAGGGTGGTCCGACGGCCGTCCCGCGTACGAGCGGTGCGGCGCGAGGAGCGGCGCCAGCCGGGGATTCGTGTGCGGCTGCATCACGACACCTCCGCGTTCAGCTCGTAGACCTCGCCGGGC
>DASUMJ010000017.1:0-2736 GCA_036277775.1 Candidatus Limnocylindrales bacterium
CGGGCTAGTAGATCGCCGTGTCGGGACCAACGGCCTCGAGCCAGGCCTTGATGTCGCGGAGGAGCGCGGCGCCGCCGGCGCCGTCGTTCGCGCGGTGATCGACCCCGAGGACCATGTTCATCACCGAGCGGATCGCGATGACGTCGCCGTCGGGCGTCTCGACGACGACCGGACGCTTCGTGATCCGGTCCATGGTCACGATCCCGACCTCGGGCACGTTGATGATCGGCATGACCATGTTCGTGCCGAGCCAGCCGGTGTTGTCGACGGTGAAGGTCCCGCCGCCGAAGTCGTCGATCCGGAGCTTGTTCGCGCGGGCGCGCTCGGAGACCTCCGCGATGGCGCGGTTGATGCCGGCGATCGAGAGGCCGTCGACCTCGCGGATGACCGGCACGATGAGGCCGTCCGTGACGGCCACCGCGATCCCGATATTCACCCGCCGCTTCGCGAGCAGGCCGTTTTCCGTCCAGTGGGCGTTGAAGGTCGGGTTGCGCTTCAGCGCCTCGGCCGAGGCCTTCACGACGAACGGCACGAAGCTGAGCGAGACACCCTCGCGGGCCTGGAAGTCCTTCTTGGCGGCGTCGCGGAACCGGACGAGGCTCGTGACATCCACCTCCATCTGGACGTAGGCATGCGGCACCTGGAGGGCCCGCGTCATCTGCGCCGCGATGCCCTTGCGCATCTGGGTCATCGGGACGAGGACCTCGTCCGCGCCGGCCGGGAAGGTGATGCCCGGTCCGGCGGTCGTGGCCGTGGACGGGGCGGCCGATGCCGCTCGGGCGGGCGCGGCAGGAGCCGCGGGCTGGGTGGTGCCGGCCGACGCGGCGGCGGGGGCGGATGCTCCGGCGGCGGCGGCTCCGGCGGCCGGTGCCGCGGCGCCGGCAGCGTCCTGCTTCCCGACCGGCTTGCCCGTTCGCTGGGACTCGACGAAGTCGGTGACGTCCTCGCGGGTGATCCGACCGCCGCCGCCGGTCCCGACGATCTGGGCCGCGGTGAGGCCGTGCTCGCGGAGCAGGCGGCGCACGGCCGGGGTCATGCGCGCGTCGGCGTTGCCGGGAAGCTCGTGCGGGGCGCGCTCATCCGAGCCCGCGGGCCCGTGGGCCGGCGCGGGAGCGGCGGGCGCGGATGTCGCGGCCGGAGCGGCGGGCGCGGCGGCCGGCGCCGATGCGGACCCGGCGGCCGGTGCGGTCTCGGGCTCCTTCGTCTCGTCGGGCGCGGCCGCGGCCGCCGGCGTCGGGGCGGCCGACGTCGCGCTCGTGGCGGTCGGCTCGGAGGCCGCGGGCGGGCGAGCCCCGGTGGCAGCCGCCGGAGCGGCGGCGGCGGCCGGCGCGGAACCTGCGGTCGCGGTGGCCTCGGCGGTGGCGCCCTCCTCGATGACCGCGATCTCGGCGTTGTTCGGGACGGTCTCCCCCTCCTCGACCAGGATCTGGGTGAGCGTTCCCTCGTACGGCGACGGGACCTCGGCGTTGACCTTGTCGGTGATGACCTCGAGGAGCGGCTCGTACTTGTCGACGTGGTCGCCGGGCTGCTTCAGCCACTTGCCGATCGTCCCCTCGGCGACGCTCTCGCCGAGCTGGGGCATCGTCACCTTGGCCACGGATGGAACCTCCTCGGGGGAGCTTGGTCGTCGGAGTTGCCGGCCCGGTTCGAAGGCGGCCGCGTGGGCCCTAGTGTCCCCCATCCGCCGGTGGCTCGCCAGCGCCGACACGTTGCGGTTTGGTCGCAGGTGATCGCGCGTGCAGCACGACCCGCGACACTCGCCCGATGGACGGACCCCGGGTCGGACGGATCGTGCGCGCGCTTCGTCATCGGCTGGACTGGCGTCAGAGCGACGTGGCCACGCGGGCCTGCGTCAGCCCAGTCGCTCGTCTCGCTCATCGAGCGGGGCACCTCGAGTCGGTTGCGGTCGGCAGGCTCGAAGGGATCCTCCGAGCTCTCGACGCCGATCTCGTGCTCCTCGCCCGTGAGGCCGGCACGGAGTAGCGGCTGGACCCGCGGATCGGCACGGCCGGGGCACCTACCACGAGCCGTGTTGCTCGCTGGGGCCGGAGCGGCGGGCGCGAGCTGCCGAGCGCCCCTAGTCGCCGCTCATGTAGACGTCGAAGCCCCGCGCCAGCAGCCCCTCGAGCTCCTCGAACAGCGCCTCGTCGACGTCGGTGAACCGGAAGACCGAGGCGCCGGTCTTGCGCTTCCGAAGTGCCGCCGAGAGACCCTCGAGCAGCTCCGGGTGGCCGTGCATCGGGAGGAAGTTGAGCTTCACGTACCCCTCGGCCCGCTGGACGCCGGCGAACCAGTCGTGGGCCTTCGCGCCCGGCCGCCGGAGCATCGGGATGCCGTAGATCGCGCCCTCCTCCAGGCGCGAGCGGTACGGCTCCAGGAGCGCCCGGAGCCTCGCCTCGACCGCCGCCAGGTCCCCCACCCCGCCCCGCTCAGTACGCGGCGAGCTTCCGGATGCCGTTGGCGAGCTTCTCGGGGTTCACCATGAACCAGTCCTCGAGGACGTGGTTGTACGGCACGCCGGGCACGTCCGGGCCAGCGATCCTCGTCACCGGTCCGTCGAGGTAGTCGAACGCCTCCTCGGCGACGATCGCGGCGACCTCGGCCCCGTAGCCGCCGAATCGGTTGTCCTCGTAGACGACGAGGCACTTGCCGGTCTTCTTCACCGAGGTGAGGAGCGTGTCCTTGTCGATCGGCCGGAGCGTCCGCAGGTCGACGACCTCGACGCTGATCCCCTCG
>DASUMJ010000018.1:0-6309 GCA_036277775.1 Candidatus Limnocylindrales bacterium
ACGAGGCGCGCCGCCAGATGGGCATCCAGCTGGCGTCGGAGCACCCGGTCGAGGCGGACCTCGTCATGCCCGTCCCCGACACGGGCGCCCCGGCGGCGGCCGGCTTCGCCGAAGCCTCGGGCATCCCGTACCGCGAGGGCCTCGTCCGCAACCGCTACACCGGCCGGACGTTCATCCAGCCGTCCCAGACGCTCCGCCACCGGGGCGTGACGATGAAGCTCAACCCGCTCCGGGACGTCGTCCGCGGGCAGCGCCTCACGGTCGTCGACGATTCGATCGTCCGGGGGACGACGACGAAGCAGATCGTGGCCCTCCTCCGACGGGCCGGTGCGGCCGAGGTCCACGTCCGGATCAGCGCGCCGCCGATCTACCACCCGTGCTTCTACGGCATCGACACCCAGGTCGAGACGGAGCTCATCGCGGCCACGAACTCGGTCGAGGAGATCCGCGAGTTCATCGGCGCCGACTCGCTCGGCTACCTCTCGATCGCCGGCGTCCTCGCGGCGCTCGACCTGCCGTACGAGCAGTTCTGCTTCGCCTGCTTCGATGGGCGCTATCCCGAGCCGGTCCCGTACGACGTCGAGCGGCGGAAGTTCCTGCTCGAGGAGGCCGTGCCGGCTCGTGGCTGAGACCTCTGGCGGGAAGGGCGCCGCGCCGCGGCCCGCCTATACCCGGGCCGGGGTGGACGTTGCCGCCGGGGAGCTCGCGGTGGAGCGGATGCGCGCAGCGGTCGAGTCCACGCGGCGGGCGGAGGTCATCGGCGGCCTCGGCGGGTTCGCGGGCGCGATCGCGATCCCGGCCGGCTATCGCGAGCCGCTGCTCGTCTCGTCGACCGACGGGGTCGGGACGAAGACGGCGCTCGCCACCGCGCTCGGGCGATGGGACACGATCGGCATCGACCTCGTGGCGATGTGCGCCGACGACGTCGTCTGCTCGGGCGCCGAGCCGCTCGCCTTTCTCGACTACGTCGCCGTCGGCCGGCTTGACCCGGACGCCGTGGCCGCCCTCGTCGGTGGCGTGGCCGCGGGCTGCCGCGAGGCCGGCTGCGCGCTCGTGGGAGGCGAGACGGCCGAGCACCCGGGGCTCATGGAGCCGGGAACGTTCGACCTCGCGGGCACCTGCATCGGCATCGTGGAGCGTGCCGACCTCCTCGACGGGACCGCGGCCCGGGCAGGGGACGTCATCCTCGGCCTGCCGTCGTCGGGACTCCATGCGAACGGCTTCTCGCTCGTCCGGTCGCTCCTCGCCGAGTGGGAGATCCCGCTCGAGCGGCCGTACCAGGAGCAGCTCGCGAGGACCCTCGGCGACGCGGTCCGGGACGAGGTCGTGGCGGTCGAGCCGGAGCGGACGCTCGCGACCGTCGGCGACGTGCTGCTCGAGCCGACGCGGATCTACGCCCGCCGCGTCCTCGTGCTGCGGTCGACGCTCCGGGCCGCCGGCCATGACCTCCGGGGCGTGGCCCACATCACCGGCGGCGGGTTGCCGGGGAACGTGCCGCGCGCGCTGCCGGCCGAGCTCGGGGCGCGGGTGGACCCGGGGCGATGGCCGATGCCGTCGGTCATGCGCCTCCTCGGCGGCCTCGGCGGGATCGACGACGTCGAGCTCCGGGCGACGTTCAACGGCGGTATCGGGATGGTGGTCGTCGTCGCGCCCGAGGCGGCCGATGCGGCGATCGCCGAGCTGCCGGAGGCGGTCGCGATCGGGCTCGTGGCACCGGCCGCTGAGCTCGGCGGGCGGTACGTGGAGGCCGGCTCGTGAGCGGGATCGTCGTCGCCGTCTCCGGGACCGGCTCGAACCTCCGGGCGCTCACGGCGGCGGCCGCCCGCGGCGACCTCGGGGCGGAGATCGCGCTCGTCGTCGCCGATCGCGACTGCCCGGCGCTCGGCTGGGCGGCGGAGCAGGGGATCGAAACGGCGCTCGTCCCCGGCGGCGCGGACGCGACGCTCGCCGAGGCCCTCGCCCCGGTCGACCCCGACCTCGTCGTCCTTGCCGGCTACATGCGGATCGTCGGGCCGGCGACGCTCGCCGCGCTCGGCGACCGGATCGTCAACACCCATCCCTCGCTGCTCCCGGCGTTCCCCGGCGGCCACGCCGTCCGCGACGCGCTCGCGGCGGGCGTCCGGGTCACGGGCTGCACGGTCCACCGGGTCACCGAGGTCCTCGATGGCGGACCGATCCTCGCCCAGGAGGCCGTGCCGGTCCTCGCCGACGACAACGAGGCGACGCTCCACGAGCGGATCAAGGCCGTCGAGCACCGGCTCCTCCCGGCGGTCGTGGCCCGGCTCGTGGCCGAGCGGCGCGGGGCGGGTGGCGAGCCGCCGACGCCGCGCCGGGCGCTGTTGTCCGTGAGCGACAAGACGGGGCTGGTCGACTTCGCCCGCGGCCTGGTCGGGCTCGCGTTCGAGCTCGTGTCGACCGGCGGGACGGCGCGCACCCTCCGGGAGGCGGGGCTGCCGGTGACGGACGTCGCCGCGGTGACCGGCTTCCCGGAGATGCTCGACGGCCGGGTGAAGACGCTCCACCCGCGGGTCCACGCCGGGATCCTCGCCGACCGTCGTCTCCAGGCCCACCGCGAGGCCCTCGCGGAGGCGGCGATCGCGCCGTTCGACCTCGTCGTCGTGAACCTCTACCCATTCGCCGCTGCCGCGGAGCGCGAGGGCATCACCCTCGACGACCTCGTCGAGGAGATCGACGTCGGCGGCCCGTCGATGGTCCGGGCGGCCGCGAAGAATCACGCCTCCGTCGCGATCGTGACCTCGCCGGCCCGCTACGACGAGATCCTCGAGGCCCTCCGAGCCGGCGACGGGACCGTCCTCTCGGACGGCGTCCGGGCCGCGCTCGCGGTCGAGGCCTTCGGCCACACCGCCGCCTACGACGCCCGGATCGCGGTCGAGCTGCCCGTCCGGATGGCCGATGCCGGCGTCGAACTGCCCGACTGGCCCGGCCTTCCCGGCGCGTCGGATCCGTATCCGCCGACGCTGACGGTGGGCCTCGAGAAGGTCGAGACGCTCCGGTACGGCGAGAACCCCCACCAGCGCGCGGCCCGATACCGGCGGCCCGGACCGGACGGCGAGGACGGACCGTTCGCCGGTGGCGAACGGTCCGTTCAGGGCAAGCCGCTGTCGCACAACAACGTCCTCGACGCGGCGGCGGCCGCCGCCGTCGCCCGCCAGCTCCGCGGCCCGGCCTGCGTCATCGTCAAGCACACGAACGCGTGCGGGGCTGCGGAGCGCCCGACGCTCATCGAGGCCTGGGACGCGGCCCTCGCCGGGGATCCCGTATCCGCCTTCGGCGGCGTCGTCGCAATGACCGAGATCGTCGATCGCGCCGTCGCCGAGCGCCTGACCTCGATCTTCCTCGAGGTCGTCGTCGCGCCGGGCTTCGATGAGGGCGCCCGCGAAGTCCTCGCGGCGAAGTCGAACCTGCGCCTGCTCGTGGACCGAACCCTGGCGGTCGACGGCCCGCTACGCGAGCCCTCACCGCGAGCCAGCCTGCGAACGGTCGGCGGCGCCGTCCTCGTCACGGAGCCCGACGTCCGGCCCGACGACCCGGCGTCGTGGGAGGTCGTGACGCGTCGCCCGCCGACGCTGACGGAGCGCGCCGACCTCGACCTCGCCTGGCGCCTGGCCCGCGGCGTCTCCTCGAACGCGATCGTGCTCGTGAAGGGCGGGGCGCTCATCGGGATGGGCTCGGGCCAGGTCTCGCGGGTCGATGCCGCCCGCCAGGCCGTCGAGAAGGCCCGCCGGTTCGCCGGCGACGAGGCCCTCCGGGGCGCGGCCTGCGGCTCGGATGCGTTCTATCCGTTTCCCGACGCGGTCGAGGTCTGCATCGAGGCCGGCGTCACGGCCTTCGCCCAGCCCGGCGGGTCGGTCCGCGACGCCGAGGTCGTCGCGGCCGCCGACGCCGGCGGCGCCACGATGCTCATGACGGGCGTCCGCCACTTCCGGCACTGACGATCGTCTCATCCAGTGCCGCCTCGGTCGTGTCGACGATCCTGGCGGCGCCAACTGCTACGGGGACGGCCCGCTCCTTCCCGGCCCGCCGACCCGCTATGATCCCGGCCATGCCGCACCGGAGCTCCATGGTGATGCCGGGGCGGCCACGGACGAGCGCCACGGCCTGACCGCACGAGCGGCACAGCCCGCGAGTGGCCGCCCGGCGGCCGCCGAACTCGTCCTGCCGATCGGACCGATCGGCCTCGCCCGCCGCCCATCCGCGGCTCCGAGGTAACCCCACGATGCGCGACCGACCCCGCTACTACCTGACGACGGCGATCGCCTACGCCAACAACAAGCCCGGCCTCCACACCCTGTACGAGGTCATCGGGGCCGACGTCATCGCGCGCTGGCACCGGATGAAGGGCGACGACACCCGCTTCCTCACCGGCACGGACGAGCACTCGGTGAACATCGCCCAGCGCGCGGCCGAGGAGGGGATTGCCCCGAAGGCATTCGTCGACGAGAAGGTCGAGCTCTTCCGGTCGGCCGAGGCCGCCCTCTCGATCTCGCCCGACCGGTTCATCCGGACCACCGATCCCGACCACGTCCGGGCGGCCCAGGAGATGGTCCGCCGGGCCCACGCCAACGGCGACATCTACGTCGGCAGCTACGAGGGCTGGTACTGCCCGAACGAGGGCTTCAAGGCGAACAGCGACCTCCTCGAGACCGCCGGCGGCTGGCGCTGCCCGAACCACCCAGACGTCGAGCTCCAGTGGCTGACCGAGAAGAACTGGTTCTTCCGGCTCTCCGCCTACCAGGAGCGCCTGGAGCGCTGGTTCCTCGACAACCCCGAGGCGGTCCAGCCGGACTACCGCCGCAACGAGATGCTCGGCTTCATCCGCCAGGGCCTCGAGGACTTCTCGATCTCGCGCGCAGGCGCGACCTGGGGCATCCCGTTCCCGATCGGCGAGGACGGCCAGACCGCGCAGCGCGAGGACGGCTCCTGGGACCCCGAGGCCGGCACGATCTACGTCTGGTACGACGCGCTCATCAACTACATCACCGGGGCCGGCTTCCCGGACGACTCCGACGCGTTCGCGCGGTGGTGGCCGGCCGACCTCCATGTCATCGGCAAGGACATCGCCCGGTTCCACACGATCTACTGGCCGGCTATGCTCTGGAGCGCCGGCCTGGAGGCCCCCCGGAAGGTCTGGATCCACGGCTGGCTCCTCGCCGCAGGCGGCGAGCGGATGAGCAAGTCCCGCGGCAACTTCCTCGATCCCACGGACTTCGTGGCGGCGTTCGGCCCTGATGGCGCGCGGTACGTCACGCTTCGCGAGGTCGCCTTCGACCGTGACACGGAGGTCTCCTGGGACGGATTCGTGCGGCGCTACAACGCCGACCTGGCGAACGACTTCGGGAACCTCGTGAACCGGACGGTCTCGATGGCCGGGCGGTACCTCGGCGGAGAGCGGCCGGCGCCACGAACCGGCCCGGACGCCCCGGGGCTGGCCGGGGCGTGGGAGGACATCCTGGCGGTCTACGTCGATCGCCTGGAGGCGTGCCTCCTCCACGACGCGCTCGCGGCGCTCTTCGAGTTCGTCGGGGCCGCGAACCGTTTCGTCGACGCCGAGCAGCCGTGGGGCCTCGCGAAGGCCGCGAAGGCCGGGGACGAGGCAGCGGCGGAGCGTCTCCGCGGCGTCCTCGGCGACCTCGTCGAGGCGTGCCGGCTCGTCGGGCTGGCGGCGGCGCCGTTCCTGCCACTGACCGCGCCGCGCGTCCTCGAGCAGCTCGGCTACGGCTACGGCTACGCTGCCGATGGCAACGGCGGGCCGGCGATCCTCGACGAGCTGGCGTGGGGCGTCCACGCCGCGGCATCGGGCACGCTTGCGAAGCCCGAGCCGCTCTTCCCGAGGCTCGATGTCGAATCGGCCGAGGCCGGTTCGTCGTAATGGCAGAGGCGGGAGATCGAAGCCCGCACCAGCCGTCCAGGAGGGCACCGTCGTGGCGCACGGCCAGTACACCCACATCGAGATCCCGTACGACGACGAGGATCGGATCAAGCGGTTCTACAGCTCGGTCTTCGGCTGGAAGTTCGAAGCCATGCCGGGCTATGACGGCTACTCGACGTACGACGCCGGCCCCGGCGACCTCGGTGGCGGGATCGGCAGGCGCGGTGTCAACGCGCCGACCGCGATCCGCAACTACATCGACGTCGACGACCTCGAGGCCTCGCTCGGCGTGGTGACCTCGGCCGGCGGCTCGATCGTCGAGGGCAAGACCGACATGGGCTTCGGCTGGTATGCCGTCGTCAACGATCCCGAGGGGAACGAGATCGGGCTCTACCAGCCGAAGCAGCGCGGCTGATCGC
>DASUMJ010000019.1:0-10911 GCA_036277775.1 Candidatus Limnocylindrales bacterium
GGCGGCGATCGAGGTCCTGAAGCGCTGGGGCGCGGTCCATCCCGTCCGGATCAAGCTCGTGAACCTGATCGCGGCGCCGGAGGGCGTGGAGGCGGTCGCGAAGGCCCACCCGGACGTCGAGATCCACTGCGCGGCCCTCGACCGGCAGCTCAACGACGTCGGCTACATCATGCCGGGCCTCGGCGACGCCGGCGACCGCCAGTTCGGGACGGGCAAGACAGGCTGAGAGTCGGATGACCCCGGAGCTGTCGAGGGTCGACATCCAAGCGGCCGCGGACCGCAATTTCGTCGCGTCCTTCCAGAAGCTGGTCGAGCACAACCCGGCGGGATCGGGCCGTGACGTCGGCGGCGCCTATGCGTTCGGAACGGGGCTCCCCATCGGGCTGTTCAACGGCTGCGTCGTCACACGGGCTGTGACGCCGGAAGCCCTCGCCGAGGCGATCGAGTGGGTCGCCGGCGCGGGGGTGCCGTTCCGGGTCTGGGTCCGCACCGGGCTCCCGGCGCAGCTGGCGGCCGTGCCCCCAGAGCGCGGCCTCGTCCTCCACCCGAGGCCGTACCCCGGCATGGCCCTGCATCCCATTCCCCAGCCACCTCCGCCGAGCGGCGGCGTGAAGGTCCGCCGGGTCGTGGACTCCGCGGACTTGGCCGAGCACCGCGCCATCCTCGTCGCCGGCGGGGCGACGGCGGACGTCACGGAACGCCTGCTGCCGCCGACGATGCTCGCCGATTCGGATATGGCCCTCCTGACGGCCTCCCTCGACGGCCGCCCGGCGGGGACTGCGCTCGCCATCCGGAGCGGTGCGACGGTCGGCGTGTACAACGTCGGCACCCTGCCCGCAGCGCGGCGCCGGGGCGTCGGGTCGGCCGCCACGTGGGCTGCCGTGGCCGTGGGCCTGGGCTGGGGCTGCGAGCTTGCAGTGCTGCAGAGCAGCGACATGGGCCAGTCGGTCTACGAGGCAATGGGATTCCGAACCGTCGTCCGATACCTCGAGTTTCGCCAGCCCGTTCCCTGAGAGCCCTGCTCGGTGCCGTCAGCCGGTCATGGCTGGTCGGCGACACCAGGGACGGCGTCGCTGCAGGAGGCAACCGACGCCAGACGCCCCCGTTTCGGGCCGAATGGCTCTTGCTGAGGCGGCGGTTCGCCGCCACGGTGCCCTCTTCGGCGGCGAGGCCGCCCGGCTACCTGACGCGGCCGCCGCTCCTCGTCGGGAGGGAAGGTCATGGTCGCGGCGTTCCTCGGTCCGATTCGACGGCATCCATTGGTGTCCTACGTCATCCTGGCGTGGGCTGTCTCCTGGGCCTTCTGGATCCCGATGGCGCTCCGGGGAGAGGTCGTCACCCCCGGCGCCACGACCGGCGTCAGCCACTTTCCTGGGCTGCTTGGACCGATGGTGGCCGCTCTCGTCGTCACCGTCATCGTCGGCGGGAAGCCCGGAATCGCGGACTTCGCCGCGCGATGGGTCCGCTGGCGCGTTCCGGCGCGCTGGTACCTCGCCGCGGTCCTGCCGATCTTGATCTTCTTCGCCGTCGCAGGCTTGCTCGCGGCGACGGGCGGGCCGGCACCGGACCTCGCGGATCTCGGCGAGTTCAGTGGTCTGCCGGACCTGGCATGGCCCCTCCTCGTCGTCGTCGTGCTCCTCTTCAACGGCTACGGCGAGGAAGCCGGCTGGCGAGGCTTCCTCGTGCCCGGGCTGCTCCAGCGGCGCGGGCCGTTCGCGACGAGCCTGATCGTCGCGGCCGTCTGGTTCGCCTGGCACGTCCCATCGTTCCCCGTCATCGAGGGCTACCGCATTGCCGGGCTCGGCATCGTTCCGATGATGGGCCTGGGTCTCGTCGCCGGCTCGATGATCCTGACCTGGCTGTACGTGGGCTCCGGCGGGAGCATCTGGATCGTGGCGCTCTGGCACCTCACCTACAACTTCGCCAGCGCGACCACGGCGGGGCGGGGCGCTGTCGGGATGCTCGTGTACACGGCGATCGTCATCTGGGCCCTGGCCGTCGGCATCGGGTGGCTGGTCGCGGAGGAGCCCCGGACGAGACCGCTCGCGACGCGGCTTCGGGATGGCTTCCTGATTGCGCTCCTCCGGTCGCCGCTCGGCCGCTGGATCCACGGGATGACCGTGATCACGTTCACGGCGCGACGGACGGGCCGCATCCTGCGGACACCGGTCGAGTGTGTCGCCGAGGCCGGCCAGCTCTTCGTCCTCGTGGGCAATCCCGAGTCGAAGCAGTGGTGGCGCAACGTCATGAATCATCCCGATGTGCTGGTCGAGGTCGACGGTCGCGACGTCCCCGGTCGCGCCACGGTCCATGCCGGCGCGGACCCGACCGCCGGCCGTGACCTCGGCGTCTACCTGGAGCACCGACCGCGCGCCGCCCGGATGCTCGGCGTCCTGTCCAGGGGCGCCGATCCGGCGGAGCTCCAGCGTGCGGCCGAGCGAGCCGTGACCGTCCGGATCGACCTCATGGGCGCAGCCGCCGGCTGACGCCGTCCGGCCTTCGCCTTCGGAGCCGAGCGCCCGCCGATGGGCCTCCGGGTCGATGCGGTCATCTTCGACCTCGACGGCGTCATCCGGACCTGGCCGGGTGACGTGGTGACGGAGATCGAGGTGGAGGCACGCATCCCGGAGGGGTCGATCGAGGCGGTCGCGTTTCACAGCGCAGTCCTCGCCGACGCCATGCTGGGGCGAGCGACCCGCCGGGCGTGGCACGCCGACGTGGCGTGCCAACTCGAGGCCCGGTTCGGCGCTCTCGGCAGGTCGGCTGCTGATCGCTGGTCCCGGCTCCGGGGGTCGGTCGATCCGGCGATGCTCGACCTCGTACGACGGATCCGGGAGCGCCGCCCCGTGGCGCTGCTCTCGAACGCCGACCGCGCCCTGCGGGAGGAGCTCGATGCTGCGGGCCTGTCGCGGGCGTTCGACGCGGTCGTCATCTCCGCCGAGATCGGAATCGCGAAGCCCGACCCGCGGACGTTCCTCCGAACGGCACGGCTGCTCGGTCGCCGACCGAGTGCGTGCCTGGTGGTTGACGATGACCCGGTCAATCTCCGAGCCGCGTCGGCCGCCGGCTTCCCGGTGCACCGCCATCGGTCTTCATCAGCGACGAGGAGGGCGCTGTCAGAACTACGTGCCTGAGCCACGGGTCGCCGGCCACCGATCCGCGGACGCTGTGGGGCACGAACACCAGCCGCGCCGCATGCCTCCTCGACGGCTAGGATCGTCGCGACATGGACCTCCGCCGGGCACGCAGGATCGCGGGTGGCGCGGCAGCGATCGTGCTGGGGGTGGCCGCCTCGAGCGTGGGCGTGGCGATCCTCGAGGATGCGATCGGCGTCGAGAACGCGTCGAGCCTCTACCTGGTCACCGTGGCGGCGCTTGCGATCGCCTTCGGCGTCCCCGCCGCCGCCGCGTCGGCCGTCGTCGCGGTCGGTGTCTACGACTACTTCTTCACCCACCCGGTCCACACCCTCACGGTCTCCGATCCCGGCGAGTGGCTGAACCTCCTGCTCCTGCTCTTCGTGGCGGTGACGGTCGGGCAGCTGGCGGGTCTTCAGCGGCAGCGTGCCGAGGCCGCGGTCGCGCGGGAGCGCGAGTCCCGCGCCCTGTTCGAGGTGACCCGGGCGCTCGCGACGCGCGACTCGACCGGGGCGGCGCTCCCGGGGATCGCCGAAGCCCTGGCGCGCGCGGGCGCGTTCGACGTCGTCTGGTTCGCCGCCGGGTCGGACGAGGGTGACGAGCGGCCGATCGGCCGAAGCCGGCCCGGAGCGCTGCCGGCCACGAGCCGGGCCTACGCCGTCCTCCACCGGCCCGAGGCCGGCGGCGGCCACACGTGGACGTCGGTCCGCGGCCCGGCCCTCGACCGCGGCCGAGCTGCCTCCGGCGCCGGTGCCAACGCCGCCGCGGGTACGGGCGGTGGAGCGGGCATCAGCCTCTATCGCGTCCGGATGGAAGAGGCCGGGCGGCCGATCGGTTCGCTGTGGGCGGGCCGTGACCGCGCGAGCGGCCTGCCCGACGCCGCGACGACGACGCTCCTCCGGGTCGCGGCTGACCTCGTGGCCCAGGCGCTGACCCACGATCGACTCGAGGACCAGACCCGTCGGGCCGAGGTCGCCCAGCAGTCCGACTCCCTGAAGTCGGCCCTCCTCGAGTCCGTCTCGCACGATCTCCGCACGCCGCTCGCCTCGATCCGCGCGTCGGCCGGAACGCTGATGGACCCCGAGGTCGGGCTCCCGCCGGACGAGGTCCGGGCGAGCGCCGCCTCGATCGACCGCGAGGCCCAGCGCCTCAACCGCCTCGTCGGCAACCTCCTCGACCTGAGCCGAATCGAGGCCGGTGCGCTCCGCGCGTCGAGCGAGGCCCTCGATCTCGAGGACGTCGTCGCTCGGTCGATCTCGCTCGTCGAAGCTCGTGCCGGGCTTCGGCGGTTCGAGATCGTGGCGTCGGAGGACAGCCCGGCGCTGGCCGACCCGATCCTGCTCGAGGAGGTCGTCGTCAACCTCCTCGAGAATGCGATCCGCCACACGCCGGAGGGCTCGGCGATCCGGATCACCTCGTCGACGGGATCCGAGCCAAGCCGGGTGCGCCTCACGGTCGAGGACTCGGGGCCGGGCGTGCCCGCGGAGGCGCTGCCGCGCATCTTCGACAAGTTCTTCCGGGGCGGCGACGGACGGCGCTCGTCGCGAACCGGCATGGGCATCGGCCTTGCGGTGGTCCGGGGATTCACCGAGGCGATGGGCGGCCACGTCGCGGCGCGCCGCAGCGAGCTCGGCGGCCTCGCGATCGACCTCGAGCTCCGGGCGGCCGCGCTGCCGGCGGGCATGGAGGGACGCCGATGAGCACGGGCCGGGAACCCGGGCCGACCGTCCTCATCGTCGAGGACGACGAGGCGACCCGCACCGCCCTCGGCCGTGACCTCGCCGCTCGCGGCTACCGCGTCGAGGAGGCGCGCGACGGCGCCCAGGCGCTCGAACGGTGGGAGGCCCGCCGGCCTGATGTGGTGCTCATCGACCTGGGCCTCCCCGACATCGACGGCACCCGGATCATCCAGCGAATTCGTCGCGAGGCGACGACCCCGATCCTGGTGATCTCCGCACGAGAGGCCGAGGCCACGAAGGTCGAGGCTCTCGAGCTCGGCGCCGATGACTACGTCACGAAGCCGTTCGGCACGGCCGAGCTGCACGCCCGGCTGCGAGCAGTGCTGCGGCGGTCCGCCGGGACGGCGGCCGATGCCGCGGGTCGCGTCGTCGCCGGATCGCTCGTCTTGGACGCGCTGCGCCACGAGGTCACCGTCGACGACGAGCGGGTCGAGCTGACGCCACGGGAGTTCGAGGTCCTCCGGGTCCTCCTCGCCCATCCCGGCCGGCTCGTGACGAGGGGGCGGCTGCTCCGCGCCGTCTGGGGCGACGCGTACCAGGGCGAGGACCACTACGTCCACGTCTACGTCAGCCAGCTCCGTCGCAAGCTGGCAGCGGCCGATCGGACGGGCGCCCTGCGGACGCTCATCGTCACGGAGCCGGGGGTCGGGTACCGCGTGCGGGGAGACTGACGGTCGCGCGAACGGCGCTCGGCATCGGGGCTCGACATCGGCGCTCGACATCGCCTCCCCCGGAATCCTGAGTCGCCCTTGAGCCCGGCCGGCGGCGGAGACCCCGGATTCCTCTTGGGGCGTCGCCGTACGGTGAGGTCATGGAGCTCCCACGACCGATCCACCTGCCCGTGGCGGTGCCGCTGCACGACGATCGCGCGATGGCGGAGCTCGTCACGGCCATCGAGCTGGTCGCCCGAGGCCTTGCCCGACGGGTCCACGTCACCGGGCTGGCCGGTCTCGACGACGTCGCCGCCCACGCGCTCGCGCAGGCCCAGGCCGCCGGCGTCCGGTTCACCCTGTCCCGTGACGGGCCCGACGCGATCAGCGCGATCGTGGGTCCGCGCGAGGCATGATCGGCGGAGGCAAACCGCTCCGGGGAAGGAAGGCGGGCGATCGGCGGATCCGCGTTGAGCGGCCGCACACCGCCTTCTTCCGGTACGCCGGACCCAACCAGCTCATCGCCCGCGAGGCGGCGTCGCGGCCCCGCTCCGCGTCCGGCCGGGCGATCGCGCGAGCCCGGGCGTTCCTGTTCGGACGGCCCCTCGCGAACGACGAGGAGATCGACGAGCGACTGCCGAAGAAGAAGGCCCTCGCGATCTTCTCGTCGGACCCGATCAGCTCGTCGGCCTATGCGACCGAGGAGATCCTCCGGGTCCTCGTCCTCGCCGGCACGGGGGCGCTGCTCCTCAGCATTCCGATCGCGGCGGCGATCGCCCTGCTCCTCGCGATCGTCTCGACGAGCTATCGCCAGATCGGCTATGCGTACCCGTCGGGCGGGGGTGCGTACGCGGTCGCGCGGGCGAACCTCGGGCGAACCGCCTCGCTCGTCGCCGCGGGGGCGCTGCTCGTCGACTACATCATGACTGTCGCCGTCTCCACGGCCTCCGCGGTGGAGCAGATCACGTCGGCCGTGCCGGCGCTGTTCGACGAGCGGATCGTCATCGGGATCGCAGCCGTGCTCCTCATCACCGTCGGCAACCTCCGCGGGCTCCGCGAGTCAGGCAACATCTTCGCGATCCCGACATACCTGTTCGTCGGTTCCGCGCTCCTCATGATCGCCGTCGGCACCTACCGGATCGTCGTGCTCGGCGAGGGCGCCGCGGCGCCGTCGCCGCTCCCCGGCGCGCCGGACCCGCTCCAGACCGTGGGCCTCCTGCTCATCCTCCGCGCCTTCGCGTCCGGGTCCGTGGCCCTCACCGGGACAGAGGCGATCGCGAACGGCGTTCCGGCGTTCAAGCCGCCGGAGCCGATCAACGCCGCCAAGACGCTCACCGCGGTCGCGGTCCTCCTCGCGATCCTGTTCATCGGGATCACCTTCGTCGCCGACTCATTCGGGATCGTGCCCCTCGACGAGCCGGTGAAGAAGACGGTCATCAGCCAGGTCGCGGCCACGGTCTACGGGGACGGCTCGCTCGGCTTCTACCTGTTCCAGACGTTCACGGCCCTCATCCTCTTCCTCGCGGCGAACACCAGCTACAACGCCTTTCCGCGCCTGGCGGCGATCCTCGCCCAGGACGGCTACATGCCGCGCCAGTTCGCCTTCCGCGGCGATCGCCTGGCATTCACCGCGGGGATCGTGATCCTGTCGACGGTCTCGATCGGGCTGCTCATCGCCTTTGCGGGCGACACCCATGCGCTCATCCCGCTCTACTCGGTCGGCGTCTTCGTGTCGTTCACGATCAGCCAGGGCGGGATGGTCCGGCACTGGCTGGCCGAGCGGTCCGAGGGCTGGCACTGGCGCCTGGCGATCAACGGATTCGGCTGCGTCCTGACGGGGGTCGTCGCGGTGATCGTGACGGTCGCCAAGGCGCCCGAGTCGCTGCTCGTGGCGATCGTCATCCCGATCCTCGTCGGGATCATGCTGTTCATCAACCACCAGTACCGAGGGTCGCGGCAGAAGCTCGCGGTCCGCGACGATGGGGTCCTCCCGACGCCGCGTCGCTCCGAGCGGGTCATCGTGCCGGTCCCCGGGATCAACCGGGCGGTGGTCCAGGCCGTCAACGTCGGCCGGTCGATCGCGTCGGACGTCCGGGCCGTCCTCGTGTCCGACGACCCCGACGAGGCGCTCGAGGTCAGGCAGCGCTGGGAGCGACAGATCCCGGATGTCCCGCTCGTCGTCGTCGAGTCGCCGTACCGGGCGCTCGTGGGGCCGCTCCGTGCCTACCTCGACGTCCTCGACGCCGCCTGGCCGCCGGGCGACGAGGCCCCGATCACATTCGTCGTGATCCCCGAATACGTGGCCCGGCGCTGGTGGGAGCGGCTGCTCTACAACCAGTCGGCAAAGCGGCTCCGGGCCGCCCTGCTCGGCCGACCGCACACCGTCGTCGTGAACGTCCCGTACCGGCGGGACGACGAGGAGCCCGCGACCCCGGCCGCGACGCCGGTCGAACCGGCGGCCTGAGGGTGGCCCGGCGGCGGCGGCCGCCGGTCGAGCGGGTCCGCGGTTCCATCTCCCCTGCGGTTGGCACGTCCGGACGCCCGGCCGGTATGACCGGATTCGGGCGCTCGGCCGCCGCTTCTCCCGCCGATGACCGTCGGCGTCATCCAGGGAGGGCCGGCGCATCGGGACCCGAGCTGGCCCGTCGCCCCCTCGGTATGACGCCGACGGTCATCACGCGAGGACACCCATTCGGCGCGCCGCGAAATCCGGTCATACGGCGGCAGCCAGGTCGGCTCCACGGGCGCCGTGCGGCAGCGGCGTGGACGTGGCCGGCCTGGTCGCCGTTCGGCGACGGTGGCGTCGCCAGCGCGCGGCGGCGTCAGCCCCGGCGGCCGCGCCAGTACCGGCGGCGGGGCCAGCACCGGCGGCCGCGCGAGCCGGTGTCAGCCGGTGACGGCCTGGTCGGCGATGTCGAGCGCCGCGTCGATGACGTCGAAGCCCTCGGCGAGCTGCGCCTCGGTGATCGGCAGCGGCGGGTTCGTGTGGATCGAGTTGTTCGCGAGCATCGCGTAGACCCCGTGCTCGCGGAGGTACTTCCCGATCGCCTTCATCTCGTCGCTCGTGCCGTTGAACGGCGTGAGCGGCGTCCACGGATCGCGGGACCGGACGAGGTCGAGGATCCCGAACAGGCCGAGGTTGCGGTGCGCACCGACGGATGGGTGCTTCGCGGCGAGCCGCTCGTGATGGGCCCGCATGACCGGCCCCATCGCCGCTGCGTGCTCGATGAGGCCGTCCTCTTCATACACGCGGATCGTGGCGAGCGCGGCGGCAAGCGAGACCGGATGAGACGAGTAGGTCAGGCCGCCGTAGAACATCTTCGACTCGAAGGCCTCGGCGATCCCGTGACGCATGGCCACGGCACCGAGCGGCAGGTACGAGCTCGTCAGGCCCTTCGCCATCGTCATGAGGTCGGGCACGACGTCCCAGTGGTCCACGGCGAACCACTTCCCGGTCCGCCCGAATCCGGCCATGACCTCGTCGGCGACCATGAGGATCCCGTAGCGATCGCAGAGCTCGCGGACGCCCTGGAGGTACCCGTCGGGCGGGATGAGAATGCCGTTCGTCCCCACGATCGTCTCGAGGAAGACCGCCGCGATCGTGTGCGGACCCTCGTAGCGGATGACGTCCTCGAGGCCCTGGAGGGACTCACCGACCGGCCGGGGCTCGGCCTCGCCCCAGCGGTGGGTGTCGGGGTACCGGACCACGCCGACGAGACCCGGCTCGTTGGCCCAGCGACGCGGATCGCCCGTCAGGGTCATCGCCCCGAAGGTCGCGCCGTGGTACGCGCGGTATCGAGCGAGGACCTTGTACCGGCCGGTGTGGTGGCGGGCCAGCTTGATCGCGTTCTCGATCGCCTCGGCCCCACCGAGGGTGAAGAAGACCTTGTCGAGGTCGCCCGGCAGGATCTCGGCCAGCTTCGCCCCGAGCCGGCCGCGGATCTCGGTCGCGAACGCCGGCTGGACGTACTGGAGCTTCAGCGCCTGCTCGGTGATCGCGTCGATCACGCGGCGGTCGCCGTGGCCGATGTTCACCGACATCAGCTGGCTGTTGAAGTCGAGGATCCGCTGTCCTTCGGGCGTGTAGAGGTACACGCCCTCGGCATGGTCGATCGCGATCGGGTCGAGGGCGCCCTGGACGGACCACGAGAAGAACGTGTGGGCGCGGTTCAGCGCGACGATCTCGGCGCTCGACATCGCGGTGACGGATTCGACGGCCATGTTGGGGCTCCGTTCGGTTCGACAGGCGGGCGATCGGCAGGGACCGTTCGGCGGGTCTCGATCGATTGTCGCAGAAGCGACCCGACGGGACGATCACCCGGTGTACGCTCTGCCCTTCTCGAGGCCTTCGACACTGGGGTGAGGAAGCGATGCCGAGGATCGTTCGCGGGGCGCTGCTGCAGGCCACCTGGACCGGCGACAAGGAGTCGATGATCCAGAAGCACGAGGCTGCGGCACACGAGGCCGCGAAGCAGGGCGCCCAGGTGATGCTCTTCCAGGAGCTCTTCTACGGGCCGTACTTCTGCCAGGTCCAGGATCCGCAGTACTACGGCTACACCGAGCTCATCCCCGACGGTCCGACGACGAAGCGGATGGAATCGCTCGCCAAGGAGACCGGGATGGTCCTCGTCGTGCCGATGTACGAGGAGGATGCCCAGGCCTCGGGCATCTACTACAACACGGCCGCCGTCATCGATGCCGACGGCCGGTACCTCGGGAAATACCGGAAGACGCACATCCCGCACGTGAAGGGCTTCTGGGAGAAGTTCTACTTCCGGCCGGGCAACCTCGGCTACCCGGTCTTCGAGACCGCGGTCGGCAAGGTCGGGGTCTACATCTGCTACGACCGCCACTTCCCGGAGGGTGCGCGGGCCCTGGGCCTCAACGGCGCCGAGATGGTCTTCATCCCCTCGGCGACGTCGCGCGGGCTGTCGGAGTACCTGTGGCGGATCGAGCAGGTCAGCCACGCCGTCGCGAACGGCTACTTCGTCGGCACGATCAACCGGGTCGGCATCGAGAAGGAAATCGGAGACGACGACTTCTACGGCCAGAGCTACTTCTGCGACCCGCGCGGCCAGTTCATCGGCTCGGTCGCCTCGCCGCACGATGAGGAGCTCATCGTCCGGGACATGGATCTCGACGTGATCACCCAGGTCCGCCAGACGTGGCAGTTCTACCGGGATCGTCGCCCCGACGCGTACGGCGACCTGACGCGGCCCTAGGACCGGTCGAATGCAATTCGGGTTCACGCTCAAGCCCGAGCACTCGATCAGGGACACGGTCGAGCTGGCGAAGCTCGGCGAGGCGCTTGGCTTCGACTACATGTGGCTGTTCGACTCGCACGTCCTTTGGCGGGATCCGTACCCGCTCCTGACGCTCATCGCGGAG
>DASUMJ010000020.1:0-2495 GCA_036277775.1 Candidatus Limnocylindrales bacterium
TTCGTCGGCTTCGAGCACGAGTCCGGCGCGTCGATCGTCATCGCCGAGCTGCCCGGGCCGTACGACGAGATCGTCCCGGGCCTGACCGACGAGGGGTTCGCCGGCCAGGGGGTCACCGTCACCGCGCGGACGGAGCTCACCATCGGCGGGCTGCCCGGGTTGCTCGTCGAAGGCACGCAGTCGGCCGCCGGGGCCCGGTTCGGAAAGGTCATCCTCGTCACGGGCGTCGCCGCCCTGACCGTGATGGTCAACGGCAACTATCCGATCGACGAGACGGCGATCGGCGCCGCGATCCGGGAGGCGGCCCTGACGATCTCGGTCGACCCGGAGCGCTCGACGGATCCAGCTGCGGTCCTGACCTTCACGGTCGACCCGGCGCCGCCCCTCCGATTCGCCGGGGCCTTCGTGAACGCGGGCGCATACAACACGAGTGGCGCGTTCCCGTCGGCGGACATCGACGAGCCCTTCTTCATCGTCGCGCCATCGCTCGGTGTCGCTGCCCCCGGCGACCTGGAGGGGTTCGCGGTCCAGCGGCTCCAGGAGACCGCCACGGTCCGCAACGTCCAGATCGAGTCGACGAAGGAGATCACGATCGCAGGCCGCCCCGGCATCGAGATCGTCGCGACGGCGACTCGGGCGAGCCGGCCAGGCGAGGTCGTCGTCTACCAGGTGCTGCTCGGCGGCGACGAGGACTATGTCGTGATGTCGGGCATCTGTGCGGCGGATCGCGCCGAGGAGTGTCTCGCGGCGTTCGCGGCCACCGCCGCGACGTTCGAGCCGCTCCCGTGATGCCCGGGCCAACTCCGGCCCCGCTGCTACGCTGCCGGCCGTGACCGCCGCGCTCCATCCCGATGCGCTCGCCTCGATCGTCAGCGTCAACGAGTTCGAGGCCCCCGGCCGGGATCGGATGGCCGGGCCGGCGTGGGACTACCTCGCCGGCGGCTCATGGGACGAGATCACGCTCGCCGAGAATGACGTCGCCTGGATCGACCATCGGTTCGTGCCGCGCGTCCTGACGGACATCCGGACGGTCGACGTCTCCGGGTCGTTCCTGGGCCGGCCGTGCGCGCTCCCGGTCGCGATCGCGCCGATGGCCGCCCAGGCGATGGCCAACCCCGACGCCGAGGGGGCGATGGCCCGGGCGGCCGCGGCCGGCGGGATCCCGATGCTCCTCTCCACCTCGGCCTCGATGACCGCGGCCGAGGTGGCCGCCGCGGCGCCGGACGCGGACCTGCTCTTCCAGCTCTACCTCGTCGAGGACATGGGCTACACCCGCTCGATCGTGGAGCGCGCCGAGGCCGCGGGCTGCCGGGCGATCGTGCTGACGGTCGATCTCCCGGTCCTCGGCTACCGCGAGCGCGACCGACGCTCCGGGTTCACGCTGCCACGGATGCCCTACGTCGACGCGGCGGAAGCGACCGAGCGGGCGCCACGCGGCCGCTACCGGGGCCTCGACGACCAGCGCGCGATCGGCCTGACGTGGGGCGACCTCGCCGAGATCCGGTCATGGAGCCGGCTGCCGTTCGCGCTGAAGGGGATCCTGGCCCCGGACGACGCCCGGATCGCCATCGACCACGGCGTCGACGCGATCTGCGTCTCGAACCACGGCGCCCGCCAGCTCGACCGCTCGATCGCGACGGCCCGCGCCCTGCCGGCGATCGTGGAGGCGGTCGACGGCCGCTGCGAGGTCTGGGTCGACGGCGGGATCGGCGCGGCCTCGACATCGCCGTCGCGCTCGCGCTCGGGGCGTCGGGCGTCCTCGTCGGCCGGCCGTTCTACTGGGCCCTCGCCGCGGCAGGTCAGGCCGGCGTGGAGCGGGCGATCGCGATCCTCCGCGAGGAGCTCGAGCTCACCCTGCCGCTCCTCGGCTGCGCCGCGGTCGCCGAGCTCAACCGGTCCCTGCTCGCGCCCACGACGCCCGGCTGAGCCGGTAGAGGACGTGCCCGCGGAGCGGGTGACCGTCCGGAAGGCGCGGGTGGACGAAGTCGTCGGCCGGATCGCGGGTCATCCCGAGGCGCTTCATCACGGCTCGTGACCGCACGTTGGCCGGAACCGTGAACGAGACGACCTCGTGGAGCCCGACCTGCCCGAACGCGAAGCGGAGGCCCGCACGGGCAGCCTCGGTCGCATAGCCGTGGCCCCAGGCCTCGACGGCGAGGCGCCAGCCGATCTCGACACACGGCGTGAAGTGCGCCTCGAACGTCGGCGCCGCGAGCCCGGTGAAGCCGAGGAACCGCCCGTCGGCGCGTCGCTCGACGGCCCACAGGCCGAACCCGTCCGTCGCCCAGCGCTCGGTGGCGCGATCGATGAACGCGTCGCTCTCCTCCGGGGTCAGCGTCCTCGGGAAGTGCGCCATGACCTGCGGGTCGGCGTTCATCGCGGCGAACGGCTCGCGGTCGACGCCGCGGAACGATCGAAGGACGAGTCGGTCGGTGTCGATGCAGGGGATCGCCATGGCCCGATTGTCCGCCATGGGGCGCCCCTCGAAGTGGGCC
>DASUMJ010000021.1:0-2119 GCA_036277775.1 Candidatus Limnocylindrales bacterium
GGACCGATCAGCTCGAGGGGAAACGCGTGTACGAGGATCGGGCGCTGGCCTGCCGCGACTGCGGCGAGGCGTTCATCTTCTCCGCCGGCGAGCAGCGATTCTTCGCCGAGAAGGGCCTCACCAACGAACCGCAGCGCTGCCCGGACTGCCGGGCGGTCGCGAAACAGGTCCGGACCGGCGGTGCGCCGCGTGAATACCATGCGGCCGTCTGCGGGGCCTGCGGCAACCAGGCGATGGTGCCGTTCGCCCCGAGGACCGATCGCCCCGTCTACTGCAGCACCTGCTTCGACAAGGTGCGGGCGGGTCTGATCGCGCCCGTGGAGTCGCCGGCCCGCGCGTAGGACCGGCGCGCACGCGGTGCGGAACCGAACCGGCCGTAGACTGGCGCGGTCGGATCGGAGTCGCCGTCGTTCGAGGAGGACCGCGTGGGCGTCATCATCATCCGGGAGATGGTCGGCACGAGCCCGAACTCGTGGAGCGACGCGGCCCGCCAGGCTGTCGCGACGGCTTCGCGGACCGTCCGCAACATCCGGACGGTCGAGGTCGTGAAGTCGTCGGCGACGGTCGAGGACGGCGAGATCGTGGAGTACCGGGTGGAGATCAAGATCGGCTTCGAGTACGAGGGCTGATCGCTCCACGGCTGCCATCGGACGCGGGCGTCGCGGGCCCGGTCGCAGCTAAGCGGCGGTTGAGCGTCGCGGGCCACCATGCGCGGCATGCCCAGCTCCGGACCCGCCGCGTCCCGTCGTCGAGCACCGGCCCCGGGATCCACTGGCGAGAAGACGCCCCCGGCGCGGCTCGTTGACATCGGCGGACGGCCCTCCGTATCGTTCGCGCCGCCCGAGGGACCGGCAGCGGCTCGTCCGTCGCAACGGCGCGACGGATCGCAGCCGGCCGGTGTCCCCGTTGGACCGGGCCGACCCGCGATCGTCGTTTCGAACCACGTTCCCGGAGGGCGGCGCGGCCCGATGTCCGAGTACTCGATCCAGATCGGCAAGGTGCAGGCGCCGCCGCTGCACGACGAGACGCTGGAGCGAGTCCGCCTCCTCGACTGGCTCAACGTCAAGATCCATCGGCGCGTGGTGCTCGTCCTCGCCGAAGCGGGCTACGGCAAGACGACCCTGCTCGCCGACTTCAGCCGGCGCACCCGGGTCCGGGCCCTCTGGTTTCGGCTCGATCGGGGCGATCGCGACTGGATGGGCTTCCTCGCCTACCTCGTCGCCGCGGTCCGCGTCCACGTCCCGGAGTTCGGCCCCGTCACGGAGTCGATGCTCCGGGAGACGGGCGCCGCTCCACCGCCTCGCGACGCCGTGCTCGACACCTTCATCCGGGAGCTCGGCGAGCTGCCCGCCGATCCCACCGCGATCGTCCTCGATGACGTCCACGTGGTCGACGACTCCATCGACGTCCGCGACATCCTTCGCGAGCTCCTGGCACGGGCGCCGGAACGCCTCACGTTCGTCCTGATCAGCCGGACCACGCCCCCGGTGCCGCTGGCCAGGCTCCGGGCCCTCGGCGAGGTCGCCGAGCTTCGCACGTCCGACCTGCGGTTCGATCCACAGGAGACCGAGGCGCTGTTCCGGGACACCTACGCGCTGACGCTCGAGCCCGGGGTCGTGGCCGAGCTGTCACGCCGGACCGAGGGCTGGGCGGCCTCGCTGCAGCTCGTCCGGACCGCGATCCGCGACCGGACGCCGAGCGAGATCCGGGCGTTCGTCGGCTCACTGAGCGGCGCCGAGGGCGAGCTCTACGACTACCTCGCCGAGGAGGTGGTCGGGGAGCTCTCTGCCGAGCTCCAGCAGTTCCTCATGCGGACGGCCCTGCTCGATGTCGTCGAGCCGGTGCTCGGGTCGGTCGCCGCCGGCACGACCGACGCCCAGACCCGGGCCGCCATCGCCGAGGGCGAGAGCATCGGGCTCTTCAGCCGCACCGGACCCCAGGCGCGGGATCACGTCCGCGCCCACCCGCTCGTCCGCGACTTCCTCCAGGCTCGACTCAGACGCTCGCTCGGGGCGGAGGCCGTGGCCGAGATCCACCGCGCCGTGGCCGTCGCAGCCGAGCCGCTCGACTGGCGCATCGCCGGCCACCACTACGTCGCCGCCGGCGACGTCGACGATGC
>DASUMJ010000022.1:0-4080 GCA_036277775.1 Candidatus Limnocylindrales bacterium
CATCGGGATCGCGGCGCCGGTGGTCGGGCTCTACCTGAGCTTCTGGACGAACACGGCGAGCGGCGCGCTCATCGTGCTCGTCGAGACGGCGGCGTTCCTCGCCGCCCTCCTGCTCGGGCCGCGGACGGGACTCCTGCGGCGCCGCCGTGAAGCGGCGGAGACGAGCTAGGGGCGGGCCTACCGGGTCCCCGGTCTCGGGGGCTACATCCCGATCGGGAGGTCGCCGCAGTTCTCGAACGGCGCATCCGCCGGCCGTGCCGACGCCGCCGCAGCCCACGTCTCCGGGGTGAGGACGGAGGTCCAGGCGTCCATCCCGCCGGCCGCCTCGAACGCTGCTTGGGCCCGCTCCTGGGCGGGCCCGGCCCCGGCCGCTGCCGCCGCCCGCTGCGCCTCGATGTACGCCCCGAACGCGACGAGCAGCCGGTCGAGGTGGCCCATCCCGGCCGCCGCCGGTTCCCAGGCCCCGCCGAATGCCGCGTGCCGCCGGCCGGCCTCGAGCTCGTTCCGGATCTCGAGGGCCTTCGCCTCCGCGGTGACGAGGTCGCCACGCTCGATCGCCGCCTCGAACGCGTCGCTCAGCTCCGATCCGCTCCCGGCATCGGGGTTGCCGACGGCCGTGAAGATCGACGCCCAGGTCGCACAGAATGCCTCACGGAACTCGGCGAAGCTCGTCGCGCCGGGCGTGCCGGTCGGGCTCGCGCCGGGCCCGCCGGCGCCGCAGGCCGTGAGGACGAGGCTCACGGTGAGCAGCGTCGCGGCCGCGACTCGGGTCCGGGCGGAGCGACGGGATCGGGGGCGCTGGGCGGCGGTCGTGGTCGTCATGGCACGTCGACGCTCGCCGGCCCCGGCCGTTACGTCCGCCCGGCGGGCGGTCGGGGAGCATGGCCGACCAGCAGGTAGGCCGGCGTGGGCCCCTTGCCCTTGACGTCGATGAGGCCGCGAGCCTCGAATTGGAAGATTCCCTCGAGCCGCCGCACGACCTCGTGGGTGGCCTGGACCCGGCCCGGGACGCCGTGCGATTCCATGCGGCTGGCCAGGTTCACCGTGTCGCCCCAGATGTCGTAGATGAACTTCTTCGTGCCGATCACCCCGGCCACGACCGCCCCGCAGTGCATCCCGATCCGGAACCGGATCCCGAGGCGCACGGCGGTCGCGATCTGCCCGACGGCGTCAGCCAGCTCGATGGCCATCGCGGCGACCCTGGCCGTGTGGTCGGGCGATCGCCCGTCCATCCCGCCGACGACCATGTAGGCGTCGCCGATCGTCTTCACCTTCTCGAGCCCGTACCGCTCCACGAGCCCGTCGAAGACCGTGAAGACCTCGTTGAGCACGCCGACGAGCTCGGTGGCCGAGAGCTCGGACGAGAGCCGGGTGAAGTCGACGATGTCCGCGAACAGCAGGGTCACGTCGTCGAACCGGTCGGCGATGAGTGGCTCGCCGTCACGGAGCCGGCGGGCGATCGGCTCCGGCAGGACGTTGAGGAGGAGCCGCTCGTTCTCGCGGGCCAGGCGCTCGCGCTCGCGGACCGCCGTGACGTCGGTGCCGTAGACGTTGATGAACCCGAACTCCGGGATGTCGACCGGCAGCAGGGCGTAGGCGTGTCCGCCGGCCTCGATCTCGATCGTCTCGCGCTCGTCGGCGCGGGCCGCGTCGCGCAGCGCCTCGCCGAGGTCCGCCGGCAGGGGCCGCCCGAGCGCCAGGTCGAGCCCCGAGACGATCGTCTCGCTGGCCTGGTTTGCATACACGAGCCTCGCCTGCCAGTCGATGCGCAGGACGGGGTTCGGGTTCTGGTCCGGGAACTTCACGATCGCCCGCTCGGCGGTCACGTCCATCCCGTAGAGGTTCGTGAAGCCGAGCTCGGCGATCGGCACCGGCCAGACCGCGTACGTCCGGTTCTCGGCGACGACCTCGATGAAGCCCTGCGACGACGCGACCGCGGTGAGCCGCTCCAGGGCGTCGTCCGGCAGCCGCTCGCCGACCCGCCCCCCGAGGGCCGTGACGACGCTGCTGCTCGCCGGGTTGGCATAGACGAGGTGGCCGTCGCCGTCGATCCGGAGGACTGGGTTCGGGTTGTCGTCCGGGAACCGCTCGACGGCGCTGATCTGCTCGGCGGTGAGGAGCGGGCCGCCGTCGTGCGGTTCGGTCGGCGACCCGTTCGAAGGGCGGGGGATCATCAGGGGGCGATCGTAGGGCCGGCGTCAACGGCGGCGCGCCTTGTCCCGCGAATCCGGGGGCCGAACGGGCCGCGCACACGGGCCGTTGGTCCCTGCCCGGAGAACGCGCCGGCCGCCGACACTCCGGGCATGAGGGCCCGCGTCCCGCGACCTGTACCCGCCCCGGCACCCGTCGCCGGCCGGATCGTCGTGCCGATCCTCGGCATGACCTGCCGGGCCTGCGAGCGCCGGATCGAGCGCAACGTCCGGAAGATCCCCAACGTGTCCCGCGCGGTTGCGTCTGCGTCGAAGGCCCGGGTCGAGGTCGAGACGCTCGGCCCGGTCTCCGGGGTCGACATCGCCGAGGCGATCGAGGCCGCAGGCTACGAGGTCGGCAGCACGCCCTGGGTCACGCGCGACTCGCGGGCATGGGTCGCCGCCGGGACCGGCATGCTCGCGATCATCGCCATCGCGTTCCTGGCCGAGGCGACGGGCCTGGCCGGCTTCGCATCGGGAGCCGGGGACATTCGTGATGGCGGCCTCGTCGTCGCGGGCCTGCTCGGCCTCGCCGCCGGCGTCTCGACCTGCATGGCCCTGACCGGCGGCCTCGTCCTCGCACTCTCGGCCGCCGCCGCAGCCCGTCGAGCGGACGGTGGCGACCCGCCGGTGCTGACCCGACTCCGCCCCACGTTCGCCTTCCTCGCCGGCCGCATCGTCGGCTTCGCGGCGCTCGGCGCCGGGCTCGGCGCGCTCGGCTCGCGGGTGGTCCTCCCGCCCACGCTCATCGCTGTCCTGATGATCGCCGTGGCCGTGCTGATGACCGTCCTCGGGGTCCGGCTGACCGGGCTTTCACCGCGGATCGCCGGCTGGTCGCCGACCCTCCCCGGCGGCCTCGGGGCGCGCCTCGGGCTGGACGGCGGTGGGGTCGCCAGCTACTCGGACGGCCGCGCGGTTGCGCTCGGTGCGGCCACGTTCTTCCTGCCCTGCGGCTTCACCCAGGCGGTCCAGGTCTACGCCCTCTCGACCGGGTCGCCGCTCGTGGCGGGCGGGATCATGGCCGTGTTCGCGCTCGGGACGGTGCCGGGGCTGCTCGCCCTCGGCGGCCTGCCGACGCTGCTGCCGAAGGGCTCACGGCCCGCGCTGCTCCGCGGAATCGGCGTCGTGGTCCTGTCGTTCGCCGTGCTCAACGGACTGGCGGGCGCCCGGCTTGCGGGCCTCCTCCCGACCGAGGCCCTCGGGGCCGGCGCCGTGCCGGCGGTGACGATCGACGAGGACGGGGTCCAGACGATCCGCACGTTCCAGCACGGCGAGGGCTATTCGCCCGCGAACGCGGCGCTCTACGCCGGCGTCCCGACCCGGTGGATCGTCGAGTCGCTCGAGGCGCGGTCGTGCGCAATCTTCCTCCAGGTCCCGTCGCTGAACCTTGCGGTCACGCTCCGCGAGGGCGAGAACGTCATCGACCTCCCCGCGATGCGGCCCGGAACGATCCAGTACATGTGCTCGATGGGGATGTACGGCGGCCAGCTCACCGTCGTCGAGGGGCCCATCCCGTCGCCGGGTCCCGCCTCGGCCGGCGGCTGAGGGCCCCGCCGGCGCCCGACGGCCTCGAATCCGAACGCCTCGTCCGCGACGCCGCTCCTCGCGCGGCTACAGGTCGGCGACGTTCAGGACGCCCCGTCGGATCGCGTACTTCAGGAGCTCCACCCGGTCGTGGAAGCCGAGCTTCTCCATGACGCTCGCACGGTAGTTGTGGACCGTCTGCTCGGAGAGGTGGAGCGCCTTGGCCATCTCGCGGTTCGTGTGGCCGACGGCGGCGAGGAGGAGGACCTCGCGCTCCCGGTCGGACAGGGTGTCGTAGGCGTCCTCGAGCGAGTGCTCGGGGCTCCGGAGGACGTAGGTGTTGACCATCTTCGTGACGAGGGCCGGC
>DASUMJ010000023.1:0-11646 GCA_036277775.1 Candidatus Limnocylindrales bacterium
CCGGTGACCTCGACCCCCTCGACCGCGGTGAGCGCCGCGAGGAGCCGCTCCCGGGCGCGCCGGAGTCGCCGGGCCGTGGCCTCACGCTCCGCGACCGCGAGCTCGAGCGCCACGGCCATCCCGACCGCCGCGGCGACGTCCTCGGTCCCGGTGCGGCGGTAGCGTTCCTGGGTCCCACCCTGCTGCTGGCCGAGGATGTGCGTGCCGGCCCGGAGGTAGAGCGCGCCCGAGCCCTTCGGGCCCTCGAGCTTGTGGCCGGCGATCGCGAGGAGGTCACACCCGAGCGCCTCGACGTCGACCGGCAGGTACGGCACGGACGCGACCGCGTCCACCGCCACGAGGCAGCCCTTCGGGCCGCTCTTCCGGACCCGACGGACAACCTCGGCGACCGGCTGGATCGTCCCGACCTCGTTGTTCGCGTGGCCGATCGCGACGAGGATCGTCCGCTCGCTGAGCGCGGCCTCGACCTCGTCGGGATCGACCCGACCGTAGCGATCGACCGGCAGCTCGACGACCTCGAAGCCGAACTTCTCGAGGTGCTGCAGCGGGTGCAGGACCGCATGGTGCTCGACCCTCGTGGTCACGATCCGGTGCCCGCGGGCCTTGCCGGCCCAGGCCGCTCCCTTCAGGGCGAGGTTCAGGGCCTCGGTTCCGCCGCTCGTCAGGACGATCTCGCGCGGTCCGCAGCCGAGCGCGGCCGCGATCCGCTCGTGGGCGTCGTCGAGCGCGGCCCGGGCACGCCGGCCCCAGGCGTGCGGCGAGCTGGGATTCCCGAACTCCGCGCCGAGGTACGGGAGCATCGCCTCGAGCGCCTCGGGACGGAGCGGCGTGGTCGCGGCGTGGTCGAGGTAGAGGGGCATCAGGGAGCGATTGTAGGCCGGACGCCGCCGCGTCCCGCCCGGCGACTCGGTGCCGCGTCGCACCACGGAGTGGCGCGCAGGCGCTGCACGGCGGCCCCGGAGTGCTAGGCTCCCCGCCGTGCACCGAACTGTCCCGGGGGTGTTCGGAAGGCTCAGGCCGCGCCGGTCGCTGTCGTGGGTCGTCGCCCTCGTCGTCATCGCCAGCCTCGTCGGCGCCTGCGGGACGCCGGCGGCCGAGACGACGTTCTCGCTCTCGATCCGGAACTCGGGCGAGGCTCCCGTGCACCTGAAGGTCCTGCCGGCAAACGGCGGCACGGCCGTCGAGGATCTCCTCATCGCCGGCCGGAGCGGGATCCTCCAGACGGAGCCCGGCCCGATGGGCGTCACCGACGGCAAGCCCGGCCCGGTCACGATCGAGGTCTACACCGACACCTGCGCGCTCATCGCGACCGTGACGGTCGGCGAGGGCCGGACGCTCGTGGCGATCGACGAGGGGTTCGCGGTCACGACCACGGCCGGCGTCTCGGACAACGAGGGCGCCATCGAGCCGGACGTCGTCCCGCCCTGCTGACGCGGCGCCGCGCGCGCCGTCGGCGTCAGCTCACCCGGTCGCGGTCGTACTCGCGGCCGCGCTCGCGCTCCCGCTCGTGCTTCGCAAGGAGCCGCTTCCGGAGCCGGATCGACGACGGCGTCACCTCGACCAGCTCGTCCGCGGCGATGAACTCGATCGCCGACTCCAGCGTCAGGGGCCGGGGCGGGGTCAGCCGGAGCGCCTCGTCGTGGGCGTGGGTCCGGATGTTCGTGAGCTTCTTCTCCTTCGTCGCGTTCACGTCGAGGTCGCCGGCTCGAGCGTTCTCCCCGACGATCATCCCCTCGTAGACCTCGACGCCGGCGCCGATGAGGAGCTCCGAGCGCTCCTGGAGGTTGAAGAGGGCGTAGGCGTTCGAGGTCCCCGACCGGTCCGCCACGAGGACGCCGGACGTCCGGTGGGTCACCTCGCCGGCCCACGGGCCGTAGCCCTCGCCGATCTGGTGGAGGAGCGCCGTCCCGCGGGTGTCGGTCAGGAGCTGGCCGCGATAGCCGATGAGCCCGCGGACCGGCAGCACGAACTCGAGCCGGACGCGGCCGTCGGCGTCGGTCGTCAGCTGCTCGAGCCGGCCCTTGCGGCCGGCGAGGGCCGTCTGGACCTCGCCGATGTAGTCGGGCGGGATATCGATCGTGACCCGTTCGTACGGCTCGCGGACCTCGCCGTCGATCTCCCGGAGGATGACCTCGGGGCGAGAGACGGTGAGCTCGTAGCCCTCGCGCCGCATCTGCTCGATGAGGACGGCGAGCTGGAGCTCGCCACGGCCACGGACCTCGTACGTGTCGCCCGACTCGGTGGGATGGACCTCGATCGAGACGTTGCCGAGGACCTCGCGGTCGAGCCGGGCCTTGATCTGGCGGGACGTCACGTACTTCCCGTCGCGCCCGGCGAGCGGCGAGGTGTTCACCCCGAACGTCATCCGGAGGGTCGGGGCGTCGACGTCGAGGCGTGGCAGGGGCCGCGGGTCGCCCGGGTCCGTGATCGTGTCGCCGATCGTCACGTCCGGGAGGCCGGCGACGGACACGATCTCGCCGGCGGATGCCTCGGCGATCTCGACACGCTCGATCCCGTGGGCCGTCTGGAGGCTCGTGACGGTCCCGGTCAGTGTCACCGTGCGCCCCGGCTCCACCGAGCCGGCCGTGTCGTCCGGCTCCTCGCGCACGACCACGATCCGCTGCCCGACCCGGATCGAGCCGTTCCGGATCCGCCCGACCGCCATCCGGCCGACGTACTCGTTCGCGCTGAGGTTCGTGACGAGGAGCTGGAGCGGATGGCCGGGCTCGAACCGCGGCGGTGGCGTGACCCGGACGAGGAGATCGAGGAGCGGCCGGAGGTCGGTGCCGGGCCGCGCCAGGTCGAGCGTCGCGGTGCCGAGCTTCGCATTCGTGTACGCGACCGGGAAGTCGATCTGGTCGTCATCCGCGCCGAGGTCGATGAACAGCTCGTAGACCGCGTCGAGGACCTCCGCCGGGCGGGCGTCGCCGCGGTCGATCTTGTTGATCGCCACGACGACCGGGAGGCGGCGGGCCATCGCCTTCTGGAGCACGTAGCGGGTCTGGGGCAGCGGGCCCTCCGCCGCATCGACGAGCAGCAGGACGCTGTCGACCATGAGGAGCGAGCGCTCGACCTCGCCGCCGAAGTCGGCATGCCCCGGGGTGTCCACGATGTTCAGCCGGACGCCGTCGTGATCGACCGTCGTCTGCTTGGCGAGGATCGTGATCCCCTTCTCCCGCTCGAGATCCATCGAGTCCATGACCCGGTCCACGACGGCCTCGTTCGCCCGGAAGGTGCCGGTCTGGCGGAGCATCGCGTCGACGAGGGTGGTCTTGCCGTGGTCGACGTGGGCGACGATCGCGACGTCGCGAAGGTCGTCGCGCACGGCGAGGCGGGAGGGTGCGGTCATGGGCGCCGGATTGTCGCACAGGTCCGGTGCGGGACCCGTGCGCCCATGCCGTGGGGTTCGGCGACGTCAGGCCGTGACGGGGATGCGCTCGAGGGCCGCCCTGGCGGCGGCTTCGTCGTCGACGGTGATCGCGAGGTGGACCAGCCCGTCCCGTCGTCCGACGATGAGCAGGCCGTGGATCTCGACGCCGGCCGTGCCGAGCCGCTCGGCGACCTCCGCGAGCGCCCCCGGTCGGTCCTCGACCTCGACGGTCATCGGCCGGCCCTCGACGAACGAGGCGCCGATGGATCGAAGGACCTCGCGCGTCGCCGCGTCGTCCTCCGTCTCGACGATCGCATAGCCGATCGCCCCGGCGCCGCCGGCGGCGCAGTGGACGATGTTGACCCCGCGTTCGGCCAGGGCGTGCGCGAAGCGCGCCAGCGACCCCGGCCGGTTCTCGATCTGGACCACGAACTGCAGCGCCACGGCTGGCCTCCTCGGGGCCCAGCATCGGCGCACGGTCCCGCCGCCACAAGGGCCGATCGTCGTCTCGCGTTGCGCTGGTAGGATCGGGCCGTGACCGTCGCCGCCGTCGTCCTCGCCGCATCCGCGGACTCCGCCCTGGCCGACGCGGCGGGCGTGGCCCGTGTTCGCCGGATCGTCGACGCGGCCTGGGCCGGCGGGGCCATGCCGATCGTCGTCGTGGCCCCGGACCCGGACGGTGCGGTCGCGGCCGCGCTGGCCGGTGCGCCCGTGACCCTCGCGACGCCGGCTCCCCACGACGGCGGGCCGGTCGCGCAGATCGCCCGCGGCATCGACGTCGCGATCGCGGAGGTCAGCGGCACGGACGCCGCGCTCATCTGGCCGGCCCGTCTCTGCTGGGCCGGGCCCGAGACCGCGACATCGCTCATCGAGGCGCACGGCGTCGACGGGGAGGCGCTGCTTCGCCCGACCTACCGCGACGAGGCCGGCTGGCCGGCGCTGCTGCCGGTCGCGGCCCTCACGGCCTTCCGGACGCTCCCGCCGACCTCGATGCCCGACGAGCTGCTCGCCGAGCTCGTCGAGCGCGGCGACGTCGCGCTCCGGACGATCGACCTCGGCGATCCGGGCACGGTCATCGACGGCGCGACGCCTCGCGACGAGCTGCCGTCGTATGACGGCCCCGCCGAGCCCGCGGCGGCGCACACGCACGAGTGGGGATCCGCGGCCGCCGCCACGCCGGACGACGCCCCGCTCGCGGCTCCGCCCAGGGCCGGCGTCGAACCTGCCTGACCGGCGCGTGATCCGCCGCACGCCGCGCCCGCCGGTCCGGTCGCGGGCTCGGGGGGCGACGCCGTGAGCCGCCGCCGACGGTTCGCGACCGTCGCCGTCGTGCTCGTGGCGCTGATCGCGGTCGTCGGCGCCGCGTACTTCGCGATCCCGCAGCCGAACCTCCCCGAGGCCTCGGCCGCCCTCGCCTCGACCGACACCGTCACGTTCGCCCGCGTCGACGACCGGCTCGAGTTCCGGCCGGCTTCGGTCGAGCCGATCACCGGGCTCATCCTGTATCCCGGCGGCAAGGTCGACGCCGCGGCATATGCGCCGACGGCCGCGAGACTGGCCGGGCTCGGGTTCCTCGTCGTCATCGTGCCCATGCCCCTGAACCTCGCGGTCCTCGGGATCGATCGGGCGGACGCGGTCCTCGCGGCGCACCCGGAGATCCGGCAGTGGGCCATCGGCGGGCACTCGCTCGGCGGCGCGATGGCGGCGCAGTACGTCGCGAGCCATCCGAACGCCGGCGCGGACCCGGGGACGGGGATGGGCGGGATCCGCGGGCTCGTCCTGTGGGCCGCCTACAGCGCGACCCGGCTCCCCGAGCCGGTCGCGACGATCCTGATCTACGGCACGCTCGACAGCGGTGCCGCCGGCTTCGTGAGCACCGAGCGCCTCGCGAACCTGGGGCTGCCGCCGACCATCGTCACGATCGAGGGTGGGAACCACGAGCAGATGGGCTGGTACACCGGCCAGCCCAACGACCCGCCGGCGACCATCTCGCGAGCCGCCCAGCAGGACCAGCTGATCGAGGCGACGGCGAGGTTCCTCAGCGGCCTCGAGCCCTAGGCTCCGGGGTCCGGATCTCCGTCCTCGCGGCGGCTGCGGCTCGTCCGCCGCGATCAGGCCGCCACGCTCACCCGGCTTCGGACGTGCGCCGGCCAGCCATGTCGCGGAGTCGCCCGACCGGGATCGTCGCGATGGCGATGCCACCCACGATGAGCACCACCCCGGCCACCTGCGCGCCGGACGGGATCTCGGTGAGGAGCACCCGGGCGAGGAGGACCGTCGCGACTGGCTGGACGAGGAGGATGATCGAGACGAGTGCGGCCGGCAGGCGCGGCAGCGACATCGAGATGAGCAGGTAGCCGACCGACTGGGACGTGAGGCCGACGAGGGCGAGCCAGCCGTGGCTCGGCCACGCGGGCACCGGGTCGAGATCGCCGATGACGGCGCCGGCGACGATCGCGACGACCATCGTCGACGCCGTCGCGAGCGCGACGGGCCCGGCCGGTCGGCGGATGTCGGTGGAGCCGTGGCGGATCACGAGGAGGTAGCCCGCGTAGCAGAAGGCGGTCACGATCCCGAGGGCGACACCGAGCGGCGGATTCGCGCCGTATGCCCCCGAGCCGATCACGCCCGAGATGAGGACCGCGCCCGCCAGGACCACCGGCGTCGCGAGGATCACCGGCCGCGGCGGCCGCTCCCGCAGGACCGCCCACGCGACGAAGCCGACCACGAGGACCTGGAGGTTGCCGAGGACCGTCGCCAGGCCGGCCCCCACGGCATCCACCGCGTGGTGCCAGGTCAGGAGGTCGCCGGCGAAGAACACCCCGGCGACGATCGCGAGGCCGACCACTCGCCGCGGCAGCGGCCCGTAGCGGCGGTGCTCGAGCCAGGCGACGAGCGCGAGGACCGGCAACCCGTAGAGGCACCGGAAGACCGTCACCGTGGACGGCGACACGTCGGCGTAGCGGTAGAAGATCCCGGAGAACGCGATGCAGAGCGCTCCGAGGAGCGCGGCGGTTCGGGGGCGCGCCGCGATCGCGTCGAGGGCCGCGCTCATCGGCCGGGAGCCTCGCGCCCGACGCGGACCTCGGTCTTCGTCGCTCCGCGCGTCAGGTCGCCGTCCACCGCGCGAACGGTAGCCGAACGACCGGGCCGCGGTTCAGTCGAGCTCGGGCATCGGCACCGGCTGTGGCCGTGGACGGCACGTGCCGCATTGGAGCGCGTCCTCGACGACGAGCGCCTCGGCCCGGCCGCGGACCTGCGAGCGGTAGGCCGCGAGGACGTACGGCCCGGTCTTCGCGTGCTGCTCGCACAGGCCTCGGCCGCAGAACCGGCACGTGCCGCGGGCCGCCCGGTCGCAGAACCAGCAGGTCATCGATCCCTCCTCGGTCAGGGGCAGCTGAAGTGTGCCCGACGGACGAGGGACCCGGACGACGCGACGACGTCGAAGTCATGGCAGCCCGGGGGCGTCACCGTGACGAAGACCGTGACGTTCACGGCGCCGTTCGGCGGCGGCACGACGGTCGGCGCAGGGTTGAACGTGCAGATGATGGCGGCCGACGGCGCGGCGGGATTGAACGCGCAGGCGAGGTTCACCGGGGCACTGAACCCGTTGAGCGACGTGATCGTGCAGGTGCTGGTCCACGACGACATCGGGTCCGGCAGCGTCGTGGCCGAGCACTTGATCGTGAAGTCCGGTGCCGGCGTCGGGGTCGGCGTCGGGATCGGCGTGGGCCGCGGTGTCGGGCGCGGCGTCGGCTCGGGCGTGGGTGCCGGGGTCGCGGTGGGCGGCGGCGGGCTCGGCGTCACGAGGGGCGTCGTGCTCGGGCTCGAGTCCGGCGTCGGGCTCGGGCCTGGCGTCGGCGACGGCCCGGACGACGGCGTTGCCGTTGTCGAGGGCGTCGCGGAGGGCTGGCCCGGTGTCGGGGTGCTGTCGGGTGGCGCCGACGTCGACGGCCCGGGTCCCGTGAGGCCGCCACCGCCGGGACAATCGATCGCGCCGCCGTCCGGCGCCGGCAGGCCGTCCGCGAGCACCTCGCCGGCGGCGACCACCGCGGACCTGCCCTCGATCGCGAAGACCGCGGGCCCGCGGTTCTCGAACCGCCGACCTGCGCTGACCACGAGCGCGACGGCGTCGAACGACTCGGTCACGCTCGCCGTGTCGGCGACGAGCACGCCCCGGGTGAGCGTGAGCCGTCCGGCCGGCCGGATCGGGTCGACTCCGGCCGATGCCGCCGCGTCGAGCGTGGCTCGCGACCCGCCGCACAGGCGGCCCTCGGCCCCGCCGCGGAACGTGAGCCGGACGAGGCTCCCAGCCCCAACCTCGATCCCGGTGCCGGGCGGGATGACGACGCGATCCGCGTCCGACAGGTCCAGCGCTGCGGCTCCCGCCCGACTGATCCGTGCTGTCCCTCGCTCGACCGTGACGAGCACTCGATCACCGGGAACCTCCGCCCAGGCGAACCCCGACGGCACGGCGACGACGAGCGACAGGATGGCCAGGAGCGCCACGAGGAGCACGAGCCGGCGGGCCCGCCGATCGATCCGCTCGGCTGCCTCGTCCGAGGGCGTCTCGATGACGTCCTCCCGATCGAACGGGGCGAGGGCGCCTCGTTCCGCATGGACGCCCCGGCGATCCGACCAGCCCGACGAGCCTCCCGACTCGTCACCCGGCCGGGCGCTGCCGGCCGCCCCGAGGCCCGGGGCGAGGGCCGCGGCGGCAGCGATGATCCGTGTCTCGTCGTCGGCGGCCACGGCCGACGACAGGTCGGCGTCGCCGGGCAGTGCCAGCAGCCGGGCGCCGCGAGATCGCCAGCGGATCGGGGACGCCGCTGGCTCGACCGTGACGAGGTCGCCGGCAAGGGCCCGCCGGGCGACCTGCGGCCGGCCCACGCCCGGGGTCCAGGCGTCCACCGCCCCATGGTCGACGACCGCGTTCCCGGACGAGACCCAGGTACCGGGCGGGGCGGTGACCCACTCGGACCGCCCGGCGAGACCCTCCAGCGCGGCCGGCTCCAGGCCGGCCAGGACGCTGCGTTGCAGCGTTGCCACCTTTGCCGCAAGGGCGCCCCGCGGGCCGGCCCGGCCCCGCTCCCGGCGAGCTCGCAGCGCGGCCCACAGGTGACCCGCGGCCGCGCCCACGAGCGGCGCGAACAGCAGCAGCAGGATGAGCGCGAACCCGGCCTTGCCGCCGAGACCGTCCTGCCACAGCGTCGTCCCGAGCGAATCCAGGCGGTCTCGCCAGAACCGGATTCCCAGGCCGAGCGTCACGACGAGCCACAGGACGACGACCGTCCCGTACATCGAATAGAGGCGCTCGTCGCCGACGAGGCCGCCCCAGCCGAACCGTCGTTCCCGGAGCCGTCGGATCGTGAGCGCCAGGCCCCTCGCCCGCAGGTTCGGCAGCTCCAGCCAGTCCATGAGCAGGTAGTAGCCGTCGAGGGCGAGCAGCGGGTTGAGGTTGAAGACGACGTTGAGGTACCAGAGGAAGCCGAGCTTGAGGGCCGCGGGACCCAGCTCCGGGGCGCCGAGCGCGGCGAGGTTCAGCGCGCCGGCCAGGAACAAGGCGGCCACCGGACCCGACGCCGAGGTCAGGAGCCGCGCCCGGCGGCCGGCCATCCAGACGTCGCTCGTGTCGACGAAGACCGAGGGGATCCCGAAGTACAGGAGGATGCCGGCCTTGGGCACCCGGCGACCGGCGTGCTTGGCGGCGAGCGCATGCCCGAGCTCGTGGGCCACCAGGCAGACCGCGTTGAGCAGCAGCAGCGCGACCGCGCCGAGGGCGACCGAATCGGCGACCGAGAAGACGGGCTCCGCGCCCCGGATCCAGCGCCCTGCGAACGCGACCGCCCCCAGGACCGCCACCCCCGTCACGACGACCCCACCCGGCCGGGTGAACAGCAGCCACCCACCCGCCCGGTAGAGGGCCCCGACGAAGGGGTCGATGCCGAACAGGGCGAATCGACGACCGCGCAGGACGTCGAGGACCAGGTCCCGGGCCCGGCCCGGGCCGCCGCGACGACGAACCCGGCGGAGCGGCCGGAACGCGTCGAGCGGCAGCTCCTCGAGCATCCGGTTCGCCGCCAGATCGGCCACGACCCGGACGACGCGAGCCGGGGCCAGCTCCCCGGTGAGCCGCGCGAGCTCGGCGACGAGGGCCGCCACGGTCCGGCTGCCGTCCATCAGCTGGGCGAGCTCGAACTCGGCCGGCTCGAGGCGGAGGTACGCCGGCTCGCGGTCCGGCGAGCGGAGCATGACGTAGGGCGTGCCGCGCAGCGAGACGAGGGCCGATTCCTCGATCCCCGGCCGCAGTCGCGGCCGCGCCCGGGCCGGGTTGAGCCGCTCCAGGACGGCGGCGTAGAGGCCCGGCTCGGCCGGGCCCACCGGTCGGCCGGGTGCGCGCCCGGCGAGCGCCTCCCAGAGCGAACCGGCCACGACTCGCGAGGTGGGGCGGACGGTGCCTAGGGCTGCGCTTCGGCCGCAGGCCCGCCGTCGTCGTCCGCGGCGGCTCCGGCCTCCGGGGCGGGCGCCGGCGCGCCGGCGCCGCTCGGGGCTCGCGCGCTGTCGAGGTTGCCCGCGGCGTCGTAGGTGTACTCCGTGACGCCGCCCGACCCCGCCGGCGTACCGACGTTGCGCTGCCAGGTGAGGAAGTCCCGCCCATCGACATCGGCATCCGTGGTGGCATCGCCACCGCCCGCGCCGCCGGCCGCGGCCAGGCCATCGCTCGGAATGGGAGCGTCGCCGCCGTCATGGGCGCCCAGCTGGTAGGACGTGATCTGGACGTTCTCCAGCTCGATCGCCATGGCCGGCTCCGGGGTGTCCGCGGCGAGATCCGACGGCGCGCCGGCGGGGTCATCGCCCTCGTGCTCGATCTTCTGGTAGGTCAGCGAAATCTCCTCGAGCTCATGGGTGTCGGCAGCCGGAGCCGCCGTCTGGCCGAAGTTCGCGCGGAACTGGTTCAGGTCCTGCAGATCGACGGTGCCGTCCTCGGTCCGGGCGCCGTGGATCGTGATCGTCTCGTCCTTGTCGACGGTCTCCTGCGATGCGTCCCCGGTCGGTGCCACGATGGCGCCGGGGTCGCCACCGGCAGGCGCATCGGTCTTGCGCCAGACGACGTAGTCCGCGGCGTCCACCGACCCATCGCCCGTCGCCGCCGGCTGCGGCGCCGCGGCCGGCTCGTCGAACGCCGTCGTGCCGCCGATGAGGACGTCGTCGCCCGTTCCGCCCGGGCTCGGAGCCTGATCGGCCGGATCGTACGTCGTCTTGATCTGCTCGAAGACGAACGACACACCCTCCTCCGGGAGATCGCCGGACAACCCCGCTGCCGACGGCGTACCCAGGCTGAAGGAGTCGATCTCGATCTCGCGTTTGAAGCCCTCGCCGCCGGCCGCGCTCGCGGGCTCGGATGGTGCCCCGAGATCGAGCGGCTCCTCCGCCGCCGACCGGTGGATCGGTTGGCTCATCGACTCGACGTTGATCCACTCCTTGTGGTCCTTCGCAGCGGCGGGCGCGCCCTCGGTCGCAAGGGCCGCGTCGTCCGCGGCGGCGCCGCCCGCTCCACTCCCGCCGATCGCCTCGGCCAGCTCGTCGACACCGCCCAGGAGGCCGAAGAGGCCGGCCTTGCTCGTTCGGGCCTCGACGCCGCCCGAGCTCCCGGCCGTCATGTCGAGTTGCGATGACAGGAGCTGCAGGTCGCTCGGCGTCAGGTCGTACCCCGCCAGGGCGGCGCTCGGGTCGCTGGCCAGCCGGGCCCGGAACCCCGCATCCGTCACCAGTCGCTCGAGGACGTCGTCGATGCCAGCCACGATGCGGTCCCTCCCTGCGCGCTCGTGGCGGAATCATACCGACGGGCGCCAGCCCCCCCCAGGGCGCCGGGTGTCCGGGAGTCAGCCGGCGGTCGGCGGCGTCTTCGGCAGGCCCACGAACCGGAGCCCCAGGTCCGCGTACTGGCCGGGATCTGGCTCGGACGGGGCCTCGAGCATCGGGTCGCTTCCCGACTGCGTCTTCGGGAAGGCCATGACCTCCCGGATCGTGGCCTGGTTCGTGAGGAGCGCGGCCCAGCGGTCGATGCCGAGCGCGATCCCGCCGTGGGGCGGGGCGCCGTAGTCGAACGGGTTGAGGAAGAAGCCGAACTTGCGCTCGGCTTCCTCGTCGGAGATCCCGAGCGCCTTGAACACGCGACGCTGCAGTTCTGGTTCGTGGATTCTGATCGAGCCCGAACCGAGCTCCCAGCCGTTGAGTACGAGGTCGTACGCAATCGAGCGAACCGACAGCGGATC
>DASUMJ010000024.1:0-4907 GCA_036277775.1 Candidatus Limnocylindrales bacterium
GCGCGAGCGGAGGAGCGTCGCGCTGTAGCACAGCCCGCCGACGGCGAGCCCGATGACGAGGGCGCCACCGGCCGTGACGAAGCCGGAGGCGGGCGTGATCGCAACCAGACCGGCCACGGCACCGCAGGCGGCACCGAGGACACTGACCTTCCGCTTGTGGAGATAGCTCGCGAGGACCCACGTGATCGTGGCGGCCCCGGCGGCGGTGTTCGTGACGAGGAGCGCGTTCGCGGCGAGGCCGTTCGCGGCCAACGCCGAGCCGGCGTTGAATCCGAACCAGCCGAACCACAGGAGCCCCGCCCCGAGGATCGTCATCGGCAGGTCGTGCGGCTCCATCCGGTCGCCGTTGGCGACGCGGCGGCCGATGAGCAGCGCCACGACGAGGGCCGACACGCCGGACGTGGCGTGGACGACGGTCCCGCCGGCGAAGTCGAGCGCCCCGAGGCTGTAGAGCCAGCCGTCCGACGCCCAGACCCAGTGCGCGACCGGCGAGTAGACGAAGACGGACCACAGGACGGTGAAGATCACGAAGCTCGCGAACCGCTTTCGCTCGGCGAAGGCGCCGGTGATGAGGGCCGGCGTGATCGCGGCGAACATCAGCTGGAACGCGGCGAAGAGGACGAACGGGATCGTGCTGCCCGCGGCCGGCTCGAGGCCCACGCCGTTGAACAGGACGAAGTCGAGGCCGCCGAACAGGCCCAGGCCGGTCGCGTCGGGCGCGAACGCGATCGAGAAGCCGACGATCACCCAGACGACGCTGACGAGGGCCAGGCCGAAGAAGCTGTGCATGATCGTCGAGAGGACGTTCTTCCGGCGGACGAGCCCGCCGTAGAAGAGCGCGAGGCCCGGCAGCATCACCATGACGAGCGCGGTGGCCATGAGGAGCCACGCGGTGTCGCCGCCGTCGATCGTGCCGGGCTCGGCGGACGCGGCCGCGGCGACGGCCGGGATCATTGCGGCGGCGAGCAGGGCGGTCGTCAGGGCGGTGGCGAGGCGTCGCATTCGGGTCCCCTCCGTCCGGCCCGAGGTCCGTCGCCCGGGCCCTGCCGCGAGTGTCCGGGCGGCGTCGCGACCCGCGCGCCGCCGCGGGAGCGCCGGGATCGCTGCGCTTCGGGGTCGGCGGGGGTTGCGATGCGGTCGCGGAACGGCCGCGTAGACTCGGCCGAATGCGACCGATCGAGCCCGGCACCGATTCCGCGCGGGCGCTCGAGCCGTGCTTCGCAGCGGACCTGCCGACCCTGCCCCGCCTCCTCGGTGTCCTCGATGGGACGCTCGCCGGAGCGATCTGGGCCGCGGACGAGGCGTCGCCCGGCTGGGTGACGGCGACGGAGATGGCCGACGGCACGACCTACATTGGCGGCGAGGCGTCGCCCTCGGCACTGGCCGCGGTCTTCGCCACGCTGCGGCCGGTCTCGGAAGAGATCGTCGTCGGCCTCTGCGGCCCGGCGGACCCGGTCCGATCGATGCTCCCCGAGGGCGGGATCCGGTGGAGCGAGGCGATCGACTTCTCCGAGCGCGTACCGCCGGCCCTCGAGGCGGAGCTCCTCGAGGCGCCGCCGGGCACCGAGGTCGCCGTCATGGACCCGGCCCTCCTCGCCCGAACCGAGTGGTACGCCGACACGCTGACGGCTTTCGGGTCGATCGAGCGGTGGCTCGAGCTTGGGCTCGGCCGGGCGCTCGTGCGTGGCGACGAGCTCTGCTGCGAGGCGACGGCCGGGCCGGTCATCCGCGGCACGATGGAGATGGGCGTCCGGACCGCACCCGAGCATCGCGGGCGCGGCTACGCGACGCTCACCTGCCGCCACCTGGCTCGCGACATCGAGGCGCGCGGCTGGAGGCCATGGTGGAACACGAACGCCGGGAACCACGGCTCGATCGCCGTCGCCCGCGCCCTCGGGTTCCGCCGAGAACGGCGCTACGAGCTCGCCTGGTGGGAGGCCGCCGCGTTCCGATGAGCCGTGGCGGTCACTCGCGAAGCGAGCCCCGCCGGCGCCCGGTCCGTCAGCCGGCGGTCGCGAGGGCCTCCGCGGCGATGAGGTCGGCCCAGGCGACGATCGCCGCCGGGTCGCGCCAGTCGCCACGCGGCATCCAGCGCTCGAAGATCCCGCCCATCGACTCGACGATCCGGCCCCCGAACGTCGCGTGGCCGCGGACGCCGATCCGGTAGCCCAGCCGGCTCGCCTCGCCGGGCGCCGGCGGCTGCGCCTCGAGCGTCCGGGCCACCGCGGCGTCGGCGTCGGGCGTCCCGCCGGTCGGGCCGCTGCTGAAGAGCCAGACCGGACGATCCGCGAGGTCGTGCTCGAACCGCTTCAGGAAGTCGAGCCCGTCGCCCTGCCAGCGGTTCATGTAGACCGCGCTGCCGAGGACGACGACCCGGTAGGGCGTCACGTCCCGGACGTCACGCGCAGGCAGGACGTCGACGTCGAGGCCGCGCTCCACGAGCCGTTCGGCGACGACGCGGGCGATCTCGCCGGTCGTGCCGTGCTTCGTGGCATAGGCGACGAGCGCGCGGCCGCTCATCGCCGCAGCTCCCCGGACCGTCGAGCGAGGAGCAGGTAGCCGACCGCGCCGAGGATCGCCAGCTGGCAGGCCTTGATGAGCAGGCCCCAGGCCTCGAACGCCGGGATCCGGATCTGGGCGGCGGCCACGTAGCCGACGAGGACGATCACCTGGAGGATCGCGACGCCGGCCCAGACCAGCCGCGACCGGACCTGGAGGAGCGCGAGCGCGACGCCCACGAAGATCACGCCCATGAAGGCGCCGAACTCGAAGAGGCCCGGGTCCTCGCCGTTCGTGGACTCCCCGATGTCGAGGACCCCGGCCGCGATGAGGAAGTAGAGCGCGGCGGCGACGAGGGCCGCGCCCGCCGCGCCCGTTCGAATCGCCCGTGTCCGATCCATGGCCTCGTCTCCTCGCCGCCCGCGGGGGTCGCGTCGTCGCGCGGCGGCACCCGCAGCCGGCGGGTCGCGGCAACGCTCGCCCGGATCGAACCAGAGGCGAGGCCGCGGCGGCATCGGCCGTTCGGCCCGAGGCGTGGGGGCGTCACGGACTGAACTGCATCCGGCCCCTTTCGTGCGGGCACCGCCGGCTGGTCGAACCGAGTCAGTCCCTGAACCGGTAGGGGTCGACATCGAGCACGGGCTCGTAGCCGACCGCCACGTAGGTCCGGTCCGAGGTCGGATTCGCCAGGTCGGCGAAGAGAACGACGAACGGTCGGCCGGCGAACGATACGCGGCCCGGGTCCGGAGCAGGCGTATAGTCGCGCCCCGACCGCGGTACGCAGTCGAACGCGAGGTTCAGCGTGTCCCCTTTCCGAACCGGCGTCGGCGCAACCGCTCTGGTGATCGCCGTGCTCAGCGTGCTGGCGACGGCACTCACCCTCGTCCTCGTGCTCGACCTGGCGGGTGCCCCGCCGAACATCCCGGCCTCGGCCGACTTCCCGACGCGGATCCTCGAGGGCCAGGCGTTCGAGCGATCGAGATGGCCGATCGATTTCGCCTCGAGTCTGCTCTTCACGGGCGCCTTCGGCGCAGTCATCCTCCTCGGCGCGTTGCTATCGAGCCGAACCGGGCGCTCCGCGATCGGGGCTCTCCTGGGTGCCGGCGGCCTCCTCGGCATTGCATCGCAGCTCACCCACGTCGGCGCTCACCAGGTCGCCGTCTCGATCGGCTACTGCGACTGCGGCTTCAAGACCGAGGAGGCGATCAGTCAGGCCTGGGCACTGATGGTCTCCGACGGTATCGCGGACTGGTTGCTCATCGCCGCGCTCGTACTTCTTGCCGCGGGCGTCATCGCGGCGGCGGGGGTGATCGTGCGGGAAGGCATGCCCGCCGTCTGGGGCACGCTGTCGTACGGGCTTGCCGGCGTCCTCGGCCTCGGCGCGGCGCTCACGATCCTTGGCGTCGATGGGCCGTGGGCATCGCTGCTGATCGCGCTCGGCAGCGGCGTCCTGCTTCCGGTGTGGGCCGTCTGGCTCGCCGTCGGAAGCCGTGACCGGCCGGCCACCGAAGGTCGGCCCGCGGCAGGCGCTTGATCTGCATGCCCGAGCCGAGACGACGGGTGATCGGTGGTCGAGGGCCCGGTGGGATTCGAACCCACGACACGAGGATTAAAAGTCCCCTGCTCTGCCGCTGAGCTACGGGCCCGCGCCATTCAATCACGACCCGGGGCCGGAGGTTCAACGGGCGACGGCCGGACCGGGTACGGTGTGGGCGATGGTCGCTCGGAGCCGGATGATCGGGACTCTGGTCGCGGCGCTGCTGTTCGTCGCCGCCTGCAGTGCCGGGGCGTCGGTCGCACCGACGACGACACTCCCGCCGGCTCTCCCGGCGGGCGCCTACACGTCGAACGTCTTCCGGCCGCCGGTCACCGTCACCCTGCCCGACGGCTGGCTCATCGCCGGCGACACGATCGACTACTTCGCCGTCCGCCCGGTGACGACCGATGTCCTCGGGATCCACGTCTTCCGCTCCCCGCGGCCGGCGCTGCAGGATTCCGATTGCCCGCTGGCTGCCGCGCCGGACGTCGGGACTTCGGCGCGGGAGATCGTGGACTGGATCCGGGCGCGGCCGGGGCTCGTCACGAGCGAGCCGGTGACGGTGACGCGCGGCGGGCTGGCCGGTCTCCAGGTCGACCTCGCGATCGTCGGCGGGTGGAGCGCGTCGTGCCCGTTCGCGGAGGGCCTGCCGACGGTCCCGCTGTTCGTGAGCGCGGCACCCGACGGCTATCGCTGGGTGGTGGCCGGCGGCGAGCGCCTCCGGCTCGAAGTCCTCGACGTCCCCGGCGACGGCACGATCGTCGTCGACATCGATGATTTCAACGGCTCGCTCATGGACGAGTTCCTGCCGGCGGCGACGCCGATCGTCGAGAGCCTGCGATTCGGGCTGTCCTGAGGGCCGGCGTCCGTC
>DASUMJ010000025.1:0-10485 GCA_036277775.1 Candidatus Limnocylindrales bacterium
CCTGGTCGCCGGGCTCGACCCCGGCATCGCGCAGGTAGTCGAGCCCGCGCAGGACGTCGTAGTGCCACCACGTGGGAAACGAGAACTCGAGCCAGGTGGGGTCGATGACGTCGCCGGTCGACTTCCGGCGGAAGAGCCGGCGCTCGAGGAGGTAGGCTTCGCCCCGCTGGCGCGCCGCCCCTGCCGCCCCTGCCCGGGCCTGGTCGTCCGTCGCACGCTCGAAGTCGAGGAGGCCCTCGAGGACGTTGATCGTCGTCCCGAAGGACGACACGGTCGCGCCGTTCTCCACCTCGCAGTTCCAGCCGCCGTCGGGCAGCTGCTCGCCGAGGAGCCGCTCGACGAGCGGCGCCATGTCGACGCCGAAGTACGAGCCGGTCGAGACGACGTTACCGTTGATGCACGGCTCGACCTCGCCCTCGAAGAACCCCTTGTCGGCCCAGGGCGGGTTCCACCAGGCGCCGTCCCCCCAGGTGACGTGGCTGCGGACCCGCCCCACGGCCAGTCGCGCTTCCTCGCTTCCGGGATCGAGCCCCAGCCGCCGCAGCAGCTCCAGGACGTGGAAGGTATCCGTCCGGTCCTGCGAGAACGCGTTGCCGGCCCACAGCCCGTCCGGCGCCTGGAGGGCGAGCAGCCGGGCGCCCCAGCCCTCGGTCGCGATCCTGGCCCGCTCGGTCGCGATCGCGGCTTCCGACTCGTGCGTCAGGTCGCGCATGACCTGCCAGCGGATCGCGGGATCGGCGTCGAGCAGCCAGTCGATGACGGTCATGTCGTCTCCGTGTCGCGGGGGCGGCAGGCGCCAGCGTGCCACATCGCCGTCGCGCGCCTATCGTGTGCATGCACCCTGCAGCGCACCTCCGATCGACGAGGATGGCCAGGTGAACGATCAGCCCGTCGCCGGACCACCGGCCATCTCCGACGTCGCATGGACCGCCGCGATCACGGCCGTCAAGGCCGCGGTCGTCGCGCTCGCTGCCGATGCCTTCGTCAACTCCCACAAGCCGCGGTTCAGCGGCAAGGCGATGAAGGTCCGCGCGGCCGGCTATACCGGCGCGCTGCTCATCGTGCCCGTGGCGTGGCGACTGCTCGGCCGGAAGCAGCCCTACCCGCGGGAGCTGGACCTGCTCGTCGCGCTGCCGCTCCTCGCGGATGCCGGTGGGAACGCCGTCGGCATCTACCAGCGCGCCCACGTGGACGACGCGATCCACTTCGCGAACGGCGCCCTCCTCGCGGGAGTCGTCGGGACGCTGGCGATGCCCCGGACTCGCACCGCCTGGGAGGCGGCCACGTTCGCCGGCGCGGTCGGGACCGCGGTCGCCGCGGGCTGGGAGATCTTCGAGTGGATCGCGTTCAAGCTCGGCGCCCGCGGCATGGACCTGTCGTACGACGACACGATGGCGGACCTCGTCGAGACGACCGCCGGGGCGCTGCTCGGCGGGTTCGTGACGCTCCTCCGCCACCCGGCCCAGCTCCGCCGCATCCCCGGCCGGCCCGGTGACCCGATCGTCGCCCATCCCGCCTGAAGAGCACGGCTCGCCACGGGCGGGCGTGCGCGTCCGCTTCGTCGGCCATGCGACCGCGCTCCTCGAGCTCGGGGGCATCCGTGTCCTGACGGACCCGTTCCTGGGGTCGCGCCTGGGACCGCTCGAGCGCCACGGTCGCATCCCCGACCCGGACGAGCTCCAGACCGACGTCGTCGTCATCTCGCACGGCCACGCCGACCACTTCCACCTGCGGTCGCTCGAGGCGCTCCAGGGGCGACCGGTCATCGTCGTGCCAAGGGGTCTCGGCGCCCGCCTTCGCCAGCTGCGGGGGCCGGCCCGCGACATCGTCGAGATGGAGGCGGGAGGATCGACGTCGATCGGGGGGCTGACGATCCGGGCCGTGCCGGCTCGCCACTGGATCTCGCCGGGCGCGCCGCGGGCCCAGCCCATCGGCTTCGTCCTCGACGCCGGACCGCGCATCTACTTCGCCGGCGACACCGGCCGATACCCGGGCATGCGCGACCTCGCGGCGGGCATGGACCTCGCGCTGCTCCCCGTCTGGACGTGGGGGCCGCACCTGGGGCCCGGACACCTGGGCCCGCGCTCGGCGGCCGAGGTCGTCCGCGACATCGGCGCGGCGGCGGTCGTGCCGATCCACTGGGGCACGCTCTACCCGCGGCACCTCCATCGCGTCTGGCGGGGCCCGCTGCGCGAACCCGGCGACCGCTTCGCCGCACACGTGGGCCGGCTGACGCCGGACGTCGGGGTCCGCGTGCTGCGGCCCGGCGAGTCCGCGACCTTCGAAGGCGGCCGCCCCCGCTGACCGCCGCCGTCAGGTCGGATCGACGAAGGACCTCGGCCCACCGGCAGGATGCCTGGAGCCCGCGGCCAGTTCGGGCGTGCCGGGCTGATCGTCCGGGGTCGCCATCACGCCCGCCAGCTCGCCGCGTGAGCCGATGTGGAGCTTCCGGTAGGCGTTCGCGAGGTGGAACTCGACGGCCTTGGGCGTCACGAAGAGGGCCTGCGCGATCTCGCGGTTCGAGCGCCCGGCGAGCGCCTCCTGGGCGACGCGCCGCTCGGCGGGCGTGAGGGCATCGACCCCGGTGAGCGCGACGCGGCGGGGCCGCGCGCCGGCGGCACGCTGTTCCGTCGCGGCGCGGGCGAGGAGGCGCCGCGCACCGATCTGGCGGGCGAGGTCCGCCGCGCGGGCGAGGACCGCTCTGGCCTCCGTCAGGCTGCCGTTGCGACGGAGGGCCGCACCGAGGTCCACGAGCAGGCGGGCGTGCTCCAGGCGGGCCGGGCCGTCGGCCAGGAGCGCCTCGGCCTCGTGCAGCAGCGCGAGCCCCGCTCCCCCACCCTCGACCAGGCCGGCGGCGCGGAGCGCGGCGCCGAGCGGCCATGCGGCACCCCAGGCACGCGCGACCTCGACCCCATCGGCGGCGATCGCCCGCGCCTCGTCACGGCGGCCGGCGCCGACGAGCGCCGTCGCGTACCAGCTCCGCCACTCCGTCGGCACGCTGTTCCGCATGAACGCGGCCCCGGCACCCTCCGCAGCCTGTCGAAGCTCGCCGATCGCCCCGGGGATGTCGCCGCGGGCCAGCGCGAGGCGGCCGGATGCGAGCGGCAGGAGCATCGCCGTGTCGATCCGCCCTCCCCACGCCGCGGGGTCGATGGCGATCACGGCCGCGGCTGCGTCGAGCTCGTCGCGCTCGATGTGGGCGAGCGCCGCGACGGTGACGGCCGCCGGAACGAACGCCTCCCAGCCGAGGTCGGCGGCGCGGAGGGCCTCCTCGGCGTCGGCGATCGCGTCGGTCAGGCGACCCATGTAGTAGTGCGGCCAGGCGCGGCAATAGGCGTAGATCCCGGCCTTTCCGATCGGGCCGGTGGTGCGCGCCGCAGCCAGTGCCCGGGACAGGAAGTCGACCTCGAAGGCCAGGTCGTCGGTCTCGAGCAGGAGGCCCGTCCCGACCTCGACCGCCTGGCCCTGCCGGACGAGGTCCTCGACCGGTGCCTCCGTGAAGACCCGCTTCACGAGGTCGCCCATCTCGCGGGCGGTCGACCCGACGACCGCGCCCTGCTGGAACGCGATCCACACCGCGAGCTCGCGGTTCGCCGCCCCGAGCTCGTCGGACGCCAGGATTCGCTCGACCCGCTCGTTGATCTGCGTCCGATCCTCCATCGTGACCCACGCGGCGGACAGGAAGGCGGCCTCCAGACGGGCCCGCAGCTCCGGATCCAGGTCACCGGACTCCGCGATCCCGCGCTCGAACGCGTCGCGGGCGGCGGCCCATTGGCTGCCGCCGACGAGGGCGTGACCGAGCTCGAGCCAGAGGGCGGCTCGATGCGTCGGGTCGTCGACGAGGGCCATCGCCTCGGCGTACGTGTCGGGTGCCGAGGGCGAACCCGCCGCGGCTTCTGCCCTGGCCAGCAGCGTCAGGATCCGGGCTCGCCCGGTCGCTCCGGGCGGTTCGGCCAGCGCCCGCCGCAGCAGCGTCGCCGCCGCGGCCGGCTCGCCGCGGGCAACGGCGTCATCGGCAGCCGCGACCAGCAGCTCGACCACGCGGGGATCCCCCGACGGCTCGGCCTCGCCGAGCTGCGTCCCTACCACGCCGATGTCGGCGCCCCCGTCGGCGAGCAGCAGCGCAGCGCGGCGATGGAGCGAGGCTCGCACCGGGCCGGGAATGGCCGTGTAGACACCGCCACGGACGATGGGGTGGCGGAACGAGATCGCCGCTGCATCGTCCAGGATCCCCGCTTCCGCCAGCCGGCGAGCGGCGTCGAGGCCCGTCGCGGGATCCAGGCGGGCCAGGTTGGCCGCGCGGCGGAGCGTCGCGCTCTCGCCGAGCACGGCCACGGCCTCGGCGAGGCTCCGGGCCGCCGGGTCGACGGCCGCCAACCGCGACTCGACGAAGCGACCGACGCGCTCCGGGATCAACGACCCGCCGGGGTCGGCGTCGGAACCCCCGGCATCGAGGCGCGCCAGCTCGGACCCGAGCTCCGTGACGAAGAACGGGTTGCCGCGCGTCGCCTCCCACGAGGCTCGCCGAAGGCCGTCGTCGACCGGCCTGCCCGAGACGCTCGACAGCAGCGTGCCCACCGCCGTCTCGGTCAACCCGTCCGGGGTGAGGTGCGCCGCGGATCGAAGGGACCGCAGGCGGTTCCCCGCGGCGCTCTCCGGGCTGTCGCCGACGGGGCGCATCGCGAGGACGACGACGACCGGCAGCTCGTCGATTCGCTGGACGAGGCGGTGGAGGAACCGAAGGGACGGCTCATCCGCCCATTGGGCGTCGTCCACGACGACGACGAGCGGGCCCCGCTCCACGAGGTTGAGGACGAGCCAGAAGAGGCCGTGGAGATAGGCGAACGGGTCCGGTCGCTGACCGTTGCCGCCGCCCCCGGCACCGCCGGCATCGTCATGCGCGCGCCCGATCCCGAGCAGCGGCGCGGCGACGGCAGCCGGTCCCGAGAACAGGTCCGCCGCCTGCCGCTCGTCGCGGGCCAGCGCGGCGAAGAGCTCGATGACGACGCCGTAGGGCACGGCCCGCTCGAGCTCGCCGCCCTGGGCCCGCAGGACTCGGAGGCCGCGCCGCGCTGCCTCCCGGATCGCGTGCCTCGCCAGGGTGGACTTGCCGATTCCGGCCTCGCCCTCGACGACGATCGCGGTCCCGGCCCCGCCCTGGGCTCGCTCCAGCGCAGCGTCGATCACATCGAGCTCATGCTCCCGCTCGAGCACCGGGGTGGCCTCGATGGAGCCGGCGGGGGCGCGCGTCGAGGAGGACATGGTCGCTCGAGGGAAGTTCGCACGGCGCGGGGATGCGCCGACGAAGGGGCGTGGCCACAGATGCTACCCGAAAACACTGGGGACCCCACCCGAGTGCTCTCGGGCGCACTCCTCCCTACCGTGACCCACCAAGTCGACCGTGGCGCGTCCGGGCGGTCGTGAGCAGCGTCCCGGGCACGGCCGACCGAGGAGGGGTGCCCGTGCCGCCCGAGCGCGATGCCTACGACGTGCTGCAGGTCAGCCGGTCCGCTTCCTGGCCGGAGATGCGCGCGGCGTATCGGTCCCTGGCCCGGCGCTATCACCCCGACGGCGCCAGCCCGGACACGCCCCGGATGGTCGAGATCAACGCGGCCTACGAACAGCTCGAGCGCGAGCACGGCGAGGGAGACCGCGGAACGTCTCGCGGGGTGCCCGTGGGCCCCGGCAGGCCGGCCGACGCCACGGCGTTCACGCCACCGCCGGCGCCCCCGGTCCAGCGATTCGGTCCGCTCATGCGCCGGGTCATGGCAAATCGCGGCATCGAGACGCCGGTGATCGACTTCGGCCAGTACGCGGGATGGCAGATCGCGGACGTCGCAGCCCACGACCCCGGCTATCTCCGCTGGCTCAGCCGGCATTCGAGCGGGATCCGATTCCGCGCGGTCATCGAGCGAGTGCTCGGGACCGATCCCGACGTCGGCCGCCGCGCCGCCCTCGTGCGCTGATCCCGAATCCGCCCCGAGCCCGGCCGAACGGCGGTCCGGCGTGATCCGGACACGTTTCGGCGGGGATCGCCTGTAGGCTGACCGCCATGACCGAGCGGCTTCGCGTGATCCTCGAGATCGGAAAGAAGCGGCGTGTCGTCGCGGGGGCGATGGACTGACCCGGCCTCGATCGCTGGGGAACCTCCGAGGACCGCGCGATCGAGCAGCTGCTCGCCTACGTGCCGCGGTATGCCGGCGTCGCCGAACGGGCCGGCCTGGCCGCGGCGTACGCACGAGCTCGCGACATCGACGTCGTCGAGCGCGTCCCGGGATCGAGCTCCACGGACTTCTGGGGCTTCGCCCACGTGCCGTCGCAGATCGAAGCCGAGATCCTGGCGCCCGGTGACCTCGAGCGACGGCTCGACCTCCTGCGCGCGTGCTGGGCGTACTTCGACGAGGTTGCGGGCCGTGTCTCCGCAGACCTCCGCCCCGGCGTTCGGAGCGCCGGCCGCAGTAGGGACCAGATCATCCGCCACGTCTCCCTGAACGAGCCGGACCAGTGGTCCAAGAAGGTGGAGGTCAGGACACCGCCTGAGGCCGTCCTCACGCCCGACGGCCTCGCGGCGCATCGACGCGCCTTCGTCGACGCCATCCGGGCCTACAACGCCGCTGGACGGGCGGCGCGGAGCTGGCCGATCCAGTTCCTCATCCGGCGAACCGCCCACCACGTCATGGATCACGCGTGGGAGATGGAGGACCGCGACCTCGGGGCCTGAGCCGAGAGCCGGGGCCGGGCGTCGGCCCTGCCGGCGGTCCCGGTCAGACGCGGGCGAGGAACTCGAGCACGCGCTTCGTGAGGAGCGCCGTCGCTTCCGGGTCGTATGAGGCCAGCGAGCTGTCCGCGAAGTAGTGCTCGTCGCCGGGGTAGAGGAAGAGCTCCGCGTCCTCGGCCTGCTCGACGATCTCGCGCGCGGCATCGATGTCGCCCTCGCCGACGAAGATCGGGTCGTTGTCCATGCCGTGGATCTGGACCGGGACGCCCTCCGGCCACGGCCCGAACGCCCACTCGCCGCTGATCGGGATGGCGGAGTAGAAGAGCAGGGCTCCGCGAGCCCCCGGTCGCGTCTGGGCGAGCTTCTGGGCCGCCATCGCGCCGAGGGAGAACCCGCCGTACACGAGGTCGTTGGGCAGCTCGTCCGCCAGCCGGACGCTGCGCTCGAGGATGGCCTCGAAGCCGAGGGACTTCGCGTGGGCGATACCCTCGTCGAGGGTCGCGAACGTACGTCCGTCGTAGAGGTCCGGGGTGTGCACGGTGTGCCCGGCGGCCCGCAGGTCGCCGGCGAATGCGCGCACGCCGGGCGTCAGCCCCTGGGCATGATGGAACAGCAGGACCTCGGCCATGGGGCGCCTCCAGCGTTGCGTGGCGAGATGGGAGCGGTCCTCCACTCTAGGGGAACGGGCCCGCATCGGGCATCGCAGCGACGGATGGCGCCGGTGGGCGGGTGGCCCCCGGAGTCACGCGACGAGGCGCTTGTAGCGGATCCGGCGCGGCTGGTCGGCGGCCGTGCCGAGCTCCCGGTGGCGGAACGCCTCGTAGTCGCTGACGTTGCCCTCGAAGAAGCGGACCTGGCTGTCGCCCTCGAAGGCGAGGATGTGGGTGGAGATCCGATCGAGGAACCAGCGATCGTGGCTGATGACGACGACGCAGCCAGGGAACGATTCGAGACCGGCCTCGAGGGCCCGGAGCGTGTCGACGTCGAGGTCGTTCGTCGGCTCGTCGAGGAGGAGGACGTTGCCGCCGGACTGGAGGAGCTTCGCCAGGTGGACGCGGTTCCGCTCACCGCCGGACAGGGCGCCGACGAGCTTCTGGTGATCGGGGCCGCGGAAGTTGAATGACGACACGTATGCCCGGGCCGGGATCTCGCGGTTCCCGACCTTGATTGCCTCGACGCCGTCCGTGATCTCCTCGAAGACCGTCTTCCCGGCCCGCAGCTCGTCGCGCGACTGGTCGACGTAGCTCAGCGCGACGGTCTCGCCGATCTCGATCGTGCCGGAGTCCGGCGCCTCCTGGCCGACGAGCATCCGGAAGAGCGTCGTCTTGCCGGCGCCGTTGGGGCCGATGATCCCGACGATCCCCGAGCGCGGCAGCGAGAACGTCAGGTCCTCGATGAGGAGGCGGTCGCCGTAGCCCTTGCGGAGGTTCGCGACCTCGATGACCCGGTCGCCGAGCCGAGGCCCCGGCGGGATCGCGATCTCGAGCTCCCGGGTCGTGTCCTTCGCGGCGTTCGCCTCGGCGAGGAGCTGCTCGTAGGCGGTGAGCCGGGCCTTGCCCTTCGCCTGGCGGGCCTTCGCGCCCATGCGCACCCACTCGAGCTCGCGGGCGAGGGTCCGCTGGCGCGCGTCGACCTGCTTCTGCTCCCGCGACAGCCGCTCCAGCTTCTGCTCGAGCCACGACGAGTAGTTGCCGGAGAACGGGACGCCCCGGCCCCGGTCGAGCTCCAGGATCCACTTCGCGACGTTGTCGAGGAAGTAGCGATCGTGGGTCACCGCGACGACCGTGCCCGCGTAGTCGTCGAGGAAGTGCTCCAGCCATTCCACGGACTCGGCGTCGAGGTGGTTCGTCGGCTCGTCGAGGAGCAGCAGGTCAAGATGCTGGAGGAGGAGCCGGGCGAGCGCGACGCGACGCTTCTCCCCGCCGGAGATCTTCGTGACGTCGGCATCGTCCGGCGGGCAGCGGAGCGCCTCCATCGCGATCTCGACGTTGCGCTCCAGGTTCCAGGCGTCCGCGGCGTTGATCCGGTCCTCGAGGGCCGATTGCTCTGCCCCGACCGCCTCGTAGTCGGCGTCGGGGTCGGACCACTTCGCCATGACCGCGTTGTACTGGTCGATGAGGTCCTGGAGCGGGCGGACCCCGTCGAGGACGTTGCCCCGGACGTCCTTCGCGGGATCGAGCTGTGGCTCCTGACTCAGGTAGCCGACGCTGAAGCCGGGGGTCAGCCGTGCCTCGCCGACGAAGCCGTCATCGAGACCCGCCATGATCCGGAGCAGGCTCGACTTCCCGGCCCCGTTCGGCCCAATGACGCCGATCTTCGCGCCCGGGAAGAAGGAGATCGAGATGTCCTCGAGGACCGTCCGATCGGGCGGGTAGTGGCGGGCGAGCTTGTACGTGCTGTAGATGAACTCGGCGGGCATGGGCACAGGGTACGAGAGGTCGACCTCGCGAGTCCCGCAGGCGCCCGGCCTCGTCGCCCGGAACGCCGGCACGAACCCTAAAGGTCGCGATCGTCGTCGCCTACGCGAACGCCGGATGGCAGGTCCGCGGACGCCGCCTAGCGTCGCCTCGAGAGCGCCGCTCCCCCCACCGATGTCCGGCGGGCCGAGCGGCTGGGAGGTGGCCATGGCCCAGTTCATGGATGTGCACTCCGGCTTCGTCGGTGCGACGGCCGAGCAGCTCGCGGCAGCGCACGATCGCGACCTGGCGATCGAAGCCGAAGAAGGTGTCCATTTCGAGCGCGCCTGGTTGGACTCGAAGGCCGGCCGCGTGTTCTGCCTCTCCTCCGGTCCCTCGCGCGATGCAGTCGTGCGGGTGCACGAGCGCGCGGGCCATCCGCCCGGCGAGGTCTACGAGCTGAACGCGGAGGTGTCGTGATGCAGCCGCACACGAATCCCCGGCTGGCGCCGCTCCTCGCGCCGCACCGCTCGTACGCGGGACGGCCGTCGGACCACGGCGGCGGCGCGCACCTGGACGGCGGCGCGAACCCCGACCGGCGGGGAGGCCGCGCCCGGCGGGCGATGGGCGCGCTCGTCGCCGTCCTCGGCGTCCCGATCCTGGCCATCTCGGCGCTTGCGGCGCCGGGTCAGTCCGAGATCGCCGCGGTGCGCGCGGCGACCGACCGATACCACGACCTCGCGGCGGCGGAGGCGGCCGGGTACGGACCGTTCTACGTCTGCACCGACGAGGAGGGCGTCGGGACGATGGGCCAGCACTACGTCAACCTCGACCTGGTGCTCGATCCGGTGATCGATCCCCTGCGGCCGGAGGCCCTCGTCTACGAGCCGCGGCAAGGCGGCGGATACCGGCTCGTGGCCGTGGAGTACGTGGCCTTCCAGGACGCCTGGCACGAGGCCTTCGGCGCGGCGACGCCCACGGTCCTCGGCGTCGACCTGCGGGCCACCGGCCCGGGCAACCGCTACGGCCTGCCGCCCTTCTACCAGCGCCACCTCTGGCTCTGGGCACCGAACCCGCTCGGGATGTACGAGGACTGGAACCCCAGCGTGACGTGCCGCGGCACCGGGGACTGACGAAGGAGGACGTGACCACCATGCGTCGACTGATCGCAGCTGCCCTGCTCACGCTCCTGGTCTCGCTGCCGGCATCCGGCGTCGCCGCTCGCGGCGTCAGCCCGGCCCAGCTCCATGCCGGCGGCTGGGACTGCATCCTCCCGCCGCCGGAGTTCAACCCCAATGTCCACTGCGCGAAGCCCGGGTCCCTGGCGGGCATCCTGTCGGCGGAGGCCGAGGTCGTCGTCTGGCTCGCGTT
>DASUMJ010000026.1:0-6632 GCA_036277775.1 Candidatus Limnocylindrales bacterium
TCGTGGGAGCAGCAGCTGGCGGTCGAGTCGGGCGAGCGGATCATCGTCGGCGTCAACGGGTTCGCGGACGATGCCGAGGCGGCGCTGCCGATCGAGCCGTTCCGGCTGGATCCCGGGGTCGCCGAGCGCCAGCTGGCCCGGCTCGCCGCGGTCAAGCGGGATCGCGACGGCGTCGTCGCGGGCGAGCGGCTGGCTGCGATCCGGCGCGCCGCGAACGACCCGACCGCGACGCTCATGCCGGCGATCGAGGCCGCCGTCCGGGCGCGGTGCACGGTCGGCGAGATCTGCAACGTCCTCCGCGCGGCCTGGGGCGAGTACCGGCCGCCGACCGTCTTCTGAGGAGTCCTGCCATGCAGCCGCCGGAACCCGATCGGATCAAGGTCGTCGTGGCGAAGCCGGGCCTCGACGGCCACGATCGCGGCGCCAAAGTCATCGCCCGGTCGCTGCGGGACGCCGGGATGGAGGTCGTCTACACGGGCATCTTCCAGACCCCCGAGTCGATCGTCACGGTCGTGCTCCAGGAGGACGCCCAGGTGCTCGGGATCTCGAGCCTCGCCGGCGCACACCTCGAGTACACGACCGAGATCCTGCGGCTCCTCCGTGACGCCGGGCTCGACGACGTCCTCGTCCTCGTCGGCGGCACGATCCCGGACGTCGACGCGGAGGTCCTCCGGGCGGCCGGCGTGGCGGCCGTCTTCACGCCCGGGACCCCGACGTCTCGGGTCGTCGAGTTCATCCGCGCGAACGCGCCCCGGATCGCCGACCGCCTCGCCTGACCGTCCACGGCGCATGGCGCCGGATGCAGATCGTACCCGCGCCGGGCTGAGCGCCCGCCGCGCGACGCCGCCCGGCCGCCACCCGGCACCCGGACGGGCGTGGCGCCCGGCATCGACCGGCGGGTACACTCGGCCTCCGACGAGCAGGGCGGGCAGGAGGGCTCCGTGGCGCAAGCGGCACCGAAACGCCGGGCCGGGACGACGGCGACGCGATCCACGGGCACCGGAGCGCGGGAGCGGTCCCGGCGCGGCGCCGCGAAGGGCGGGTCCCCCTCGGCGGACCTCCGGATCCTCGACACCCGGGTCCTCCGCGGGCCGAACTACTGGTCGCGGGCACCGGTCGTCAAGATGCTCGTCGACCTCGGCTCGCTCGAGGGCTTTCCGTCGAACACGATCCCGGGTTTCGTGGACGGCCTCATCGCCTGGATGCCGTCGCTCGAGGACCACGCCTGCTCGCTGAACCGCCGGGGCGGCTTCCTCACCCGCCTCCGCGACGGCACCTGGGCGGGGCACGTCGCCGAGCACATCGCCCTCGAGCTCCAGAACCTTGCGGGCACGGACGTCCGGCACGGGAAGACGCGCGGTGCCGGCACGACCGGCCAGTACAACGTCATCTACGAGTTCCGCGAGGAGAGCGTCGGCATCCAGGCCGGCGTGCTCGCGGTCCGGATCGTCAACCACCTCGTCGACGCGACGGCCGATCCCGACCTCGACTACATCGCCGAGCTGGAGGCGCTCATCCGGCTCGCCGAGCGACAGGCCTTCGGACCGTCGACCCAGGCGATCATCGACGAGGCCGCGTCACGCGACATCCCGTTCATCCGCCTCGACCGGCACTCCCTCGTCCAGCTGGGCCAGGGCGTCCACCAGCAGCGGATCCGGGCGACGATGACGTCCCGGACCTCCGGGATCGCGGTCGACGTCGCGAGCGACAAGAACCTCACGAACCGGCTCCTCGACTCGGCCGGCCTCCCGGTCCCGAAGGCGGATCTCGTCGAGACGGTCGATGCCGCGGTCGCCGCCGCGAAGCGGATCGGCTACCCGTGCGTGATCAAGCCGCTCGACGGCAACCACGGCCGGGGCGTCCGGCTCGACCTCCGGTCCGAGGACGACGTCCGCGCCGCCTGGCCGCTGGCCGTGAAGGAGGCTCGCTCCGGCGAGGTCGTCGTCGAGACGTACATCCACGGCAGCGACTACCGCTGCCTCGTCATCGGCGGGAAGGTCGCCGCGATCGCCGAACGGGTCCCGGCTTCGGTGACGGGGGACGGGACGCACACGATCCGGCAGCTCGTGGACCGCACGAACGCCGACCCGCGCCGCGGCATCGGCCACGAGAAGGTCCTCACGAAGATCAAGATCGACGGGCCGGCCGAGGAGCTCGTCCGGGCCCAGGGCCACGAGCTCGACGGCATCCCGCCGGCCGGGACCGTCGTGAAGCTCGCGCTCACCGGCAACATGTCGACCGGCGGGACCTCGATCGATCGGACGCTCGAGGCCCACCCGGACAACATCGAGATCGCCGAGATGGCCGCCCGGGTCGTGGGCCTCGACGTGGCGGGTATCGACTTCATCTGCCCCGACATCACGGTCCCCGTCCGCGAGACCGGCGGCGGGATCGTCGAGGTCAACGCGGCGCCGGGCTTCCGGATGCACACCCATCCGACCGAGGGCGAGCCGCAGTACGTCGCCCGGCCGGTCATCGACCTCCTCTTCCCGCCCGGCGCCCCGGCCCGGATCCCGATCATCGGCGTGACCGGCACGAACGGGAAGACGACGACCGTCCGGATGATCGCCCACATCCTGAAGCTCATGGGCCGACGCGTCGGGATGACCTCGACCGACGGCATCGTCGTCGACGGCCGGATGATCAAGCGCGGCGACATGTCCGGCCCGAAGTCGGCCCGGATGATCCTCCAGAACCCCACCGTGGACACGGCGGTCTTCGAGGTGGCCCGCGGCGGGATCCTCCGCGAGGGCCTCGGCTACGACCGGAACGACGTCGCGGTCGTGACGAACGTCACCGGCGACCACCTGGGGCTCGGCGGGATCGAGACGCTCCGCCAGCTCGCCGACGTCAAGGGCGTGCTGGTCGAGGCCGTGCCGCGCTCGGGGACGGCGGTCCTGAACGCCGACGACCCAAATGTCGCCCGGATGGGCTCGCTCTGCGACGGCGCGGTCATCTACTTCTCCATGGAGACGGAGAAGCACCAGCCGGGCTTCGATCGCGTCGACGGGCACTGCGGTCGCGGCGGCGCCGCGTTCGTCATCCGCCCCACGCCCGAGGGCGACCAGATCGTCCTGCGGCACGGTCCCCGCACGATGCCGGTCCTCTACACCCATCTGATCCCGGCGACGTTCGGCGGCAAGGCCCGGATGAACGTGGCCAATGCCCTCGGAGCCGCGGCCGCGGCATGGGCATCCGGGGCGCACCTCCACGACATCCGGCAGGGCCTCCGGACGTTCACGACCTCCTTCTTCCAGGCCCCGGGCCGGCTGAACCTGGTCGAGGTCGGCGGGGTCCGCGTCGTCATCGACTACTGCCACAACGTCGACGGGATGCGGGCCCTCGCCGACTTCGTGAACCGGATGATGGTCGAGAACGGGGTCCGCGACGGCCGCGCGATCGGCGTCATCGGCGTGCCGGGCGACCGGCGCGAGGAGGACATGCGCGAGTACGGGGCCCTCGCCGCGACCGCGTTCGACGAGATCATCGTCCGCGAAGACCGGAACCTCCGGGGCCGGGCGCCGGCCGAGACCGCGACGCAGGTCCTGGCCGGGATCCGGGCGGCGCGGTCGAACGGCGCGCGGACCACGCGGGCCGACAAGATGCTCGACGAGATGACCGCGGTCCGATCCGCCCTCCGGCGGGCGACACCCGGCGACCTCCTCGTGATGTGCGTCGACGACGCGATCGGCGTCTACAAGGAGGCGATGGCCGTGGCCGGGCAGGGCCTCGGGACGACGGCCTTCGCCGATCCCGGCGAGCTCGAGGCGCCCGAGGGCTGATCCCGCTGCGCGGCCCGCGCTGCGGATCGCGGCGAGCTCAAGGCGCCCGAGGGCTGACCCGCCGCTGAGGCGCCCCGGCGGCCGTGCTGCCGATCCCGGCGAGCTCGAGGCGCCCGAGGGCCGACCCGCCGCTGGGGCGCCCCGGCGGCTACCCCCCGATGCGCTGGTTGGCGCTGACGATCCGGACGATGCCCAGGATGAGCACGGTCGCGATGACCACGAGGCCGATGCCGATCGCCATCTCCACGGGCTGACCCTCCAACTCCAGCGGCGCTCGCCGGCCGGACCGGCGTTGCGCGCCATGATGCGACGCGCTGTGCTCCGTCGCAATGCGGCGCGGTCCCGCCGGCCCCGGGACGCCCCGGGTGGCGGGTCGGTGTCTGGCAGGCATCAGTTTCTGCGTGACCCCGTCGCGGACCGCACCCGCGGCACCTCAAGCGTCGAAATCACTGTCTGGTGGACATCGAGTCCTGCGCGAGGCGCGGGATTGAGCGTCTGCCGTCGTCGCCACCCACGAATCGATGCGTCCCAGTCATGGCTCTCGGGTCGCGCCTGGAGCAGCGCGTTGTCAAGCACGATTCGGTGCCCGGCAGGCATCGCGCGTGAGACCCAGGCCGCCCGGGCTGCCCGAGTCGCCACTCGTCAGCAACGCGGCCACTCCTCAGCGGCGGGGCCGCTCTTCGAGCACCGGCACGAGGCTCGCCAGCTCCGCCGTCGTCTCGACCGGCCGGAAGCCGAGCTCCGCGAGGAGCCCGAAGACCCCGGACCGATCCTCGTGGCAGAGGAGCACGACGATCCGGGCCTGCTCCGGCCGTGAGCCAGCTGCGGCGGCGCCGGCCCCGTTGAGCTCCGCCCGGAGCGCGGCCGTCTCGGATTCGTAGACCGGGATCTCCCCGCTCCAGCCGGCCGACATCGCGCCGGCCCGCAGCTCCCCGACGACGCCGCCCCGCGTCCGGCCTCGGAGGTAGCCGAGCGTCTCCTTGATGACGACGCGCTGCGCGCGGGCGGCCGCGATCGCACCCATGCCCCGGAGCGTGTCGTCCGGCCGGTCGCCGGCGGTGCCGATGATGATCGTGATCGGCGTCACCCGGCCGCCGGCGCCGCCGGCGATCCCCTCGGCAACGTCCAGCAGCGCCGAGACGCCGGCCTCGTTGTGGGCGAAGTCGACGATCGCGACCCGATCGCCGTTCCGGAAGATGTTCAGCCGGCCGGGCGATTCCCCGGAGATCGGCCGGAAGTCCCGCATCCCCGTGGCGACCTCCTCGATCGAGGCCCCGAGCGCCCGCGCACCGGCGGCGGCCGCGAGGGCGTTCGCGACGTTGTGGCGGGCGAGGCCGACGAGCGTGATCGGGACCTCCCGGACCGGCACGATCGGTGTCCATCGGTCGCCCTCGACCTCGCCGATGACGCCCCGGCGGACGAGGTACGCGCGCCCGCCGGCAGCGAGGTGCCGCCGCACCGCCGCCGAGCGGTCGCCAAGCAGCGAGAAGAGCGCCACGTGCGCGCGGACGGATCGCGCCACGCCCCGGACGAACGGGTCGTCGGCGTTGAGGATCACCCAGCCGTCCGGCCTCGTGATCCGGCAGATCGTCGCCTTGACCTCGGTCAGCTCCGGCAGCGTGTGGATGCCCTGGAGATCGAGGTGGTCAGAGCTGACGTTCGTGAGGATGCTCGCGTCGTTCGACTCGTAGCCGATGCCCTTCAGGACGACGCCGCCGCGCGCGGTCTCGAGGACCGCGACGTCGAGGTCCGAGCGCCGGAGGATCTCGTGCGCGCCGCCGGGCCCCGTCCAGTCGCCGGGCTCGACCATCCGCTCGTCAACGAGGATCCCGTCCGAGGTCGTCGTCCCGACATGGCGCCCCGCCCGCAGCAGGATCCGGGTCAGGAGCCGGGTCGTCGTCGACTTGCCGTTCGTGCCGGAGATCGAGACGATCGGGATCCGCCGGTCCGCGTCGCGGATCCACGGTGGCGGCGTTGCGGACGCGCGGCGAATCCGTGCCTGCCACGACTCGAGCAGTCGCTCCTGGGCGCCGGTGAGGCGAGCCCGGCGGGCCGGCGTCGCCGCCCGGTCCGCGAGCGTGAACGCGGCCTCCGCGATGAGCCGGGATCGCTCCGCGCCGGTCCACGGCCAGGTCGCGATCCAGTGGCCCGGGTCGGACGACCGATGGACGCGGATCCCGCCGGCGGCCTCGCCGTTCTCGCGCCGGAGCCGCGCCGCCCAGCCGGCCAGCGTGAGGACCGGCTCGGCCCAGTCCTTCCGCGGGATCGAGGCGCCCAGGCGAACGAGCGCGTGCCGTGCCGGCGTTCGCGACCCGAACCACGACCGTCGCCGCCCGACGGCGACCTCGACCTTGACCGCCGGCTCGAGCCGGTAGACGTTCGGGCCCTCCAGGAGCCGGATCTCGACGAGTCGCACGATCCCGCGAGGATAGCAACGGCCGAGGGCTGCGGGCCGACGTCCGCGACCCGGCGCGACCCGGCGGCTGCGGGCCGGCGGCTGCGGGCCGTCGGCTGCGGGCCGACGTCCGTGACCGGTCCGGGCCTACACTCCGTCCGTGGACACGACGATCGCCGCCCCCGGGTCCGGCGTCGACGCGGCCGAGCTCGACCGGCTCCGGGCCACGATCGACGCCGCGTATCCCCGATTCCTCGAGGAGCTCGAGCGTCTCTGCAGCATCGACTGCGGCAGCTACTCGCCGGTCGGCGTGAACGCGGTCGCCGACTGGGTCGTCGCGACGTTCGAGCGGCTCGGCGGACGGGTGGAGCGACGCCCCGACCCGGCCGGCCGATTCGGCGACACCGTGGTCGCGACGTTCGAAGGTCGGACGGGCGCGGGGCCGCGGCTCCTGC
>DASUMJ010000027.1:0-2980 GCA_036277775.1 Candidatus Limnocylindrales bacterium
CGAGGCGCAGCCGGATTGCCTCGGCAACGGGCGACGCCGGGTCAAAAACTTGCGACTTGACAGTAGCTGGTTCAGCGCTCATAACTTGCTATGACAGAGTAGCACATAGGAGCTCGCGAGATGGACGCCATCGCCGCTCCCCGACCGGCACATGATGCTCCCGGACACCCCCGGCTGATCGGCCTCGCCGTCGCGACGTTGATCGCCCTCGGCGTGCTCGCCGCCGAGCTCTTTGTCTTCGGGACCTCGATCATGCTCGTGAGCCTGCTCATCGCGCCGTACCTCGGCTGGTGCCTCGGGCCTGATGCGGCCGCGTCGCGTCGGCCGGCGAGGACGGTCATCGAGATGGCCGGCATCTCGGTCCTCTACGGTGCACTCCTCGTATCGATGGCCGGGCAGGTCGATCCGTACGTCGCCTGGGAAGGCCCGTGGGACCGGGCCGTCGACGTCATCGGAATTGCGATCATCGGGCTGATGATCTTCGGGCTCCCGGCACTCGTGTTGACCTCGGCCTGCGCGATGGCCTGGTACGCGGCCGTCCGCCGGCTCGCGACCATCGGTCGATGCGAGGTGGCGCGATGACCCGGGTCGTCGTCGCCGGCGGCTCCGGCATGGTTGGCCGGGCGCTCGTGGCGTCGCTCGTCGCCGACGGCGTCGAGGTCGTCGTCCTCTCTCGGTCGCCGGGGTCTCGGCGGGGGCGCGTCCCGGCCGGAGCCCGAACGGAGGCATGGGACCCCGACGATCCGGGGCGCGGCGACGAGCTCGCGCGGGTCATGGCCGGCGCGGACGGCGTCGTCAACACCAGCGGCGAACCGGTCGGCCCCCTGCCGTGGTGGTTGCCGGGTCGGCGCCGGGCGATCCTCGCCAGCCGGGCCGGGACGAATGCCGGGCTCGTCGCGGCGATCGGCCGGTTGGCGCCGCAGGAGCGGCCGCGGGTCCTCGTGACCGCCGCCGGCAGCGACGGCTACACGGGCCTCGACGCCACCGCCGCAACCGAGGCCACGGACGTCTCCCGGACGCCCGGGTTCCTGCCCGAGGTCGCCCGGGCCTGGGAGGCCGCGGCGGAGCCCGCGACCGCGCTCGGGGTGCGCCTCGTCCTTGTCCGAACGTCGTTCGTCCTCGCCCGGGGCAACCCGCTCCTGGGGCTCTTCTCGTTGCCGACGCGACTGTTCCTCGGCGGCCCGATCGGTGGCGGGCGCCAGTGGTTCAGCTGGATCCATCTCGACGACCTCGTCGGCGTCTACCGGCTGGCACTCTCCGACGAGCGCGTGGCCGGCCCGATCAACGCCACGTCGCCGGGCCCGGTCCCGCAGCGCGAGGTTGCCCGGGCCATGGGCCGGGTGCTCCGGCGGCCGGCGTGGTTCCCGATCCCCGGCTGGCCGATCCGGCTCGTCCTCGGCGAGCAGGCGACCCTGGCCCTCGACTCGCGGCGGGTCGCACCGAGCCGGCTCGAGGCGCTCGGTTTCCGGTTTGCCTACCCCGAGATCGAGACGGCGCTCCGAGACACGCTCTGAACGGCCCTACTCGACCGGCAGCGTGATGAAGTCCTCGAGGACGCCGGCGACCGCCGCGAAGAGCGGATGGTTCGGGTCGACCTCGGTCGCGCACGACTCGATCCGCTCGACGCCGGCGGCGGTCGTGAATTCGTAGACGACTTCCTGGCCGTCGAACGCCACGGGACAGGTCCCGGTGAACGGATGGGATCGGAGCTCCTCGAAGTCGGTCGCGGTGATGAGGGCTGTGAGGCCGGTGACGTCCTCGGCCGGCACGGTCCCGATCTCGCTCTCTGCCGCCCCGCCCGCCCGGACCGTGCCGTCCGTGTCGAGGATCACGATCGATCCGCAGGTCCCGCCGATGCAGTGCCCGCCCCGCGTCTCGACCGAGACGAGTCGACCCGGCGCTGCGGGCGTGTCCGTGGGCTCGGGTGACGCCGCGGGCGTGGAACCCGGCGAGCCGGTCGGCCCCGGCGACCCGGTCGGACCGGACATCCAGGTGCAGCCGGCAGCGGTGGCGGCCAGCATGATGGCGAGGACGGCGACGACGATCGCCCGGAACGGGCGACGGGCATGGTGAATCGGGATGGTCATGACCGTCCGGACGGCCCGGGCGGCCGCTCGGTTCCGACGAGGCCAGCGTGGCGTCGACCGGGCCTACACTGCGGGCCATGCCCGTCCTGCGCAGCCGCCTCGATCCCGCGAGCCCCGAGGCACGCGCCAACCACGACACGATGACGGCGCTCGTCGCGGACCTCCGGGCCAGGACGGCGACCGTCGCGGAGCGCGGCGCCGGCGGGGACGACCGCTCGATCGCGCGCCATCGCGAGCGCGGCAAGCTCCCCGTCCGCGAGCGGATCGACCGGATCCTCGACCCGGGCGCGCCGTTCCTCGAGCTGAGCGCCCTGGCCGCCAACGGGATGTACGACGACGACGCGCCGTCGGCGGGGATCGTCACCGGGCTTGGCCGGATCGAGGGCACGCTCTGCGTCATCGTCGCCAACGACGCGACGGTCAAGGGCGGGACCTACTACCCGATGACCGTCAAGAAGCACCTCCGGGCGCAGGAGATCGCCCTCGAGAACCGCCTGCCGTGCGTCTACCTCGTCGACAGCGGCGGAGCCTTCCTCCCGCTCCAGGCCGAGGTCTTCCCCGATCGCGAGCACTTCGGCCGGATCTTCTACAACCAGGCTCGGATGTCGTCGGAGGGCATCCCCCAGGTCGCGCTCGTCATGGGCTCGTCGACGGCCGGCGGGGCGTACGTCCCGGCGATGAGCGACGAGACCGTGATCGTCAAGGGCACCGGCACGATCTTCCTCGGCGGGCCGCCGCTCGTGAAGGCGGCGACCGGCGAGGACGTCGATGCCGAGACCCTCGGCGGGGCCGACGTCCACGCCCGCCGCAGCGGCGTCGCCGACCACGAGGCGCTCGACGACGAGCATGCCCTGGCCCTCGGCCGCTCGATCGTCCGGCACCTCGAGCGGAAG
>DASUMJ010000028.1:0-11567 GCA_036277775.1 Candidatus Limnocylindrales bacterium
ACCGTCGAGCCGCGATGGACGGCGCCGCCCGAGACCGCGGCCGCCCGGGTCGCCGCGAGGCCGTCGGCCACGCCGACGACGGTGCGACCGACCACGGTCGTGGCGCCCACGGCGCCGACGGGTCCCTGCGCCGACGCCAGCCCGAGCCGATCGACGAGCTCGGGTTCCTCGTCCGGCCGGAGGAACAGGTCCACGGCCGGGTAGCGATGCTCGAGGCCCTCGCGGTCCCGCTCGCGGACGGCGCACCCGGTGAGGACGACGCGGAGCGCCGGGTTCGCGGCCTTGAGCCGCTGCAGGTGCCCCTGCCGGCCGATGACCTTCGCCTCGGCGAGCTCCCGGATCGCGCAGGTGTTGATGACGACGAGGTCGGCCGACTCCATCGTCGGGGCCTCGGTCGCGCCGGCCGCGATGAGCCGGCCCGCCATCTCCTCCGAATCGCTCCGGTTCATCTGGCAGCCGAGGGTCCAGACGAAGAAGGACGGCAGGGCACGGGCATCCGGACGGTACTCCGTGACCCGCTCGTCGAGCGGCTCGAACGCGGGCCGCCCGCTCGACGGACCGGGCACGACGCCCAGGTCGAGCACGGGCAGGGTGCGGCGCGATGGGTTCGCGAGATCGGTCACGGTCGGGAGATCGTAGCCGCAACACACGAGAGGTGGCGACTCAGCGAGACTATGCGGATGGAACTGCTCGCCAACCCCGAGATCTGGATCTCGCTCCTGACGCTCACGGTGCTCGAGATCGTCCTCGGCATCGACAACATCGTCTTCATCTCGGTCCTGACCTCGCGGCTGCCACGCGAGCAGCAGGCCCGCGGCCGGCGGATCGGCCTCGGGCTGGCGCTCGTGATGCGGGTCCTCCTGCTCCTGACCCTGTCGTGGGTGATCGGGCTCACCGCGCCGCTCTTCACGATCGCCGGGATGGAGATCTCTGGGCGCGACCTGATCCTCATCCTCGGCGGGCTCTTCCTGCTGGCGAAGGCGACGACCGAGATCCACGAGGGGCTGGAGGGCGGCGGGCACAAGCCGGGCGAGGTCCCGAAGGCGATCAGCTTCCGCGGCGTGCTCATCCAGATCGCGCTCCTCGACGTCGTCTTCTCGCTCGACTCGGTGATCACGGCGGTCGGCATGGCCGACGAGATCCTCGTGATGATCGCGGCAGTCGTCATCGCGATCGGGGTCATGCTCATCGCGGCGGGCCCGCTCTCGAAGTTCGTCGAGGAGCATCCCACCGTGAAGATGCTGGCCCTGAGCTTCCTGCTCCTCATCGGGATGTCGCTCGTGGCCGACGGCCTCGATCTCCACATCCCGAAGGGCTACATCTACTTCGCGATGGGCTTCTCGGTCTTCGTCGAGGTCCTCAACCTCCGGATCCGGGGCCGCTCGGAGCCGGTCCAGCTCCGGCCACTGCCGGTGGAGCCGCCAGAGGTGCCGACCGGGCCCGCAGCCCGGGGCTAACCGCCGGCTGGAGCGACCTGGCCCGCGGACAGGGTCGCGAGCGCCGACCGGAAGCCCGCCCCGATCTCGTCGGGCAGGGCCAGCGCCGCGTGGGCCTCGGCGTACGTCTGGGTGTCGCCGTGGAAGTCCGTCCCGCCGGTCGGCACGAGGCCGAGCGACGCGGCCACCGCCCCGACCGCGACCGCGGCCTCCGGTCCGAACGATCCGTGATGGACCTCGAGCCCGGCCAGGCCCGCCGCCTGCAGCTCGCGGAGGAGGGGCACCTGGGATGGGGCGTCCCAGAAGTGCGCGAGCGACGGCAGGCCGCCGGCGGCCCGGATGGCCCGGATCGCGTCGATCGGACCGAGCCCGTCGCGCGGCATGTAGGCCGGGCAACCGTGCCCGATGAGGCGCTGGAACGCGTCCTCGACGCTCTCGGCGAAGCCGGCCGCGACGAGCGCCCGGGCGATCGTCGGGCGGCCGAGCGCGTCGTCCTGGGCCATGTCCACCTGCTCGACGTACATGTCGATCGGCATGCCGAGCTCCCGGAGGCGGCCGACGGTCCTCTCGAACCGGAGGCGCCTCGCGACCCGCTGGCGCGACAGGGCCGCCTCGAACCCGGCGTCGTCCGGATCCACGCCGAACCCGAGGACATGGAGCTCGTCGACGTTCGGGATGCCGCGGGCGAGCGCGTTGATCTCGACGCCACTGACCAGCTCCACGCCGGGCGGGATCGCACCGGCCGCGGTGAGCTCGCGGTAGGCGGCGAGGTTGTCGTGGTCCGTGATTGCGAGGAGCCGGACGCCGGCGGCCGCCGCCGCGGCGATGAGCTCGGTCGGCTCGAGCAGGCCGTCGGATCGGGTCGTGTGCGTGTGGAGGTCGATCGTCGACGGCCGGGTCTGGATCAGCGGGACGGCGGGAGCCGCGTGGCGCCCTGGCCGCGCCGGGAGGGTCACCGCGGCACCGTCAGGCGTCGTGGAGTCGCTGGACCCGCTCGATCGCGATCGCGCGCCCGGTCGCGGGGTCCACGTCGACCTGGGTGGCGTTGAAGATCACCGGGCCGCTGCCGACCTCGAACCGCGTCGGCAGGGCGTTGATGAACCGCGGCAGGACGGTCTTGGGATCGAACCCGATGACGCTCCAGATCGGCCCGGTCATCCCGATGTCGCTCTGGTATGCCGTGCCGCCGGGGAGGATCCGCTCGTCGCCGGTGACGATGTGGGTATGGGTCCCCACGACGACCGAGACGCGGGCGTCGAGATAGAGCCCGAGGGCGTTCTTCTCCGACGTGATCTCGCAGTGGAAGTCGACGAGCCGGACAGGCGGCAGCGACTCCGACGCCTCGTCGAAGAGGCGGTCGGCCTCCGTGAACGGGTTGTCGATCGGCTGCATGTACGTCCGGCCCTGGAGGTTGATCACGGCGAGCTCCGTGCCGTCGAGCGCGTGGTACGTCCCCCAGCCGCGGCCGGGCACGTCGTGGGTGCCGTAGTTCAGCGGTCGCAGGACGCGCTCCGAGGTCTCGAGGAACGGGTAGATCTCGCGCTTGTCCCAGATGTGGTTGCCGGACGTGATGACGTCCACGCCCGCCCCGAGCAGCGCCTCGGCGGTCGAGATCGTCAGGCCCATGCCGCCGGCGAGGTTCTCGCCGTTCGCGGTCACGAAGTCGATGCCGCGCTCCTCGCGCAGCCCAGGCAGGATCGCCTCGACCGCGAGGCGCCCGGGCTTGCCGATGACGTCGCCGATGAGCAGGACACGCAACGCGCCATCCGGGCGCGGCGTGCCGGCGTTCGGCGGGTTCCCGAGCCGCACGCGGCCGGCGAGCGCCGGATCTCCGGATCCTGAGGTCGATTCCATCCGGGGAAGCGTAGCCGACGAGGTTCCCATCGGCCTGCGCCTTCACGCCTTGCCCGGCAGACGGAGCGTCAAGTACCCTGCCGCCGTGCACAGTCTGAGCGGCTGCCGAGCGGGCTACCAGTCGGCGGTGCGGTCGAACCGACCGTGGCTCCTGGCGATGCTCGCGGTGCTGCTCGCCGCCTTGGGCGCCTGTGGCGGTTCGTCGCCAAGCCCGAGCCCGACGGCCACGCCACCCCTGGCGACTGCATCGGCCGAGGCAACACCCGCTGTGACGCCGGCGCCGACGCCCTCGCCGACCCTCGCAGCGGCAACGAGCGCCCCGACGCCCCCCGGTCCGTTTGCGTCGAAGGTCTACCCGTACACGCTCGAGCTGCCATCCGGCCTCCAGACGCGCCGGTGGACGGAGGCGGTCGTGGCCTGGGACGGCACGGCGCGGTTCGGGACGGACTCGCGCGCCGTCGACATCACGGGCACCGTCGACGGAGCGCTCCTGATCTTCGGCCTCCCCTGGAACGGCGATCTCGCGGGCTTCATGGACCTCATCGCCGAGAGCGCGACGCGGTTCCATGGCTGCGCCGCGGTCGACGACGCGTCGCCGTTCGAAGTCAACGGCGTCGCCGGCCTGAGTCAGCACGAGGTGTGCGCGCAGAACACGCCAGTGCTGAGCACCGTCCTCGTGAATGGCGGGCACGCGCTCGCAATCCGGGTGATGGTCAACGCGGACAAGGTCGACGTGATCTTCGACCACGTGGTGACCTGGCTGAGCGGCTTGACCTGGGAGGGCTCCTAGCCCGATGGCCCTCGTCATGGTGAAGTTCCAGGACGGCCCACTGCGCGGCGTGACCCTGCCCGTCGACCATAACGCCACGGAGTACCGGCACTTGGTCCGGGAGCCCGCGCCCGGTGCGGGGACTCAAGCCAGGGTCTACGTCTACCGGAGAACGGGGCGGACGACCTTCGCCCTCGACCACGAAGAAGACGGCGGCTTCGCTTGAGCGTGGCCACCGAGGACGACCTTCGCGACCTGGAGGCCCGGCGCCTGGCATCGCTCGTCGCCGGCGACATGAGCACGGCCGAGGCCCTCCACGCGGACGACTACGAGCTGATCACCCCAGGCGGCGTGGCCTATGCGAAGCGCAGCTACCTCGATGGCGTCGCCTCCGGAGAGCTGCGCTACCACGTCTTCGAGGCGGCCTCGCCGGTGCGTGTGCGGGTGCGGGGCGACGCGGCGATCCTCCGCTACGAGGTCCGGATCGACATCGGCTTCGCGCCCGGCGAGCGAGAGGCCGGTCGCTTCTGGCACACCGATTACTGGGAGCGGCGGGACGGACGCTGGCAGGCGGTCTGGTCCCAGGCGACGCGGATCGCGACCCGCGACACACCCTGATCCGGCCGGCGCGATGCTCCCTGGCGACGGTCGTGTTCCCCTAACACCGTGGGCCGCTTGCGCGTCATCTCTCCATGCGGCTCCCGGGCGTTCCGGGCCGCGCGAGGTGGACGGCGATGGGAACGAGCGTGTCGTCAGCGGTTTCGGACTCGGCAGGTCGGCTTCAAGCGCCGCTGGCCGTGGCCGCCCTGATCGCCGCCATGGTCGTGATCGGGGGCTGCTCCTCGGTGACTCCGGGGTCAACCGTCCTTCCTGACCAGAGCGGGCCGCCATCACCCTCTCCGAACGCCTCGGCTGATGGGACCCCGCCGGCGACCCCCGTCGCAACGCCGGACGCGACACCGGACGCGACGCCGGTCGGGCCTGGCGTCTCACCGTCACCCGGACCGAAGTCCGTCGCAGCCGTCCAGCTGCCGGCGGGCCTCGCCGCGATGACGATCACCTCCGGTCTGAACCTCCGTTCGGAGCCGGTCGTGCGCGACGACACGCTCCTGGCGGTCCTCGCGAACCGTGCGGCCATCCGGATCATCGAGGGACCCGAGTTCGCCGGCGGCTACTGGTGGTATCGCGTTTCGACCACGATCCAGGGCCAGCACCGCGAAGGCTGGGTCGCGTCGGCCGACATCGACGGCGCCCCGTGGATCGGGCCCGCGCCCGAGGCCTGCATGGACTTCGGGCTGCCCGAGGGCGCGATCTCCGTGGCGACCCTTCCGGAGCTGCAGTCAGGCCTGCTCGGCACGTGGGCCGGGTGCGTGCGGACGGAGTGGGTCCCCGCGTACTGGGTCACGCTCACCTTCCGTGACGACGGCACGTACAGCGGGATCGCGATGGTGGGTCCGACCGGTGAGCGGCAGCCCGCCTTCTACCACGGCAGCGACGCCGACTCCCCGAACAAGCGGTACGCGATCAACGACCTCCAGGACAGCCTCAAGGGCGTGGGTCAGATCGACATCGTGTTCGACACCGGCTCGGTGAACCGCGGCGACCTTCGGAACATCCGCCTGATGGGCGATGTTCTCGCCTTCGAGTTCTTCCACCAGGGCGTGTACGGCCCGATCGCGTTCGAGCTCTACCGGATCCTCGTTCCAGGCTGAACCGGTTCCGCGGCCGCGCGGCCGGGACCGAGTGGGCCTACTTCGCGTACTCGACGGCGCGCGTCTCGCGGATGACGGTGACCTTGATCTGGCCCGGGTAGGTCAGCTGCTCCTCGATCTTCTTCACGATGTCCCGGGCGAGGCGCGTGGCGGTGAGGTCGTCGATCTCCTCCGGCCGGACGAGGATCCGGACCTCGCGGCCGGCCTGGACGGCGAACGACCGCTCGACGCCGCCGAACGACTCGGCGATCGCCTGGAGGTCCTCGAGCCGCTTGACGTACGTCTCCATCGTCTCGCCGCGGGCTCCGGGTCGTGACGCCGAGATCGCGTCGGCGACCTGGACGATCGGTGCCTCGAGGCAGGCGTACTCGACCTCCTGGTGGTGGGCCGCGATCCCGTTCACGACCTTGAACGGCAGCTCGGCCTTCATGGCGATGGCCGCACCGATCGCCGCGTGCGGGCCCTCAACCTCGTGGTCGACGGCCTTGCCGATGTCGTGGAGGAGCCCGCCCATCTTCGCGGCCATGACGTCGGCCCCGAGCTCGCCCGCGATCGTCGCCGCGAGGGCTGCGGTCTCGGTCGAGTGGACGAGGACGTTCTGGCCGTAGCTCGTCCGGAACTTGAGCCGGCCGAGGAGCTTCACGATGTCCGGCGGCAGGCCCGGGACACCGGCGTCGTATGCCGCCTGCTCGCCGGCCTGGCGGATGACGAGGTCGACCTCGGCCCGGGCCTTCGCGACGACCTCCTCGATCCGGCCGGGATGGATCCGGCCGTCGCCCATGAGCTTCGTGAGCGCGATCCGGGCGACCTCCCGCCGAACGGGATCGAAGCCGGAGAGGACGACCGTCTCGGGGGTGTCGTCGATGATGAGGTCGATCCCGGTGGCCTGCTCGAGGGCCCGGATGTTGCGACCCTCGCGGCCGATGATCCGGCCCTTCATCTCGTCGTTCGGCAGGTGGACGACCGTGACGGTGTGCTCGGCCGTGTGCTCGGCGGCGACGCGCTGCATCGCGGTGACGATGATGTCGCGGGCCTTCTCGTTCGCCTCCTCACGCGCGCGGCGCTCGATCGACCGGGCGAGTTTGACCGCGTCGTGCTCGGCCTCCTCGCGGATCGACTCGAGGAGCATCGCCTTGGCGTCCTCGGCCGAGAGGCTGCTGACCTTCTCGAGGGCCGCGACCCGCTCGGCATTGAGCTTGCCGAGCTCCTCGCGGGCCCGCTCGATCTCGAGCTCGCGCTCGAGGAGCTTCCGGTCACGCTGCTCGAGCATGTCCGAGCGCTGGTCCAGCTGCTCGTCGCGGGCCACGAGTCGGCGCTCCATCGCGCCGAGCTCGTTGCGCCGGGACCGGGCCTCGTCCTCGGCCTCGCGCTGGAGGCGGATCTTCTCCTCCTTGGCCTCGAGGATCAGGTCCTTCTGCTGGGTCCGCGCGTCGGCGACGATGCGAGCGGCCTTCTCCTGGGCGACCTTGACCGACTGGTTCGCCCACCGGCTCCGGGCCACGAAGCCAACGGCGATACCACCGGCCAGCGCCACGAGGGCGACGGCGAGGTATTCCATTCTGTCCTCCCATCCGGCCAGGGCAGGCCGGACGCGTGTCGTTCCGTCAGAGTCGGGCGGGTGACGCGGCCCTACGGGGGACGCCGGGCTCCGCCTCGACCGGATCGAATCGCGCTTCGCTCGGCGCGCGATTCGTCACGGCGTAGCCTACTACGACGTGCGGCGCCGGGGATCAGGGTGCGTCGACGATCTCGCCCCGCAGGTCGTAGCCCGGGTCACCCACCCCGGTGACCTCGAGCCGGAAGAAGAGGCCCGCGTAGGCACCCGTGCCCCGCAAGAGGCTCGTGACGTGGTGGGTGGTGTACCCGGGATCGACGGTTCCGAAGAAGAATCCCTCCCAGGTCCCGCCGTCGTTGGTGACGACGGTCGTGCCCCACAGGTCCGCGCTCTCGTCAGTCCGCGTATCCACCGACACCGCGAGCGTTCGCGCGCCGCTCAGGCGCTCGTCGGTCATGGTGTCGGTGCAGGCCATCACGAGCCCGCGGGTCGCGGTGATGTCGCCCAGGGACAGGTCGTGGCCCGCCTTCGCCACCCTGCAGGTCTCGGTTCCGGTGACCTCGGTCTCGATCGGCAGGATGATGCCGTCGACCGTGATGTCGCCCGTGTACGAGATCACGACATGCATCAGGACCTGGAGGCCCTCGTAGGCGTCGGAACCGAGTGATACGGCGTCGAAGCTCATGGTCCTCGCGTCGGCGGTCGAGGTGACGGCATAGGTGCCGCTCCAGGATCCGTCGGCGTTCGTCGACTCGTGGCGGCCCCAGCCGAGCCACGTTCCATCTTCGAGCTCGTCCGAGTTCATCGTGATGACGGCCGTGCCCGACAGACGGGGGTCTGACGAGGTCGTCGTGCAGTCCTGGACCTGGCCCCGCGACTCGACAGTGCCGTCGACGATCGCGGTCGTGCCGTCGGTGCGGAGGACGCATTCCTGGGTCCCGCTGGCCCAACCCGGCGGCAGCACCCATGGCGTCGCCGCGGTGGTGGGACGAGCCGTCTGGATCGGCGATGTCGGCGAGGGCGACCCCGCGATGGGCGTGCCCGTCGGATTGACGACCCCACCCGGACCGCCCGTCCCACCGCCGAGCCACAGGCCGGCACCCACGAGCGCGGCCACCCCGACCACGGCGACGGCTGCCGGTCCGAGCGCGAAGCTGAACCTCCCGCCGCTCTGGCGGGGCTTGACCTCGATGAGATGCAGTCTGGTCATCGCAGCTCTCCACAGGCCGCGCACCGTGAGGAATCGGCGGGGATGCGCGCGGGCGTAGGCGACGGCCGCCTCGAGCGCCGCGACCGGAACGTCGGATGGCCATGCTTCGAGCCACTCGACCATCCGCTCGCGGCCACGGGTTTCGTCACTCACGCCGATGCCCTCCAGGCGACGACGCTCCGGGCGTCGGCCTCGAATGCGGCGCGGAAGCTCTGCGCCGCGTAGTGCAGTCGGGATCCGACCGTGCCGGCCGGGATGCCGAGGATCTCGGCGATCTCCCGGGCCGGCAGGCCGATGACGAAATGGAGGACGAGGACTGCGCGATGCTCCGGCGAGAGCCGGCGGAAGCTCCGTTCCACCTCGTCTCGATCGATGACTTCGCCGACGCGGTCGGCGTCGCCCGGTTCAGGCCTGATCTCACGGACGGTCGTGGTCCAGCGGCGCTCGCGGCGAGCCTCCCGATAGCTCGCATGCACGACGAGCCGGTAGCACCACGCCTCGAAACGATCGGGATTCCGCAGGCCAGGGAGGCCCCTCCACATCTGGATGAGCGCCTGCTGGAGGGCGTCCTCGGCGAGATCGGGGTCGCGCAGGATCCGGACGGCGATGGCGTGGAGCCTTCGCCCGACGTCGTAGACGAGGTCCCGGAAGGCCTCGACGTCACCGTCCCTCGCCCGCTCGACGAGCTCCCGTTGCACTGGCAACCGCTCCTCGCTGAGCCCCTGTCCCGGGACGCCTCCTGCGGCACTCACCCCATATGAGCCACGGAGGGGAGCGGACCATTCAATCCTCGCCGCTCCCCGGGGCGCCAGAGCCAAGCGGCCCGCTTCGCAACGCGTGCCATCAGCCCAGGCGCCCACTCCGCGGCCCGCCGATCACTCGCCCGGGAGGAAGACGAAGCCATCCTCGATCGTCGCCTCGTGGGTCGTCTCGAGCACGGTGCTCCGGTACTGGTAGCCCGCAAGCTCGCCCCAGCCGTGGCCGACGACCTCGCCGACCCAGATGTAGGGGCTGCCGGGCGGCAAGAAGTGGGCAACGAGCTTCGCGTCCCAGCCGCCGTCGAAGCCCGACAGCTCGCGGTGCGCCGACGCCGTGACCACGCCCTCGCCGGTCAGGAGGTCGAGGTTGACGCTGACCGTCGCGTGGTTGATGCCGGCGCAGTAAGGGCTGCCGACGTCGAGGTAATCGGCCTGTCTGCCGCGGCTGTGATAGACGAAGTCATCGTCGATCCACTCGCGGCCGCCGATCCACTCCGTGAGCCGCGTCTCGTCGCAGTGGATCGCGATCCGGTTCGTCGTCGCCGCCGCAGGCGTCACGGCCGTGGCTGCGGCGAGGGCCGCGATAGCGAGGATTGCCAGCAGGCGCTTCATGCCCAGAGCCTCCCGGGACGCCTGTCACGAGGGCGGGGTCCGCCCTGTCACCATCCATGAGTCACGGGGGGCCGCGGATTCTTCAATCGCCGGATTGCTGCCGCGGGATCAGGGCTCGCTCGGCTCCGTGTCGACGGACGACAGCTCCCGCGAGATCGTGGCCGCGATCTCCGGCCCAAAGCCGTTCCGGGCGAGGAGCGCGTAGGCTCGCTGGCGTCGCGCTCGAAGGTCGACGACGCGCTCGAGGGCCCGCGAATGCCGCGCGAGCAGCCTTCGCGCCGCGGCCTCGTCGGCGGACGGCTGCGGCTCGGCCTCCGGGATCGAGGTCTCGCCCGCCTCGGCGTCCCATCGGACCGCGGCCTCGCGCCGCTCGCGAAGGATCTTCGCGATGAGCGGCGCCTCGATGCCCTTCTGGCGGAGCTCGATCATGAGGGCGTGCTCCCCGCGGGGATGGGCGCGGTCACGCGATTCCACCCACTGCGTGGCGAAGGCCTCGTCGTCGAGCACCCCGAGGTCGCCGAGGCGCTCGATCGCACCCATCACGAGATCCTCGCGGTAGCCGGCCTGGATCAGCCGTCGCCGGACCTCGGCCACCGACCGCGGCCGCGCCTCGAGGAACCGCAACGCGGCCTCCAGGACGATCGCCGGATCATCAACCTCGGCCTTCTTCGCCCGCCGCTCAGCGAGGCTCTCCCGCGGACGTCGCTCGCCGCGGGCGGGCCGCGTCACGGCGCGTCTACTCGGCCTCTTCGATGCCTTCGACGGGGAGGGTCACCTCGCTGACCTTGCCCCGGATCTTGCCTTCGATCGTGGCGGCGATCGATGCGTTGGCCTTGAGGAAGTCCTTCGACGCCTCGCGACCCTGGCCGAGGCGGGTCTCCTCGAAGGTGAACCACGAGCCGGTCTTGTCGACGACGCCCATCGCGACCCCGACGTCGAGCAGGCCGCCCTCCTTCGACACGCCCTCGCCGTACATGACGTCGAACTCGGCGACCCGGAACGGCGGCGCGACCTTGTTCTTCACGACCTTGACGCGGACCCGGTTGCCGACCGACTCGGTGCCGGTCTTGATCGTCTCGATCCGCCGGATGTCGAGCCGGACGCTGGCGTAGAACTTCAGGGCCCGGCCGCCCGGCGTCGTCTCGGGATTCCCGAACATCACGCCGATCTTCTCGCGGAGCTGGTTCGTGAAGACGAGGGCCGTGTTGGAGCGGCTGACCGCGCCGGTCAGCTTCCGGAGCGCCTGGCTCATGAGCCGGGCCTGGATGCCGACGAACGAGTCGCCCATCTCGCCCTCGATCTCGGCCCGCGGCACGAGCGCGGCGACCGAGTCCACGACGACGACATCGATGCCGCCCGAGCGGATGAGCGTCTCGGTGATCTCGAGCGCCTGCTCGCCGGTGTCCGGCTGGCTGACGAGGAGCTCGTCCACGTTGACGCCGCAGGCCCGGGCGTAGCCGGGATCGAGCGCATGCTCGACGTCGATGAACGCCGCCACGCCGCCACGCTTCTGGGCCTCGGCGATGACGTGCTGGCAGACCGTCGTCTTGCCCGACGACTCCGGGCCGAAGATCTCCGTGATGCGGCCCCGCGGGATGCCGCCGACGCCGAGGGCGAGGTCCAGCGCGATCGAGCCGGTGGGAATGAAGTCGACCTGCTGC
>DASUMJ010000029.1:0-21493 GCA_036277775.1 Candidatus Limnocylindrales bacterium
CTCGTCGGGATCGTGACGCCGCCCGACCGTCCCGCGGGACGGCGCGGGGCCCCGACCCCGGTGCCCGTCGCCGCCGAGGCCCGCGCCCGGGGGATCCCGCTCCTCCAGCCGGAGCGAGTCCGCGCGCCGGAGGCGGCGGCATCGATCGCCGGGCTGCGCCCCGATCTCGGCGTCCTCGCCGACTTCGGGCGAATCGTCCCGCCCGCCGTCCTGGCGATCCCGGCTGACGGGATCCTGAACGTCCATCCGTCGCTGCTGCCGCGACATCGCGGGGCGACGCCGATCGCCGCGACCATCCTCGAGGGCGACGTCGAGGCCGGGGTCACGGTGATGCGGATGGACGAGGGCCTCGATACCGGGCCGGTGGTGGCGTCGCGGTCGTGGCCGCTGGACGGGACCGAGACCGCGCCGGAGCTCGAGGCCCGGGCCGCTGTGGAGGGTGCGTCGCTCGTGTCGAGGATCGTCGACGCGTATCTCCGCGGCGAGGTCGATGGCGCGCCCCAGGATGACGCTGCCGCGACGCTGACACGGCCGCTTCGGCGCGAGGATGGGCGACTGGATCCCGAACGGTCGGCGACGCACCTGGAGCGGCAGGTCCGGGCCTACCTGCCCTGGCCGGGATCGTGGCTCGAGACCCCCGCCGGCCGGCTCGGGGTGCTCCGGGCCGCGGTCGCGCCGCGCGATGCCGGCGACACGCCGGGTTCGCTCGTCCCGGATGGGACGGGCGTCGCGCTCGTGGCCGCGGACGGCCGGCTCCGGCTCCTGGACGTCCAGCCGGCGGGCGGCCGGCCGATGCCCGCGGACGCGTTCCGCCGCGGCCATCCCGGGATCCTTTCCGCGGCGGCGGTGGCCCATGGCTGAGCGGTCGGTGATCGGGCGCTCGCGGCGCCGCTCCGACGGGCTGCCGCGGGTCCGCGGTGCCACCCGGTTCCAGGCGGATCGCTGGTACCGCGGGGCCGTCCACGCCCGCCTCGTCCTCGCACCGTACGCCCACGCCCGCATGCTCGGGATCGACGCCGACGAGGCGCGCGGGATGCCGGGCGTCGTCGCGGTCCTCACGGCCGGCGATCTCGGCCTGACGGGCGGCACCGACCGGGCCACCCTCCCGCTCGTCGCGACCGAGGTCGTCTTCGCCGGGCAGCCGATCGCCCTCGTCCTCGCCGAGTCCGAGGAGCAGGCGGCGGATGCGGCCGAGCTCGTCGTCGGGCGCTACGACCCGCTGCCGGTCGTGCTCGACCCGAACGCGGCGATGGCCGTCGACAGCCCGCTCGCCCGCTCCGACGTGGCGAAGGCGGCCACCGGGGGCTCGCAGCACGCCGCGATCGGCGGCGAGGGCGATCACTCGATCGAGGCCGAGGTCCTCTCCCCGAACGTCGTGAAGCGGGTGCGCTACCGCCACGGCGACGCGCAGGCGGGTCTCGGCCAGGCGGCGGCGCGTGTCCGCCGCCACCTGCGGACGAGCTGGATCCACCAGGGTTACCTCGAGCCGCAGGCCTGCGCGGCATGGGTCGACGCGGACGGCACGATCGTCGTCGAGACGAGCACCCAGGCGGCCTTCTCCGCGCGGAACATGGTGGCTCGAGCGCTGGGACGACCCCAGACGTCGGTGCGCGTGGTCCCGGCGCCGCTCGGCGGCGCGTTCGGCGGCAAGTGGCCGATCTTCGAGGCGCTCGTCGCCGCGGCCGCGCTGCGGATCGGCCGGCCCGTTCGCCTCGTCCTCGACCGCCTCGACGACTTCATGACGACGAGTCCGGGCCAGGCGATCGACATCGAGATCGAGGTCGGCGGGGCTGCCGACGGGACGCTCCTGGCGCTGGAGGCCCGCATCGTCGCGGACGCGGGCGCCTACGCCGACGAGTCGAGCGAGGAGCTGGCCGCGGTCCTCGTGGGCGGCCCGTATCGCTGGCCCTCGGCCGACGTCCGGGCATACAGCGTCCATACGAACCGGTTCGCGGTCGGGCCGTACCGGGGACCCGCCGCGCCCCAGGCGGCATTCGCGATCGAGAGCGTCCTGGACGAGCTCGCGGCGGCGCTGGGCGTGGATCCGCTCGAGCTGCGCCGCCGGAACCTCGTCGCCGAGGGCGATCCGATGCTCGACGACACGGTCTGGCCGGCGCACGGGTTGCGTGAGGTCCTCGACGTCGTCGAGCGGCTTCCGCTCTGGGCCGGTCGGCACTCGCTCCCCCCGAACGAGGGCATCGGCCTCGCGGTCGGCACGTGGCCGGGGTTCGCGAACGCCGCCGCGGCACGCTGTCGCGTCTCGCCGGACGGCACGATCCAGGTCGTCACCGGCGCCGTGGACATGTCCGGTACGAGCGGCGCCTTCGAGGCGATCGCCGCCGAGATCCTCGGGGTCGACCCGGACCGGGTCCGGATCGTGACCGTCGACACGGGCTCGGCGCCACAGTCGCCCGGGTCGGGCGGCAGCACCGTCACGCACTCGGTCGGCCGTGCCGTCCGCCTCGCGGCCGAGGATGCCCGGCGGCAGATCCTGCAGGCCGCCGCCCAGCAGCTCGAGATCCACGTCGACGACCTCGAGATCGTCGACGGCGTCGTCCGACCGCGCGGCACGCCGGACCGCGGGATCCCGCTCGACAGGGTCGTCCGGGCCCACGACCGCGAGGGACGGGCGCCGATCGACGGCCACGGCTCGTCGGACAAGGGCAGCATCGCGCCGTCGGTCGCGGCGTTCGTGAGCCGCGTCCGCGTCGATCCGGACACGGGCGCAACCGAGGTGCTCGAGCTGGACGCCGTCCAGGACGTCGGCCGCGTCATCAACCCCGCCCTCGTCGCCGGGCAGCAGCTGGGAGCAGCCGCCCAGGCCGTCGGCTGGGCGACCCTCGAGGCGCTCGTCCACGACGACGAGGGACAGCTCGTCTCCGGGACGTTCCTCGACTATGCCCTACCGCGTGCCGAGCACATGCCCGAGATCCGAGACCGCGTCGTCGAGCTCCCATCTCCGGACGGCCCGTTCGGCGCGAAGGGCATCGGCGAGGCCGCCGTCGTCGGCGGACCGGCGGCGATCGTCAACGCGATCGCGGCGGCGACCGGGGTCCGGCCGGACCGCCTGCCGGTCACAGCGCCACGACTGTGGCGCCTGCTCCGGGATCGCTGACCGGTCGCCACCGGCGTATCGTGCGGCCTCGCGGCGGGGTCGCGTGCGACAATGCACGGCCGATGCTCAGGCCCATCCCGACGATCGTCCAGCCCTCCCTCGCCGCGGTCCTCGCGCTCCCGGCGGGCATCTCCGGTCAGGCTCCCGAAGCCCTCGGGGCCTGGGTGACGGAGCGCGGCCAGCCGCCGTTCCGTGCGAAGCAGATCCTCGATGCCGTCTGGCGGGCGGGCGCCCCCGGCCCGGAGGCCATCTCGACGCTTCCCGCGGTGCTCCGCGCAGAGCTGGCGACCGCCTTCCGCTGGGACACCGTGGCCGACACGGAGCTCCAGCTCTCCGACGGCGGCGCCACCGAGAAGGCCCTCCACCGGCTCGGCGACGGGGTCGTGATCGAGTCGGTGCTCATGCACTTCCCCGCGTCGGCCGGGCATCGCGAGCGGAACACGCTCTGCATCTCCAGCCAGGCCGGCTGCGCCGTCGGCTGCCCCTTCTGCGCGACCGGCGAGCTCGGGTTCGGGCGCGACCTCCTGACCGCGGAGATCCTCGACCAGGTCCGGCACGCCACCCGACGCCTGGCCGCCCGTCGCCGGCGGCTCACGAACATCGTGTTCATGGGCATGGGTGAGCCGCTCCTGAACCTCGACCGCGTCCTCGAGGCGGTCGAGGCCCTGAACGACCCGAGGCGGTTCGGGCTCGGCGCCCGCCACATCACGGTCTCGACCTCCGGGGTCGTGCCGGGCATCCGCCGCCTGACGGCGCTCGGGCCGCAGTTCACCCTCGCCGTCAGCCTCCACGCCGCCCGCGACCCGCTCCGCGACGTCCTCGTGCCGCTGAACCGGCGCTGGCCCGTCGCCGAGGTCGTCGCGGCGGCCCGGGAGCACGCCGACGCCACCGGCCGGCGGATCACCTACGAGGTGACGATGATCGGCGGGGTGAACGACACCGACGCCGATGCCGATGCCATGGCACAGCTGCTCCGCGGTGACCTCGCCCACGTCAACCTGATCCCGATGAACCCGGTCGCCCACACCCCGTGGACGGCCAGCCCGATGCCGGTCATCGAGCGCTTCGCCGCCACGCTCCGCGCGGCGGGCATCGAGACGACGATCCGCCACAACCGGGGCCAGGAGATCGGGGCCGCCTGCGGCCAGCTCGCCGCCGACCACGCCGGCGCCCCGACCCCGGCGGTCGTCGCCCTGCGGCGCGAGCGCCTCGTGGCCCAGAGCGCGGCCGCCCTTCGCGGCGAGCGCAGCCGCGAGCCGGTCCCGGCCGGGGTCGAGGAGCGCCGCCCGTGATCTCGACACGCCGCCGACGGAAGGCGGCACCGCCGAAGGAGGTCCCGCTCGGTCGGGCGCGGGTCGCGGCGAGCATCCTCGACGCCGACCTCGGCAACCTGGCCTATGCGGTTCGTCGCGCCGAGAAGGAGGGCGCCGACCGGATCCACCTCGACGTCATGGACGGCCACTTCGTCCCGAACCTGACCTTCGGGCCGCGGACGATCAAGGCCCTCCGGAAGCGCTCGCGCCTGCCGTTCGACGCGCACCTGATGATCGCGGAGCCCGGCCGCTACATCGACCAGTACCTCGATGCCGGCTGCGACTCCGTCACGATCCACGTCGAGATCGAGGAGCCGATCGAGCCCACGCTCCGGGCGATCCGGGCCGCGGGTCGCGCCGCCGGGCTGTCGCTCCGGCCGGGGACCCCGCTCACGGCCCTCGAGCCGTATCGGGCCCTCCTCGACCTCGTGATGGTCATGACCGTGGAGCCGGGGTTCGGCGGCCAGGCGTTCATGGCCGACGTCGCCCGCGACAAGATCCTCGCTGCCCGCGACCTCCTGACCCACAAGCTCCACGCCGGCGAGGTCCACGTGGACGGCGGCGTCAATCGCGAGACCGCCGAGCTGATCGGCGGGCTGGCCGCCGACGTCCTCGTCGTCGGCTCGGCGCTCTGGATCCCGGGACGGAACATGGGTCGCGAGATCCGGCTCATCCGCGCCCTCGCCGACGAGGGCTACCAGTACACCCTGAACGGCGGGGTCCCGCCGATCCCGCGCGACCGCGTCGTCACGTTCGCGACGCTGCCCCGTCACCTGGCCCGGACGCTCCAGGCCGAGGTCGAGAAGGTCGGGATCCCGGTCCTCCTGTTCCGGGCCGGCGGCCTGGACGTGGAGGAGCCCGACGAGACGCGCGACTGGGACGTCCTCCTGCCGGCCTCGTCCGAGGCCGCCGCACTCGAGCGCTTCGGCGCACGCCGGGACGGGATGCTCGCCGAGGCGACGGCCTGGCGGGCCGCCGGAATGCCCGAGGTGCCGTACGTGCCGGCCCCGATCCCGCCGCGTCCCGACGAGATCGTCCCGTGACCGAGGGGGTCGAGGCGGCCCAGCCGGCGCCGGACGTCGTTCCGACCGACGGCCCGGCCGTTGCCGACGCCCCGGGCGCCGGGACCGAAGCGCCCCACGCCGACCTCGGCCGGCGGAATGATCGGCTGCTGCTCTGGACGATCGCGGGCTACGTCATCTTCCTGTCGGGCCTCATGATCGTGAGCGGCGTCTCGATCACGCCCGACGTCCTGCTCATCGGCCTCGGTCTGGCGGCGGTCATCCTGGGTCGCGGCCGGCTCTTCATCCGGGACTGGGTCCCGTTCATCGGCCTGTTCCTGGCCTACGAGCTGATGCGCGGCTATGCCGACGACCTGAACCGGGTCGTCCACGATGCCGACGTCCTGGCGCTCGAGCTGTGGCTCTTCGCCGGCAACCTCCCGACGCAGGTCCTCCAGGACTGGCTCCACCCGGCAACCGGCAGCGACCCCTTCGCGATCGCCGGCACGATCTTCTACTTCCTCCACTTCCCGCTCCCGATCGCGGTCGCGTTCCTGCTCTGGCTCCGCCGCCGGCGGGCGTACTACGACTACATCGCGGCGCTGATCCTGCTGTCGATGGTCGGCTTCGCGACGTACCTGATCCTGCCGGTCGCGCCGCCCTGGTGGGCTGCCGACCACGGCCTCATCCCGGGCCCCGACGGCCAGCCGGCGATCGAGTACCTGAAGGCCCAGGGCTTCAACGACCTTGCCCGGATGTTCGGGTTCGAGGGCCGGTATCTCTACTCGTACACGATCTACGAGATCAACCCGAACCCGGTGGCGGCCTTCCCGTCGCTGCACGCCGCGTACCCGTTCCTGGCCTTCCTCTTCGCCCGGCGCGCGTTCGGCAGGGCAGGCTGGCTGATGCTCCTGTACGCGGTCGGGGTGTGGTTCTCGATCGTCTACCTCGCCGATCACTACGTCGTCGACGTGATCGGCGGCGTGGCCTACGCGATCGCCGCGTACTTCGCGATCGTCCACGCCCCGTCGTGGTTCCGACGCGCCGTGGACAGGGCCGCCGACCCCGAGGTCGAGGCCGAGGTCGAGGTGGGGGAGGCCGGGGACGAGCGCGCCTGGCGGCGCGTCGCCGGACGGGTCCGGTGGCCGATGGTCCGGCAGGGCGTGGCGGTCGCCGCGGTCGGGATCGTGGGGCTGATCGGGGTCGGGCTTGGCAACTGGTTCGGCGGCGACGACACGCCGGTCCTGCTCGTGCCGTGGGCGCTGATCATCGGGGGGCTGTGGCGGGCCGCCCTCGGCACGATCTCGCGCTGAGCCGGGGATGCGGGCGCTCCTCCAGCGGGTCTCGAGGGCCGAGGTCCGGGCCGGCGTCGAGTCGCTGGCGGCGATCGGTCCCGGGCTCGTGATCCTCGTCGGGGTCGGGCACGGCGACGACGAGGCCGCGGCGGACGCCCTCGCGCGGCGGATCGTGGAGCTCCGGATCTTTCGCGACGAGGCCGGCAAGACGAACCGCTCGATCCTCGATGTCGGCGGCGGTGCGATCGTCGTGAGCCAGTTCACCCTCTACGCCGACACGTCCCGGGGCCGGCGACCCGGCTTCACGGACGCGGCCCCGCCGGACGTGGCGGCGCGACTCTACGAGCGGGTCGCCGCCGGCCTCCGCGCCGCCGGCGTGACACCGGTGGGGACCGGCCGCTTCGGCGCCGAGATGGCGGTCGAGCTCGTGAACGACGGCCCGTTCACGCTCTGGCTGGACACGGCCGCGCGATAGCGCACGCGGCGCGCCTCGATCAGCGGCGTCGTGAGGGACCGGCAGGCACCTGACGCCCGCTCAGACGAGGCCCGGCGAAGGCGGAGCCGAGCAGGCGAGCGAGCGGCGCGAGTCGCGTGGGCCAGTGCCCGCAGGCCGCGGCGCGGCGAAGGCCGCGGCGAGCACCGGAGCGAGCGTACTCAAACGTACGTGAGCGACGGAGCGCAGCCGCAACGCACGCCCCGCCCGGCCGGTGGGCGCTAGCGGGCGGTCTTCGTGAGCGTCCGGCGGCAGCGGGTGCAGACGAGGGCCTTGACCGGCGAGCCCTTCTGGTCGATCACGAGCGGCTGCAGGTTCGGCTGGTAGCGACGATGCGCACGGACCCGGTTCATCCCCGACGACTGGGGATTGAAGCCGCCCATCGATGCCTTGCCGCAGATCGCGCAGGAACGGGCCATGGTGTCCTCGGGTGGGTGATTCAGCGAAACGCCGGGCCGGTGGGGCCCGAGCGGGGCGGTATGATACCACGCAGCTCGGCGCCTTCCGACCGTGGCTGGCCCCGCCCTGCGAGGACCCGCGAATCGTGCCCGACGAACCGATCCCCGGACGAGCCCTGGCGACCCGGCGTGCCGTGATGGACATCGTCCGAGCGGCGACCCTCGGGTCGTACGGCGTGGCCGGCTTCGCCGGTGGCCCGATCGAGCGGGTCACCGCGTTCCTCGAGGGCCGGCCCCCGGGGCTCCGCGTCACCGTCTCCGACGGCGAGCTCGGGATCCGACTCCATCTCCGCGTCGCGTATGGACTGCCGGTCGCCGAGGTCGCGCGCCAGGTCGACTCCGCGATCCGCTACGGCATCCGACGGGCCCTCGACCGCGAGGTCGACGCGCTCTCGATCCGCGTCGGGGGTCTCGACGCGCCGGTCGGGCACCCGCCCCCGGCCCGCCGCCACGGCCCCGGCCCGGGCAGCTCCGACCTCGCCGACAGCGGCTCGGACGTCGCCTGATGGCTCGCCGGAGCTGTGACGGCGCCGCGCTGCTCGGGGCGTTCCGCGCTGCCGTGGCCAACCTCGAGGCCCACGTCGACGAGATCAACGGCCTCAACGTCTTCCCGGTCCCGGACGGCGACACCGGCTCGAACATGCTCGCCACGGTGCGCGCCGCCCTCATCGAGGCCGAGGGCGCCGGCGAGAAGGGGGCGGCCGAGCGTGTCGCCGCTGCCGCCTCCTTCGGGGCACTCATGGGGGCGCGCGGCAACTCCGGCGTAATCACGAGCCAGATCCTCCGCGGCTTCGCCGAGGGGCTCGCGGGCAAGACCCGCTTCAACGGTCTCGACCTCGCGAACGCCCTCGAGTCGGGCACGAAGGCGGCCTACGGCGCCGTCGCGAAGCCGGTCGAGGGGACGATCCTCACCGTCATCCGCGAGTCGTCGGCCGCCGCCGTCGAGGTCGCCGAGCGGGACAACGACATCGAGAAGGTCCTGACCGTGACCCTCGACGCCGCGGAGAAGTCGGTCGCGCGGACGCCGTCGCTCCTGCCGATCCTCCGAGAGGCGGGCGTCGTCGATTCCGGCGGGCAGGGCCTGTACCGGCTCTTCCAGGGCGCCCTCCTCTTCCTCGTCGGCCGCGCCCCGGAGGCCGCGAAGCCGAGCGCCGCCGCGGCGCCCGCGGCTCGCCCGTCGGTGCTCGTGGCACACGCGGACGAGGGCTTCGGCTACGAGACGATGTACCTCCTCCAGGCGCGCCACGGCGAGATGCTCGACGTCGACGCGATCCGGAACCATCTCGAGTCGATCGGCGATTCGGTCCTCGTCGCGGGCGATCCCCGGGCGGTCAAGGTCCACGTCCACAACGAGCGCCCCGACCTCGTCATCGGGTTCGGCCTGGGGGCCGGGTCGCTGTCGCGGATCAGCGTCGAGAACCTCGACAACCAGGCCCGCGACGTCCGCGAGTCGCGGGCGGCGGAGTTCACCGCGGGCCCGGCGGCGGCGACCGACGGGGACTCCAATCCCGCGAGCGCCGCCCCCTCCGGCGCGGCCGGCCCCGACGCCCGGAACGGAACGGGCCCGGCACCGGGTGCGGCATCGCTGCCGCTCGCGGTGATCGCGGTCGCGGCCGGTGACGGGCTCGCGGCGATCTTCCGCGACTTCGGGGTGAGCCGGGTGGTCGTCGGCGGCCAGTCCGCGAACCCGAGCACCGGCGAGCTGCTCGAGGCGATCCGCGAGATCGACGCGAAGGAGATCCTCGTCCTGCCGAACAACCCGAACGTCGTCCTCGCCGCCCGGCAGGTCGCCCAGATGGCCGATCGCCCGGTGGCCGTCGTCGCGACCCGCAACGCTGCCGAGGGGTTCGCCGCGCTCCTCGCCCTCGATCCGACGAAGGACGCGGCCGACAACGCGGCCGAGATGACGACCGCCGGGCGCGCCATCCAGTCGCTGTCCGTGACGACCGCCGTCCGCGACGCGACGATCGGCGGGACGAAGGTCCGCGAGGGCCAGACGATCTGCCTCGACCCCGACGACGGGCTCGTGGCGGTCGACGACGACACGACGGCCGCGGTGCTCGCCGCGGTCAAGGCGCTCGAGCCCGGATTCGAGCTGCTCACCGTCTATTACGGCGAAGGCGCCGACCTCGCCAGCGCCGAGGCCCTCGCGCGCCGGATCGGGGAGCTGGGCACGGGCGCCGAGGTCGAGGTCGTGCACGGCGGCCAGCCGCACTACCACTACCTCGTCTCCGCCGAGTAGGTCGTGGGGGGAGCGGCGGGCCGGGACCCTCGAGCGTCGAATCGCGGCACGGCCGACCGCCGTGGCGCCCGGCCGGCGGCCAGGGTGACGGCGAGGGGTCCGGTCGCGCCGCCCGCGGACCCGCGCGAGCTCCTCGAGGTGCCGATCGGACGGTCGGGGCTGCCCGGCGCAACGGCGGTCGGGCGCCGCGGGCGGCGACTCGGGATCGAGAAGGTCCGGCACCTCCTGTTCCACCTCCCGCGCCGCTACGACGACCTCCGCGAGATGCGGACGCTCGGCGAGCTCCACCGACTCGCCGACGGCCAGCCGATCTCCGCCCGCGTCCGGGTGGCCGAGCTCCGCGTCGAGGCGTCGTTCCGGCGCCGGGTCCAGCGGACGATCGCCAGGCTCGAGGACTCGACCGGCACGGTCGACGCGACGTGGTTCGGACGGCGCTACATCGAGCGCCGGCTGAAGGCCGGGGATGCGATCGTCGTCAGCGGCAAGGTGAAGCGATTCGGCCATCGCCTCACGCTCGACAACCCGGAGTTCCAGCCCGACGACGGCACAGCGCTCCTCCACGCCGGCCGGATCGTGCCGATCTACCGGCTCACGGCCGGCCTCGGTGTCGCGTCGCTCCGGCGGGCCGTCCGCGGCGCCCTCGACGCCACGGCCGAGGCTTACCCCGAGTACCTGCCACGCGCGGAACGCGACGACCTCGGGCTCGTCGGGATCGCGACGGCCCTCGAGCAGGCCCACTACCCGACGTCGTTCGAGGCCCGGGACGCGGCGCTTCGGCGCCTGGCCTTCGACGAGCTGCTCGCGCTCCAGCTGGGGATGGTCGGGCGACGCCGGGCGAGGGTGGGGGAGACCGGCCGTCCCGTGGCGATCGACGACCGCGCCGATGCCGCGATCCGCGCGGCGATCGTCGACGCGCTCCGCCGGAAGGTCGAGCGGGACGTCGACCTGACGCCGGACCAGGACGCCGCGGTCCGGGCCATCCGCGACGATCTCGCCCGCCCGACGCCGATGCTCCGGCTCCTCCAGGGCGACGTCGGTTCGGGCAAGACCGCGGTCGCCGCGTGGGCCCTCGCCGCGGTCGCGCTCGCCGGCCGGCAGGGCGCGCTGCTGGCACCCACCGATCTCCTCGCCCGGCAGCACCAGCGGACGCTCATCGACCTCCTCGAGCCGCTCGGGATCGGGGTCGAGCTCCTGACCGGGTCGATGCGGGCGGCCGACGCCAACCGCTCCCGCGAGCTGCTCGCCGGGGGCCTCGCCCGGATCGTCGTCGGAACGCATGCGCTCATCTCGAGCCAGGTCCGCTTTGCCGACCTGGCCCTGGCCGTCGTCGACGAGCAGCACCGGTTCGGGGTCGAGCAGCGAGCCGCGCTCGAGGCGAAGGCCGGCGGCGGGGTGCCCCACGTCCTGCTCATGACGGCGACCCCGATCCCGCGGACGCTCGGCCAGGTCCTCTACGCGGACCTCGACGTCACCGACCTCCGGACGCCGCCCGAGGGCCGGGTCGCGGTGCGAACGGGGATCAAGGCGACCGACGGGCTCGACGGGACGTGGGCGAAGGTCCGCGAGGAGGCGGCGGCGGGCCATCGGACGTTCGTCGTCGTGCCGCTCATCGTCGCCGAGGCCGCGAGCGGCGAGGACGGCGACGACGACGGCGACGGGACCTTCGGGCTCGACGAGACCGACGAGACGGTCGTGGCGTCCTCGGCCGTCGCTGCCGAGGAGGAGGCGCTCCGGCTCCGCGAGCTCCTCGCCCCGCTCCGGGTGGGGCTCGTCCACGGGCGCCTCCGGCCGGCCGACCGCGACGCCGAGATGGCCCGGTTCCGTGACGGCGAGCTGGACGTCCTCGTCGGGACGACCGTGGTCGAGGTCGGGGTGGACGTGCCGGAGGCGACGATGATGATCGTCCAGGGCGCCGACCGTTTCGGTCTGGCGCAGCTCCACCAGCTCCGGGGACGCGTCGGTCGCGGGCGCGCCGAGTCCTTCTGCGTGCTCGTCTCCGACGCCACGGACGAGACGGCCCGGGCACGGCTGACGGCGGTCCGGGACATCCGCGACGGCTTCGAGCTCGCCGAGCGCGATTGGGAGCTCCGGCGCGAGGGCAACGTCCTGGGCCTCGTCCAGAGCGGCCTGCCGGAGCTGCGCGTCGCCTCGCTCCAGCGCGAGGGCCACCGCGAGCTCGCCGTCCGGGCCCGCGAGGCGGCCGAGCGGATGCTCGACGCGACCGGACAGCTCCGGCCCGGGCACGCGGCCCTCGAGGCGGAGCTCCGTGGCGGCTGGCTGGCCGGCGTCGCCCGCGCCGAGCCCGGTGCCGCCGCTTGAGCCGCCCGCCGGATCGCACGGCCCGCGGCGCTGACGATGCGCCCGTGCCGCACGCCCGCCACGCGCCAGCCCGCCCGGCGCGCGCCGGCGGTCTCGATCGCCCGCCGGCCACCGGCCCGGGGAGTGCCGGCCGGGTCATCGCCGGCACCGCCCGGGGGATCCGGCTCACCGCGCCCGGGGCCGGGACCCGCCCGATCGCGGACCGGGTGAAGCAGACGCTCTTCGCGATCCTCGAGCCAGGCCTCCGCGGCGCGCGCGTCCTCGACCTCTTCGCCGGCAGCGGGGCGGCGGGGATCGAGGCGCTGTCGCGGAGCGCCGCCGGGGCGACGTTCGTGGAGCGTGACGGTGGGGCCGTGGCCGCGATCCGGGCGAACCTCGAGCGGACGCATCTCGGGGGACCCGCGGCGACGGTCGTCCAGGCCGAGGTGCTGCGGTGGCTCGCGAGTGCCTCGGGGCCGGTCGCCGGGCCGTACGACCTCGTGCTCCTGGACCCGCCGTACGACCGCCCGGCGCTGCTGAGGGACGCCCTCGCGGTGCTCGGCCGCGGCCGGCTCCTCGCGCCCGGCGCGACCGTCGTCACGAAGCACTTCTGGCGGGACCGTCCGCCCGCTGAGGTCGGGCTGCTAGCATCCGTGCGGGAACGCCGGTTCGGCGAGACGGCCCTGACGTTCTACCGGGTCGGCGCCACGGACGAGGAGGACGGGTGAAGGTCGCGGTCTATCCGGGTTCGTTCGATCCCGTCACGAACGGCCACCTCGACATCGTCCGCCGGGCCCTGTCGGTCTTCGATCGGGTCGTCGTCGCCGTCCTCCAGAACCCCCGCAAGGCGCCCCTCCTCGACGCGCCAACCAGGGTGCGCGTCCTGCGCGAGGCGCTCGACGCCGCGGGGCTGCCGGTTGGTCGCGCCGACGTCGTGACGTTCGACGGGCTGACGGTCGACGCGGTCCGGAGCCACGGCGCGTCCTCGATCGTCCGGGGCCTGCGCGCCATCTCCGACTTCGAGACCGAGATGCAGCTCGCCCACAACAACCGGAAGCTCGCGCCCGACGTCGACACGGTCTTCTTCATGACCGCGGTGGAGCACGGCTACGTGAGCTCGAGCCTCGTGAAGGAGATCGCCGCGTTCGGCGGCGACGTCTCGGAGATGGTGCCCGCCCCGGCCGTCGCCGCGCTCGCGGCCGCGCTCGGCGCCCGCCGGTGATCCGCTGCCCCGTGCGATAATCGCGGCCACGTCATCCCGCCCCGCCGGAGGACCTTCCGCTGGACATCATCTTCCTCCTCGAGCGGCTCGAATCCCTGATCGCGACCGGTCGGTCGCTGCCGCTCACGCGGAACGTGGTCGTCGACCGGGATGCGCTGCTCGATCTCGTCGACCAGCTCCGCGTCGCGATCCCCGAGGAGGTCCGGGCGGCGAAACGGATCAACTCCGAGGGCGAGCGGATCCTCGAGAAGGCCGAAGAGGAAGCCAGCCGGATCGTGAGCCGGGCCCAGGAGCAGGCCGCGTTCCTCATCGGCGAGCGCGGGCTGCTCGAGCTCGCCGAGGCCGAGGGTCGCCGGATCATCGACGAGAGCCACGCGGCCGGCGATGCCGTCCGGGCCGGGGCGGACGACTACGCGATCGAGATCCTCCAGACCCTCGAAGGCGAGGTCACGAAGGCCCTCGCCGGGATCCAGAAGGGGATGGCGGTCCTCGACGACCGCCGGGCCGAGCTCGCCGACGTCGAGGCCGAGGCGCCGGCGGAGGACGACGACGACGGCGCCGACGACGAGGCCGGCGCGCCGATGGACGACGAGGACGAGGACGCCCGCCGCCCCGCCTATCGGTGACGCCGCGCGTGCGACGCGGCATCGAGCCGCTGACCTTCCCGCTCGCCGGGCTCCTCGCCCAGCCGCCCGGGACCGAGCGCGCCTGGCCGGTGGCCGGGATCACGATCCCGATCGCCGACGACCTCCGTCTCACGGGCCCGATCGAGGGCGAGGTCCGGGTCACCCGGACGAATCGCGGCGTCATCGTCGACGCGCCGCTCCAGACCTCGATCGCGGGTACCTGCAGCCGCTGCCTCATCGAGATCGACCTCCCGATCGAGGTCCGGATCGAGGAGGAGGTCCTGCCGACGATCGACCTCGCGTCCGGCCAGGCGCTCGACACCTCGGCCGAGCCCGACGTTGCGCGGCTGAACGACCACCACGAGCTCGAGCTCGCGCAGCTCGTGCGCGAGGCGATCTCGCTGGCCGAGCCGATCGCGCCGCTCTGCCGGCCCGACTGCCCGGGCCTCTGCGTCGTCTGCGGCGAGCGGCTCGGGGCCGGTCACGCGGACCACGGCGACGATGACATCGATCCTCGCCTCGCCGCGCTGCGGGGCTTCCGGGTCGACGACGGGGCGGAGAACGGGTAGACTCCGGCCTCGGTCCCGCGCCCCGCGCCCCGGGCCCATCCGAATCACACGATCCCATCCCGCGGCGCGCCGTGCGTGCCGCCCCGCCCGGGCCGTCGCCGACGGCGACGGTCTCGAAAGGAGCAACACGACACCATGGGCGTGCCCAAGCGAAGGGTCTCCCACGCTCGCCAGGGCGACCGCCGCGCGCACCTCGCGCTGACGCTTCCGCAGCTCGAGGAGTGCACGCACTGCCACCAGCCGAAGCGGGCGCACCGCGTCTGCCCGAACTGCGGGTACTACGGCGGCCGGCCGGTCCTCGAGATCAAGACGCCCAAGGACAACGAGCCCGCGTCCTGACGCGATGAACGACCAGCCCGCCCCGAGCGGGTCGATCCCGGGATCGTCCGCGGACCGACGCGGCGTCCGGATCGCGGTCGACGCGATGGGCGGTGACCACGGCCCGACCGAGGTCGTGCCCGGCGCCCTCGATCACGCCCGGGCCCACCCCGAGGACCACGTCCTCCTCGTCGGCGATCCGGCGCGCGTCGCGGCGGCCGCCGGGCCATTGCCGCCGAACGCCTCGATCGTCGCGGCCAGCCAGGTGATCGAGATGCACGAGCACCCGGCGCTCGCGCTCCGCGAGAAGAAGGACGCCTCGATCCTCGTCGCCTGCGACCTGGTCCGTCGCGGCGAGGCCGACGCCGTGATCACGGCCGGGCACACCGGCGCCGCGATGGCCGCCGCGATCCTGCGGATCGGTCGCCTCCCCGGGGTCGACCGGCCGGCGCTCGCGGTCCAGATGATCCGGACCGGCTCGCCGTTCGTCCTCCTCGACATCGGGGCGAACCCCGATTCGACCCCCGAGAACCTCGTGCAGTACGCGCAGATGGGCACGATCTTCGCCGAGCGCGTGGTGGGGATCGCGAACCCGCGCGTGGCGCTCCTCTCGATCGGCGAGGAGAAGGGCAAAGGCGACCTTCGGATCCAGCGGGCCACCGAGCTCCTCGATGCGTCGTCGCTCCGGTTCGTCGGCAACGTGGAGGGCAAGGACGTGACCGGCGACCTGGCCGACGTCGTCGTCACGGACGCGGTCGCGGGCAACGTCGTGATCAAGTTCTTCGAGGGCCTCTCGACCTTCATCTTCGACCTCTTCCGGGCCGAGTTCCGGGGCTCGCTCCGGGGTCGCCTGGCGTACCTGCTCTTCCGGCCGAGCATCGGCCGGATCCGCGACGTCTTCGACTACGAGAAGGCCGGTGGGTCGCCGCTCCTGGGGGTCAAGGGCTCGGTCATCATCACCCACGGACGCGCCAAACGGCGCATGATCGGGTTCGGCTGCGCGGTTGCCGCCGAGACGGCCCGCACCGGCGTCCCGGCGCTCATCGCCGCGGCGCTCCGGGAGGACGCGGCGCGTGCCGATGCGACCGTCACCGGGACGGCCGCGACGGCCGGGGCCATCGTCGGCGGCGAGGATCCGGAGACGGAGCCGGCCACGAGCGCGGAGGCGTCGACATGAGCGGACCAGCCCTCTCCGTCGGTCGCGGCGTCATCGTCGAGATGGCCCGGCTCGCGGCCTACGAGGTGCCCGGCGTCCTCCGCGTCGCCCGTGGCGGGCCGGCCTGGCGGGCGGTCTTCCGCGGCCCGTCGGTCGCGGTTCGGGTCCGGCACGAGCAGGTCGACGTCCGGCTCTGGATCGTTGCCCGGCCCGGCGCCGACTTGGCGTCGGTCGGCCGGCACGTCCGAGCGGCGGTCGCGGCGGCCGTGGAGCGGCTCCTCGGGCTGAAGTTGGGATCGGTCACCGTCGTCGTCGATGGCGTCGGGACCTGAGGTCCCGCGGGCCGAGGCGGCCCGCTGATGGCTCGCCGTGGGGCCTCCCGGTCCTCGGATGTGATGCGATCGCGCCAGGCTGGGCGGCGGACGGCGCTGGCCGCGGTCTTCGAGGCGGAGTTCGGCCAGCGGACCGCGACCGCGATCCTCGAGCGGACGCTCGCCGAGACCGAAGCCGACCCCGGGACCGCCGAGCTGGCCCGCTCGCTCGTCGCGGCCGTGGTCGCGAATCGCGACACGATCGACGCCCGAATCGAGCTCGCGGCGCCCCAGTACCCGGTCACCCAGCTGGCCCGGATGGACCGCGCGCTGCTCCGTTGCGCCATCGGTGAGGTGCTACACTCGCCGACGCCGGCCCGGGTGGCGATCGCCGAGTGGGTCGAACTGGCACGAACCTACAGCGGAGACCCGATGCGCCGCCTGATGAACGGCGTGCTCGGGCGGATCGCACGAGAAACCAGCGGCGCCTGAGCCGCCGGCACCCGAACACCCCGAGGAGGGAGTCAGTGGCCACCACCTACGAGCGTCTCAAGAAGATCGTCGTCGAGCAGCTCGGCGTCGACGAGGAAGAGGTCAAGCCCGAGGCCTCGTTCGTCGACGACCTGAACGCCGACTCGCTCGACCTCGTCGAGCTGATCATGAGCCTCGAGGAGGAGTTCGGGACGGAGATCTCGGACGAGGACGCGGAGAAGATTCGCACCGTCCAGGACGCCGCCGACTACATCGACGAGCACATGTCCTGAGGGCTGCCCGCCCGGACGCTCTCCCCCGATCCCCGGGCGCATCCCCGACCCGGAACGTGGATCGGATCGACGACCTCGTCGCGCGGCTCGACCTCCCGGTCGGCGACCGCGCGCTCATCTCCCAGGCCCTGACCCACTCGTCGTGGATGCACGAGCATCCGGGCGAGGCCGCCGGTCACAACGAACGCCTCGAGTTCCTCGGCGACGCCGTCATCAACCTCGCGATCTCCGAAGCCCTCTATGCCAACCACCCCGACGACGACGAGGGCCTGCTCTCCTCGCGCCGTGCGGCGATCGTCAGCACGACCGGCCTGGCGCGGCTCGCCGGCCGGATCGGCCTCGGCGACGCGCTGCGCCTCGGTGAGGGCGAGGCCCTCCGCGGCGGACGGCTCCGGCCATCGCTCCTCGCCTCCGCGCTCGAGGCCGTGGCCGGCGCGATCCTGACGGACCGCGGCTGGGACGAGGCCCGGGCCTGGGTCGCCCGGATCGCGGCCCCGGAGATCCGGGCCTCGCTGCCGCCGGCGGCGCTGAAGAGCCCGAAGAGCCGACTCCAGGAGCACACCCAGCGGACGACGGGCGGGCGGCCGGAGTACCGGCTGCTCGAGGCCGTCGGGCCCGACCACGAGAAGGTCTTCCGGATCGAGGTCGTCGTGGACGGCCGTCCGCTCGGCGCCGGCGTCGGGCCGTCGCGCCGCTCCGCTGAGACGAACGCCGCGGCCGAGGCGCTCGAGGCGCTCGCGGTGGCCGAACGCGGCGTCGCGCGCCCGGAGCGCCGGCCCAGGGCCGCGACCCGGTCGCGGACCGAATCGGCGTCCGCGATGGGCGATCCGGCGGCCGGATCGGACGATCGACGGGGCGACGGCCAAGGGGCCGACAGCCATCGGGGGAACGCGTGACCGCGCCGGCTCGGCTCCTTTCCGTCCGGCTGCAGGGCTTCAAGTCGTTCGCCGAGCGGACGCTCGTGACGTTCGGGCCGGGGATCAGCGCCGTCGTCGGACCGAACGGCTCGGGCAAGAGCAACCTTGCCGACGCCCTTCGCTGGGCCCTCGGGGAGCAGGGTCGCGCACTCCGGTCGCGGAAGTCGGAGGACGTCATCTGGGCCGGCTCGGAGCGGCGGTCGGCGGTGGGGATGGCGGATGTCCAGCTGACGCTCGACAACGCCGACGCGCTGCTCCCGGTCGAGTTCGGGGTCGTCGAGCTCGGGCGGCGGCTCTACCGATCCGGCGAGAACGAGTACCTCCTGAATCGCCAGCGCGTCCGGCTCCGCGATCTCGTCGACCTGCTCGACGCCGCACACCTCGCGGAGAACGCCTTCCTCTTCATCGGCCAGGGGATGGTCGACCAGGCGCTGGCGCTGCGACCGGAGGAGCGCCGGCCGCTCTTCGAGGAGGTCGCCGGCGTCCGGCGACACGAGCGCCGGCGACGGCGGGCCGAGGAGCAGCTGGCTGAGTCGGAGGCGAACGTCGCGCGGGTCGAGGACATCCTCGCCGAGCTTCGACCGCAGGCGCGGCGCCTCGCGGCCCAGGCCGAGCAGCAGGCGACGCGGGCGAGCGCCGGCGACGAGCTGGCGGCCGCCCTCCTCGTCGCGGCCCATGCCCGCTGGCACGAGGTCGCAGGCCGGATCGAGGACGCCGCCGGGCGACTCGCCGCGGCACGGGGCGACGTGGACGCCGCGCTCGCCGACCTGACCGCCGCAGAGGCGGCCGCCACCGCGGTCGCGACGGCCCTGGGCGAGCGGGCCGCCTCGGCGGCGATGCTGCGGCGACGCGCCGACGAGGCGCGGTCGATCCTGACCTCCGCCCAGCTCCGTGACGGGCAGCTCGAGTCCGAGACGGCGGCGATCGGGCGCGACCGGGAGCGGCTGGCAGCGGAGCGCTCGGCGGCCGAGGCCGACATCGCCGCCCAGCGGCGGCGGCTCGCGGAGCCGATCCCCGTCCGCGACCTCGACGCCGAGGCGGCCCTGTCGGATGCCGAGCGGGCGCTGGCCGACGCGCTCGCCGAGCTTGCCGCGCTCCAGGCCGCGTCCCGTGCCCACGACACGGACCTCGCCGCGGTCCGCCGGGCCGCCGCTGCCCGCGCCGCCGAGGCCGAGACCGCGCGGCGCCGCCTCGCGGAGGCGGAACGCGCCGCCGCCGCGGAGGCCGCGCGCGCGACCGACGTCACGGCCCGGCTCGAGTCCGCGGAATCCGCGCGCGCGGGCGCTGCCGGCGAGCTGGAACGGGCCGCCGTCGCGGAGACTCGCGCCGCCGTCGCGCGGCGCGACGCCGAGCTGGCCCTCGAGCACCGCGTCGCCGAGGCCCGGACCGCGGCCGAGCGTGCCGCGGAGGCCACGGCCGTCCTCGCGGGACTCCAGGTGCGCCAGGCGGCTCGGGCGGCGGCGATCGCCGACGAATCGGGAAGCGGCGTGGCCGCCAGGCTCCGCTCCCGGGGCGCCCGCCGGATCGACGAGGACCTCGTCGTCGCGCCGGAGCTTCGTGCCGCCGTGGATGCCGCCCTCGCCGGCGCCGGCCGGGCCTACCTGACGACACGCGAGGCGATCGGCGGGCTCGTCGGGGAGCGCGGCGTCGCGGTCGTCGTCGACGGTGCGGCCGGCGGATCATCCGGCGCCCCGAACGGCACCGCCCCCGACGGCCCTGGCCGGACCTTCCACGACCGGCTTGCCGCCCTCGGCGGCGGGCTCCTCGCCGACGCGGTCCGCCGTGACGGGACGGGGGCGGCCCGTCGGCTCATCGCACGGGCCGCCTGGGTCCCCGACCTCGCGTCGGCGATCGCCCTCCAGCCGTCGCTGCCGCCGGGCTGGGTCGCGGTCGTCCGCGACGGCACCGCCGTGGTCGGAGAGATCGTCGTGCGGCTCGGGGCCGGCGACCGGGTCCTCGAAGCGCGGGCAGAGCTCGAAGGGCTCCTGGCGGAGCTCCGGGCGGGCGAGGCGGCCGCGGCTCGGACGGCCGAGGCAGCCTCTGCGGCCGGCGCGCGGGCGGCCGCCGCGCGGGTGGACCTGGATGCCGCGCACGCGGCGGAATCCGCCGCGGCGACCGCCCGACGGGAGGCGGAGGAGGCGGAGCGGGTGGCGGCCCGACGTCACGAGGCCCTGGTCCGGGAGGCCGGCTGGCACCGGGCCCAGGCCGCGCGGCTCGCCGCAGAGGTGGAGCGGGCCCGGGCCGCGATCCCGGAGGAGCGCGCCGCGGGCACGGGCCCGGCAGGCCCGGGACCGGGGGGATCGGGACCGGACCGGGAGGCCCTGGCGACCTGGGAGTCGCGGGCCGCGGAGCTTCGGACCCGTCGCGACCGGCTCGCCACCGTGGTGGCGGAGATCGACGGCGCGCGGCGGGAGGTCGAGCGCCGCCGGGCGTCGGCCGAGGCCGCGATCGCGATGGACGAGGCCCGGATCGTCGCCGCGGACCGTGCATCAGGCCAGGTCTCCGAGCGGGAGCGGTCGCTCGCCGCAGAGCGAGCCGCCCACGCCGCGGTCCTCGCGGATGCGGCGGTCCGGGAGGCGGAGGCCCGTGCCGCGCTCGAGCAGCTCCTCACCGCCGATGCCGACGATCGCGGCCGGCTGGCGGACGCGGAGCGGGCCGCCGCGGCAGCCCGCGAGCGGCTCCGGGCCGCCGAGGATCGCTCCCGCGCCGAGGAGCACCGCGACCTCGAGGCGCGCCTCGGCCGCGACGCCCTCCGTGAGCAGCTCCTCGTCGAGCTCGCCGGGCTCGGGCCGCTCGGGCTCCGCCACCTGGAAGCGGTCGTCGGGGCAACCGAGGGTCCGACCGCGGCCGGGGTCGATGCCGGCGCACCCACCGCGCCGACCACGCCGGGTGCGCGCGCCGACACCCCGATGGAATCGGAGACCCCGGACGCGGCGGACGGTGACGGGGACGACGAGTCTGAGCGCCTCGCGACGGCGCTCGACGCGGCCGGCGACCGGTGGGCCGCCGCGGCCCCGCCGTCGGACCTTCCCGGGCCCGGACGGCTCGGGACGCTCCGCCGGCGGTACCACGAGCTCGGCGCCGCGAATCCCTACGCCGTCGAGGAGTACGCAGCGGTCCGCGCCCGCCTCGAGGACCTCGAGCGCCAGCATGACGACCTTCGGACGGCGATCGCTCGGACCCGGGCGCTCATCACCGAGCTCGACGTCCTCATCTCCGACCAGTTCCGGACGACGTTCCGGTCCCTCGAGGCCAGCTTCGACGCTCGCTTCCGCCAGCTCTTCGGCGGCGGCTTCGCCCGGCTGTCGCTGACCGATCCGGAGGACCTGGCCTCCACCGGGATCGAGATCGTCGCCCGGCCGCCGGGCAAGAAGCCGCAGGCGCTCGCGATGCTC
>DASUMJ010000030.1:0-9988 GCA_036277775.1 Candidatus Limnocylindrales bacterium
CGAGGCGCTCATCGCGGCCGGCGCCCGGATCCGCCTGTGCAAGGGCGCCTACCGCGAGCCGGCCACGGTGGCCTACCCCGACAAGCCCGACGTGGACGCCGCGTATGTCGCGGTCATGAAGCGGCTGCTCGACGACGGCAACTTCCCGGCTCTCGCGACCCACGACGACCGGATCGTCGACCAGGCGATCGCCCATGCCCGGGACCACGGGATCAGGCCGGAGCGGTTCGAGTTCCAGATGCTCTACGGCGTCCGGCGGGACCTCCAGGAGCGGCTCGTCCGCGACGGCTGGGGTGTCCGGGTCTACGTGCCGACCGGCTCGCAGTGGTATCCGTACTTCATGCGCCGGCTCGCCGAGCGGCCGGCCAACGTCGTGTTCCTCGCCGTGAGCGTCATCCGGGAGAAGCGAGGGCGCTGAGGCGCACCGGGGCCGGGCGACGCCGCGCGACCAGCCCTACCCGGTGACGCGCTCCGGCACTGGACCCCGCCGCATCGCCGCGACGATCGCGACCACCACGCCGACGCCGATGAGGACGTCGCCGACTGAGAAGACGTTCGCCATCGGCAGCCACGCCGGGATCGCAAAGATGTCCGTCAGCGGCTCGAACGCCGGAGCGTCGAGCACGACGCTGTTCGTGTGCTCGCCCGGCCCGTCGAACCCGGCCACTGCGAGGGCGCCGGCGCTCGCCGGCATGAGGCCGCCGTTCGCGCCGATCGCGACGAGGTTGCAGAGCGCCCCCGCGGCCACGATCGCCATGCCCGGCATCCGGAGGTTCCGGACCACCGCCACGAAGACCGCGAGCGTCGAGGCGATGTAGATCGGCGGGACGAGGTCGCCCGCCACCGCGCTCCCGAGCGGCGTGAAGAGGACCACCTGGACGAGAAGCCCGCCGACGGCGAGTGCGGCCCACCGGAAGTGGAGGTGGAGGAGGCCGTCCAGGCGCCCGCGGAGGAGCAACCCGAGCGCGATCCCGATCGGGATCGCCCAGAGCATGAACACGAGCGCTCAGCCGCCCCTTGCCGCGAGGATCCCGCGGAGCTGCTCGAGGTGCTCCTCGAGGTGGCCGGTCGCGAATCGCGCGAACAACGCCTCGACGGTGAACGGCCCGAGGGTCGGGTGGAGGCCCACGAAGCCCGCCTCGCGCGCGGTCAGCGACCGCATCCGACGCGCAACTCGCTCACCGTCCGCCTCCAGCCTCGCGAAGAGCTCCCGGAGGGGCACCGTCCGGTCGCGGCCGATGACGCCGATCCGGATCGGGTCGGACGCGATCCGTCCGAACGGCACGGGCTCGCCGCCGTCGGTCGCGCCATCGATGATCCGCTCCACCTCGCCGAGCCAGAACGGCAGCATCTCGTCGAGGTGGGCGAGGAGCTCGGGCGGGCCCCAGCTCGCCTCGGCCTCGGTGCCGTAGAGCTCGGCGAGCGGCCACGGACCGGCGGCCTCGACCCGGCCGCGGAGGGACAGGATCTCGCCGACGGCGCTCTCGAGCCGATCGGCCTGGGCGTCGAGCGGATTCACGCTGCCCAGTTTCGCATGGGGGCGCGCCTGCAACCACCTCGGGTCTACCATGGGCGGCCACTGATCCTCCAGCCATCGAATCGGAGGAGCGCGTCCATGACCGAGACGCTGTCCCGCGGAGCCGCCAACCAGGCCGGCGCCCGCATCAACAAGGATGCCTACGCCGAGGCGAAGGACTTCCTGCCGCTCAACGGCATCGATCACGTCGAGTTCTGGGTCGGCAACGCCCGCCAGGCCTCGGCCTACTTCCGCGCCCTGTGGGGCTTCACGCCGGTCGCGTACGCCGGCCTCGAGACCGGCGTCCGGGATCGGGCCAGCTACGTCATGCGCCAGAACGACATCACGCTCGTCCTGACTGCGCCGCTGACCCCCGACGGCGAGGTCGCCGACCATGTCCATCGCCACGGCGACGGGGTGAAGGACATCGCCTTCGCGGTCGACGACGCGGCGGCCGCCTGGCGCGAGACGACGTCGCGCGGCGCGCGCTCGGCGATCGAGCCGGTCGAGCTCGACGGCGGCGAGGACGGCACGCTCCGGCGGAGCGCCGTCTTCACCTACGGCGAGGTCCGTCACTCGTTCGTCGAGCGGCGCGACTACCACGGCCTCTTCGCCCCGGGCTACCGGAAGGTGAAGAAGCCGGCGAAGGCCGCCGGCGGGCTCAACCTCCTCGAGATCGACCACTGCGTCGGCAACGTCGAGCTCGGCGACATGAACCGGTTCGTCGACTACTACCGCGACGTCTTCGGCTTCGCCCAGCTCATCCACTACGACGACAAGGTCATCCACACCGACTACTCGGCCCTGATGTCGAAGGTCATGACGAACGGCAACGGCCGGGTGAAGTTCCCGATCAACGAGCCTGCGTCCGGCAAGAAGAAGAGCCAGATCCAGGAGTTCCTCGACTGGTACCGCGACGCCGGGACGCAGCACATCGCGCTCCGGACGGAGGACATCGTCGCCACCGTTCGGCAGCTTCGCGAGAACGGGGTCGAGTTCCTCGGCCTGCCGCACGCCTACTACGAGACGCTGGCCGACCGCGTCGGCGATGTCGGGGTGCCGATCGAGACGCTCGAGGAGCTGGGCATCGAGGCCGACCGCGACGAGGAGGGGTACCTCCTCCAGATCTTCACCCGCCCGATCCAGGACCGCCCGACGTTCTTCTTCGAGATCATTGAGCGCCACGGCTCGCGCGGTTTCGGGGTCGGCAACTTCAAGGCCCTCTTCGAGGCCATCGAGCTCGAGCAGGCCCGGCGCGGAAACCTGTAGCGACGGAACTGCCGCCGGAAGGCGCCGGCGGCAGCTCGGTTCGGTGCGGTGCGAACGTCAGAGGCTCGCAACTACGGCACGACCTCGACCGATTCGACGATGCCACGCGCGGCATCCAGGTCCGCGGCCGGCGTGTCGTCGGAGAACCGAATCATGGCGATGACCCGAGTCCCTTCGACATCCAGAATCACCAGGTCCATCCGGTTGCCGTCGCCCTGAAACAGGGGATTGGCATCCGGTCCCGAGAAGATCTGGTAGTAGTGGGTCCCACCGAGGATGCTGCCGTCGCACGCTTCGAGGTTGAGGTCGTCTGGAAGCCGGACTTCCAGGGCGAATCCCGGGTGGGTACCCAGCGTGACTGGGTTTGGTTCCGTTGACGTGTAGGCCGGGTTGGCGCGCAGGGCGTTGACGAGGTCGATTGCGGTAGGCCCGACAACGAGATTGCCGAGCTGGCCACGCTGCCCGTTACCAAGCCGATCCCAGCGGCACGGATCGCTGTGGAGCCCATCCGCCAGGAGGAATGCGACAGCGATGGCGACAGGGTCATCGTCGCCGGGTCCAGTCACCACCCGATCCGGGTGACCGTTCCACCCGGCGGGAACTTCAGCCGTGACCGCGAGGTTCGGGTCCGCGCTGGAGGGGCGGAAGCGGTAGCGCCCCGCAGTCAGAACTCCTTCTCCGACCGCTCGCGGTGACCACGTCGGGGAGGGCGTCGGCTGGACGCCGACACCGCCATCGCGGGGCAGGAGGTAGTAGCCGGCGACCGCGAGGACGACGGCCGCCGCAACGCCGGCGGCGAGCTTGATGCGCGGATTCATGGGAAGCCTCCGAAGGAGGCGCCATGAGCGTCGCTGAGGGTGGACGCTGATCCGGTCGGCGACGACGTCCACGATGCGATCGGGCATGGTCGACGGTCCATCGTCCATCCAGTGGCGGAGCACGCGGTCGATGTCGGAGCGTTCGCTCATGCTGATGTCCCTCCGACGACGGCCGTGCGGGCGTCCGCGTCGAGCGCGGCGCGCATGGCGCGGTGGGCGTGATGAAGCCGGGAACGGATCGTTCCCGCGGGAAGACCGAGGAGCTCGGCGATCTCGGTGGGCTCGTAGCCCACGTAGTGGCGGAGCACGAGGATCGCCCGTTCGTCGGCGTTGAGGCGCCGGAAGCCACGGTCGAGCTGGTCGCGATCGGCCAGGGTCAGGAGATCGTCGGGCGCGGCCGCGTCGTCGAGCGGGAGCACGTGCAGGTTTGCGATCCTGCGGCGCTCGCGCCCGGCGTCGGCGATGCAGACGTTCGTGAGGAGTCGGTGCGCCCAGGCGTCGAAGCGGTCCGGATCGCGGAGGTCCGGCAGGTCCCGCCAGGCGATCACCAGCGCGTCCTGCAGGGCATCCTCGGCCCGATCGACATCCCGGAGGATCCGGTACGCGATCGCGAAGAGGCGATCGCCCCGCGACCGGACCAGGTCGACGAACGCCGCCTGGTCGCCGCGCTGGGCCCGCTCCACGAGGTCGCGATCCATCGACCCTTCCCGTGAGGCGTCCGTCGGGGACGCATTCCACGTGTATCGGTGGATCGTGCGCCTCGAGCGTTGGAAAATCCGATCTCGCCCGCCGCCCTGCACGGCATGGCGGTCGCAGACCGCAACGCCGGAGGTACCCTTTCGCGAACTGGGAGGGTAGCGCCACGACGTCGTCCCCGCGGCCGCCACGGATCGGGATCTGGCTGCTCACCGTCGCCGCCGTTGCGGCCAGCATCGCCTTCGTCGCGCTCCGGGTGGCAGGCCCGTCCGACCGCACGGCGATCCCGTTCTACGCGGATGCCTGGACTGTCGACGGCGTCCGCGTCGAGGCTGTGGCCGGATCCGGGCCCGGTCTCGCGCCCGGTGACATCGTCCTCGGTGTCGCGGGGCGGCCAATCGGGAGCTGGCTCGATGGCGCCCTGGATCCCGGCGCACCCCGAGCCGCGGCGCTTGACGCGGCGAGCGTCGACTACACGGTCCGCCGGGGGAGCACGGTCCTCGACGTGCCGGTGACGCTCGGCGGCGGGGACGTCGGCGGAACGCTCCTCGCCTACTGGAGCGCCTTGATCTTCACGTTCGTCCTCCAGCTCGTCGCGGTCTTCCTGCTGTTGCGCCGGCCGGAGGCGTCGGCCGCGGCGGCGCTCGCGGTGGCCGCGGTCGGGGTCACCGGGAGCACTGTGCCCTGGCTCCTCGGGCTCGAGGTCAGCGACCTCGTCCGCGGGACCCCGCTCCTGCTCTACGCGGCCACGGCCGCGGGGCTGTACATGCTCTTGTGGCCGGCGGGCGCGATCCACCTGCCGCTGGCGATGGGGGCGGGGCCGGCCGGGCCCGGCCGCCGACGCGTGGTCGCCGCCTACGGCCTGCCGCTGGGCGCCTACGCCGCCGGGCTCGTGATCGCGCGCCTGGCCAGCCCGAGCGCGGCGGTCTGGCTGGGAACCTGGGGCCTCGTCCAGCTCGCGGTCATCGTCCCGACGATGCTCGTCGGCGTCTGGCTGAGCATCCGAACGTTCGTCCGTGCAGGGCCCGCGGTCCGCTCGCAGATTCGGTGGGTCCTCGTCGGCGGCGCAATGGCGACGGTCCCATCGCTCGCGCTGCTGCTCCTCCCGGAGCTCTTCCTCGGACGTCCGCTCGTGCCCTGGAGCGCCGTGGGCCTGTTCGCGCTGCCGCTCCCGATCGGGATCGCGGCCGCGATCCTCCGCGATCGCCTCTTCGACATCGAAGTCGCGATCAACCGGGCCCTCGTCTACGGCGGAGCGACGGCCGTGATCCTCACGGTCTACGTCGCGTCTGTCACGGTGCTCGGAGCGGTGCTCGGGGTCCAGGGCGGGTTCTCCGCCTCCCTCGTCGCGACGGGCCTGGCGGCGGTCGTGGCCCTGCCGATTCGCGACGGCCTGCAGCGCGGCGTCAACCGCCTGATGTACGGCGATCGCGACGATCCGTACCGGGCCCTCGCCCGCCTTGGACGCCGGCTCGAGGCAGCGATCGACCCGATCGAGGCACCGACCGTCATCGCCCGGACCGTGGCAGAGTCGCTGCGGGTTCCGTGGGCAGCCCTGCGAGTCGGTCCCGAGGACGAGACAGCGAGGCTCATCGAGCACGGCCGCCGGCCACCCGGCGAGGTCGTGGCGGTCCCGCTGGTGTACGGGGCAGAGACGGTCGGCGCCCTGCTCGTCGCCCCCCGCTCGCCGGTCGAGCCGCTGTCGTCCGCGGACCGGCGCCTGCTCGAGGCACTCGCGGGCCAGGCCGGCCCAGCCGTCCGGGCGGTCGGGCTCACGCTCGACCTCATTGCCTCGCGGGAGCACCTCGTCGCGGCCGGGGAGGAGGAGCGCCGCCGGATCCGCCGGGACCTCCACGACGGCCTCGGCCCCACGCTCGCCGCGATCGGCCTCCGGGCCGAGGTGGCGGCCGACCTGGTCGCCCGAAACCCGGAGGAGGCCGCGCGGCTCCTCGGCGAGCTCAGGACGGAGGTCCGCGGCGCGATCGACGACATCCGCCGCCTCGTCGACGCCCTCCGACCACCGGCCCTCGACGAGCTCGGCCTCGTGGGCGCGTTGCGGGCCCAGGCCGCGCGCCTCGGGCCGCCGCCAACGGTGGACGTGCTCGCCGACGGTCCCATCCCGGAGCTCCCGCCGGCCGTCGAAGTCGCCGCCTACCGGATCGCCGTGGAGGCGATCACGAACGCAGCCCGCCACGCCGGCGCAAGCTCCTGCCGCGTCCGTGTCGCCGCGCCGATCATCGGCGACGAGCGCCCGGCGCTCCAGCTCGAGATCGCCGACGACGGCGCAGGGCTGCCGGAGATCGTCCGGCCGGGCATCGGGCTCGTCTCGATGCGGGAGCGAGCGGCCGAGGTGGGCGGGTCGTGCGTCGTCGAGTCAGCGCCCGGCAGCGGAACCCGCGTCGTAGCCCGCTTGCCGCTCGGCCCCGCGCCTTCCGGGGCGGCGGCGTGACCGGCGACTCGGCGCCGGAGGCGATCCGACTCCTCATCGCCGACGACCATGCCGCGTTCCGCACCGGCCTCGAGGCGCTCGTCGCGACCCTCGCGGGGATCGAGCTGGTCGGATCGGTCGGATCGGGCGAGGAGGCCGTCGAGCTCGCCGCCGCGGCCCAGCCCGACGTCGTCGTGATGGACCTCCGGATGTCCGGCATCGGCGGTATCGAGGCGACCCGACGGATCGTCGGCACGAGCCCTCACGTGGCCGTCCTCGTCCTGTCGATGGACGAGACCGACGACCAGGTCTTCGCCGCCATTCGGGCCGGCGCCCGCGGCTACCTCGTGAAGGGCGCCGACCGGCCCGAGCTCATTCGGGCGATCCGGGGCGTCAGCGCCGGCGAGGCGATCTTCGGTCCGGCGATCGCCCGGCGGCTGCTCGCCTTCTTCGCGGCCCGCCCCGCGATCGAGGCGTCGGTCTTCCCGGAGCTCACCGAGCGCGAGCGGGAGATCCTCGACCTCGTGGCCCGCGGGCTCAACAACGCCGAGATCACGCAGCGCCTCGGTCTCTCGCCGAAGACGGTCCGGAACCACGTCTCGAACATCTTCAGCAAGCTCCAGGTCGCGGACCGGGCGCAGGCGATCGTCCGGGCTCGCGAGGCCGGCCTCGGCGGTGCACGCCGGGTGGATGCGCGCGAATCGGGCCCGACCGGTTCGTGACGCCGGTCCCATGACACCGGGACGGCCATCCCGGTAGACATCTCCTGAGCCCGCACCCGCGGGCAAGGGAGGGCAAGGCATGCAGTCGACCCTGCGGTACGTCCATGCCGGGGTGGCATGGCTGTTCGTCCTGGCGATCCTCGTCCAGGTCTTCCTGGCGGGCACCGCGATCGTGAACCTGGGCGGCTCCGGCAACTTCGCGACGCACATCGACTTCGGCTACACCGTCATCGGCATCCTCGCGCTCGCGGTGCTCATCGCCGCGATCGCGGCGCGTGCCGGACGGCGCGACATCGGGATCGCCTTCGGGATGCTCGTGCTCTACGTGGTCCAGACGTCCCTGCCGTATGCGAGGTCGTCGATCCCGGAGATCGCCGCGCTCCATCCAGTCAATGCGCTGCTGCTCTTCGGGCTTGCCGTCATCGTGGCGCGCCGGGCCCTGCGCCAGGCCACGGCCCCGCGCACCGACGCAGCCGTGAGCGCCGTGGCAGCCGCGGCGGAGGCGCCACGATGAGCGCCTACAGCTGGATCGTCTACGGCCATGTCGTGACCGTGATCCTCGCGTTCATGGCGCACGGCGTGTCGGGCTTCGTGATGTTCCGGGCTCGGAGCGAGCGAGATCGGGGCCGCTTGGCCGGGATCCTCGAGCTGTCGTCGGCATCGCTGACGGCGGCCGGGATCCTGCTGCTCGTCGCGATCGTGTCCGGGATCTGGGCGGCGGTCGCCGGTGGGCACTTCGCAAAGTTCTGGCCCTGGGCGTCGATCATCGTCCTCGTGGTGGTCATCGGATCGATGACGCCGCTGGCGGCGATCCCGATGGGCAAGATCAGGACGGCGCTCGGGCTGGGACGCGTGAAGGCGGGCGAGCCGCAGCCCGTGCCGGCGAGCGACGAGGATCTTGCCGCCGCGGTGGCTCGGCTCCGGCCGGAGATCCCGGCGGCCATCGGCGTGATCGGGATCCTGCTCCTCGCCTGGATGATGCGGTTCAAGCCGTTCTGATCGGGGCCGTCGCGGCGACCTACACTCCGCGGCATGCGGATCGCCCACGTCCGGGAGCGCCACGCCGCGGCCGGCGCGCCGTGGCGCCTCGCCGCGGCGCTCGGCGGCCCGGCCGCGAGGACCCCGGAGCCGTCGCACTGGCTCGACCTCGAGGTCGCCCGGCGGCGCCTGACGGCGGCGGACCCGCGCCGCGCCCACAACAGCGTCCTCTTCCGCCTCCCCGTGCTGACCCTCGACGAGCACCTCGCCCGCGGGATGCGGGTCGAGGCCATCGCCGAGATCGTCGAGGCGTTCGCGGCCGGGTCAGTCCCGGATCCGTCGGACGACGCCGTCCTCGATGCCGCCGACCTCGCGTTCGGGCCGCCGATGCTCCGACCCCCGGCAGTCCGTGACTTCTACGCCTTTGAACGCCACGTCAAGACGATGTGGGAGCGCCGCGGCGGCGAGATTCCCGAGAACTGGTTCCGGATCCCGGTCTTCTACTTCTCGAACACCTCAGAGATCCGTGGACCCGGCGACCCGGTTCGCGCTCCCCGCGGCTCCACTGAGCTCGACTTCGAGCTCGAGGTCGGGGCGCTCGTCGACACCCCGGCGTTCGACCTGGATCCGGACCGGGCCGAGGAGGCGATCGGCGGCTACTTCGTCCTCAACGACTGGTCGGCCCGCGACCTCCAGCGCGACGAGATGCCGGTCCGGATGGGCCCGGCGAAGGGCAAGGACTTCGCGACGTCGATCGGGCCGTGGCTCGTGACGCCGGACGAGCTGGCGGACGCCCGGGCACCGGGGGCGACCGGGCCGGACCTGGCGATGACGTCGGTCGTCCGGGCCGCGGACGGGACCGAGACGCAGGTCTCACGGGGTTCGTGGGCGGCGGTCCACTTCTCCTTCGGGCAGATGCTCGCCCGGGCCTCGGCCGACGTCCACGTCCGGCCCGGCGAGCTCCTCGGGTCGGGGACCGTCGGCACCGGGTGCCTGCTCGAGGTGAAGGACGAGACGCTCGGGCGGTGGCTGCTGCCGGGCGACGAGGTCAGCCTCTCGATCGAGCGGCTCGGGACGCTCCGGAGCCCGGTGGTCGCGCGCCTCGGCCCGTGACCAACCCGGTCGGAGAGCTCGTCATCGAGACGATGCGGCCCGACGACTGGCCGGCCGTCAGCGAGATCTACGAGGAGGGCCTTGCCACCGGCGACGCGACGCTCGAGACGGTCGTGCCCGACTGGCCGGCCTGGGACGCCCGGCATCGACCCGAGGCGCGCCTCGTCGCCCGTCTCAACGGCAAGGTCGTGGGCTTTGCCGCGCTGTCCGCCTACTCATCCCGACCCGTCTATGCCGGCGTCGCGTGGGAGAGCGTCTACGTGGCCGCCGCGCACCACGGGCGCGGCGTCGGCCGGGTCCTGCTGGACGCCGTCGTCGCAGCGGCCGCGGCCGCCGGCATCTGGACCCTCCTCGCGGGTGTCCTCGCCGAGAACGGCGCATCGCTCGTCCTCCACGAGCGTGCCGGGTTCCGTCGCGTGGGCCGGCACGAGCGGATCGGCCGCGACGC
>DASUMJ010000031.1:0-4553 GCA_036277775.1 Candidatus Limnocylindrales bacterium
CGCCAGGGACCTCGAGACCGGGTTCCGTGAGCTGCTCGGCGGGCCCCCGACGGCAACCGATTAGACTGGCCTGCGATGGCCGGTCGCGAGCTCCCGATGTTCGAGCCTCCCGGCGCCCACGCCGGGCACGGCGCCCACGAGCCGATCTCGATCGCGATGGGCGGCGCCGGCCTCGTGGCGCTTCCCGCCGCTGATGGCGGCACCGCCCCGCGCCGCCACCCCGATTGGATCAAGGCCCGGATGCCGGCCGGCGAGAACTACCACGACCTGAAGCGCCTGCTCCGGGGCCTGAACCTCAACACCGTCTGCGAGGAGGCACACTGCCCGAACATCGGGGAGTGCTGGGACCAGCGCACGGCGACGATCATGATCCTCGGCGACACCTGCACGCGGGCCTGCGGCTTCTGCAACATCAAGACCGGCAAGCCCACCTGGTTCGACGACGACGAGCCGCGCCGCGTCGCCGAGGCGCTCGACGGCCTCGGGCTCGAGCACGTCGTGGTGACGTCCGTCGCCCGCGACGACATGCCGGACGGCGGCGCGCATGTCTTCGCCGAGACGATCCGCGAGGTCCGGGCCCGGATCCCCGGCATGGGCATCGAGGTCCTGATCCCGGACTTCAACGGCGCCGAGGCGCCGCTCCGCGATGTCATGGCGGCCGGGCCGGACATCCTGAACCACAACCTCGAGACCGTCAGGCGGCTCCAGAAGCCGGTCCGGAAGCGGGCCCGGTGGGATCGGACGCTCTCCGTCCTCGAGCGCGCCAAGGCCTACGCCGCCGAGTACGGACGCGAGGTCCACACGAAGAGCTCGCTCATGGTCGGGCTCGGCGAGACCCGCCCCGAGCTCACGGAGGCGTTCGAGGCCCTCCGTGCGGTGGACACCGACATCCTCACGATCGGCCAGTACCTCCGGCCGTCGCTGAACCACCTGCCGGTCGAGCGCTATTACCACCCCGACGAGTTCGCCGAGATGAAGGCCGAGGCCGCAGGGCTCGGCTTCAAGCACGTCGAGTCAGGGCCGCTCGTCCGCTCCAGCTATCACGCCCGCGACCAGGTCCCGGGCGCCGAGATCAAGGCCCTCCGTCGACGCCAGGCGACCCTCGACGCGGAGGGCCGCGTCGTCCCGCTTGCGGGCTGACCACCGCGCCCATCAGCGATCGGCCACCAGGAAGTCGCCTTCGACGTCGTAGGCATCGTGATCCGTCGACGCCGCGTCGGGGCACGTGGCCGGGAAGTCGGCCGGGACGTCAACCGGGTCTCCCGGGAGGATGTAGGTCTGGCTCACGACGTCGGGTCCGACGCTGCCGAGGGAGCCGGAGCCATTGTCCTGGACGAAGACGAGGTAGTTGAGTCCGAGCAGGAAGTCGTTCTCGTGACCGAAGCTCTGGACGTGCGTGATGCGGCCGCCGATCGCGGCCTCGTTGCCGTCGATGTCCAGACACGTCACGGGTCCACCGAAAGTCAGGCTGAACGTGACCGAGCGGTAGAGGAACGATCCCGTCGGACCGTTCGCGCCGCCCCTGGCTGAGATCGAGTACGCGACCCGGCGCTCACCGTCGACGAGGCGGTATCCAACGCCACCGACGGAGTCACCCTTCGTCGCGGGGGCCGCGGACACGGGCCCGACGATGAGGGTGAACACGACCATGATCCCCAGACCGACTCGGAGTCCCTTCATCTGATTCCCTCCTTTCCGACAACTGTGGGAGGCGCGCCCGGAAAGGTTCCGAATCCGGTTCGAGGGAGTCTCCAGGGGTTCCGTGGGACGCGGCTACTCGCCGAGCGCGCGCCGTCTGCGGGCGCTCGGCCAGCGGGCTGACGGCGGCATCACCGCGCCGGGGGCGCTTCCCGGCGCGAGCGAGACCGTCGCGGTCAGCCGCCCGACTTCAGCGTCGCGAGCCGCGCGTCGACCTCGAGCTCGTCCTCGTCGGTCTCGAGCGAGGCGAACTGCTCCTCGAGCGACGCCGCCGAGACCTCCTCCATGCCCCGGACCTGGGCCTCCTGGCGCCGGATGCCCTCCTCGAAGCGAGCCAGCTCGCTCGTCGGGTCCATGACGGAGACGCTCTTCATCGTCTTCTGGACCTGGGCCTGCGCCTGGGCCATCTTGGCCCGAGCGACGAGCTCGTCGCGCTTCTGGACCAGCTCCTCGCGCTTCACGCGGAGCTTGTTCAGCCCGTCCTTGAGCTTGTCGGCGAGGACCGTCTGCTGGGCGGCCTGCGTCTCGAGCGTCTTCGCCTGGCCTTCGTAGCTGATCTGGCGCCGGAGGGCGATCTTCGCGAGCTCGTCGAAGCGGTCCGCCTCCGTCGCGTTCCCCGCGGCCCGGAGCTCGTCCGCCCGGCGCGATGCCGCAGCCGCCTTGCCGCCCCACTCGGAGACGGCCTCGCGGGCCTCCCGCGCGTCGTCCTCGACGAGGCGCAGGTTGCCGATCGTCTGCGCCGCAGCCTCCTCGGCCTCGGCGATGTTGTCGGTGAAGTCACGGACCAGCTGGTCGAGCATCTTCTCCGGATCCTCGGCGCTGTCGAGGATCGCGTTCACGTTCGCGCGTACGAGCTGCCCGATCCGGCCGAGGATCGATGTCTGTGCCATGCCTGCCTCCTTGTGTCCTTCCGTCGAAGCCTAGAGCACGATCGAATCTGAGGCCCGGCTCACCACCGGCCTCCCCGTGAGTGGCCGCCGCCCCCGCCGCCGAAGCCGCCCCCGCGGCTGTGCCCGCCACCGCCCCAGCCGCCACCGCCGCCGTGACCGCCGCCCGACGAGCCCCACGGCGAACCGCCCCAGCCGCCACCGCCGCGGCCCCCGCCGCTCAGGATCCCGCCGATGATCCCGCCGAGGATCGCGCCGGCGATGTCGGAGCCGGTATCGCGCCGGACCGGGCTGGGGCCGCCGCCGTTCCAGCCGTCGAAGTCGCTCGCGGCGAGGGAGTATGCCTCCTCGGCCCGGCGCTCGGCGTCGCGGGCATGGTCGAGGGCCGCCTTCGGGTCCGCGTCGCGGAGGCGGACGGCGGTCTCGAGCGCGCGCTCCGCCTCGGCGAGCCGGGTCCGGGCCCGGCGGCCGACGCCGCTCCGGCGTGCCGCGATGAAGTCGGCCGCCCGGTCGACGTCGGCACCGGCGGAGGCGAGCGATGCGGTCAGGGCGCCCGCGAGCTGGGCCGCCTGCGCGGCGTCGCGTCGGATGACGGCGAGGACCTCGCCGGAGCTGCGGCGCGCCGAGGCCGCAAGGCGGTAGGCCGCCCGCGGATCGAGCCGCGGCGCGTTCGCGGCATCGGTCGCGGCACGGAGGGCATCCTCGGCGGCGGTCAACGCCCCCGCGTGCGGCGAGACTGCGCCGCCCGTCGAAGCCGGGACCGCGGCCCGGGCGTGGGCGAGATCCGCGGCCGCCCCGCGGAGCTCGTCGGCGAGGCGGGCCTCGTCCTCGTGCACCGACGCCGCGAGCTTCTCGACCGCGTCGAGGAGCGTGGTGGCTCCGGCGACGCCCTCCTGGGCCATCGCGATCTCGCGAGCCGCGGTCCGACCGTCCGTCTTCGTCAGCGCCGCGAGACCACGGTCGATCGCCGCCCGGGCGCCGGCCAGGCCCTTCCTTGCCTCGGCGACGTTGCCCTGCACGGAGCTCCAGGCCGACTCCGCGTACCGGCTCAGCCCGGCGAGGGTGGCGTCCGCGGCCGGCAGCCGGGCTTCCTGCGCCTGGACCTGGGCCGGTAGCGCCGCCAGGATCGCCGGCGCGTTTCGCTCGAGGTTGCGGAGCTCGTCGATCCGGGCCGCCTCGCGGTCGAGGGCCGCGCCGGCGCGCCCGCAGCGCTCGACGATCTCGCGGAGCATCGAGGCACGGGTCGGCGGGTCCTCAGGGACGGCGTCGTCGAGCTTCTGGCGGACACCGAATGCCGCACGCAGCTCCTCGCGGGCTTCGGCGATCGCAGCCCGGAACGGGGCGGCCATCGACTCGCCGTACTCGGCCTCGACGAAGCCGGCCTCCTGGTCGGCGGTCCGGATCCGTTCGTCGACGCCGACGAGCAGCGCGTTCGCCTCGCGAGCCAGCCGGCCGGTCTCGCGGTCGCGCTCCTCGGCCTCGCGCCACGCCCCGACCCGGGAGAAGAGCCAGGCGGCCACGACGATCACGCCGCCGGCGACGAGGAGCCCGCCGAGGATCACGCCGAGGTCGATTCCTCCGCCGCCGTCGGCGGGGTCGGTCGGCCGGACCGTGGCGCCCGGGGTCGGGCCCGGCGTCTGCACCGGGACCGGAGCCGAGGCCTCACCAAGCGCGATGGCCGTGGCGATGGCCGCGCCCGCGAAGTCCCCATCGCGGAGTGCCGGCTCGAGGACGCCCGAGATGATCGAGTCGATCTCCGGGTCGGTGACCTCGTCGTCGACGCGGTCCGAGACCCAGATCGCGTCGGTCCGGTCCTCGACGGCGACGAGCAGCAGCGCGTCGTTCGCCCCGAGCGAGTTCTCCGTTGCCGTCGCGTCCGCGAACTCGGTCGCGCTGAGCTCGTCGGTCGAGTCGACGAAGAGCACGAAGAGCTGGACGTCGTGGCTGTCGAGGAGGTCCTCGAGTGCC
>DASUMJ010000032.1:0-7355 GCA_036277775.1 Candidatus Limnocylindrales bacterium
CGACATCGCCCGGACGGTCGATCACGTGAGCGGCGGCCGGGTGATCCTGGGGGTCGGGGCGGGGTGGAAGCGGCGCGACTACGACGAGTACGGCTACGAGTTCGGGACGATGGGCCGCCGGATCGACGCGCTCGGCGAGGCGCTGCCGCTCATGACCGGGCGGCTGGCCGCCCTCAACCCGCCGCCGGTCCGGCGGATGCCGATCCTCATCGCCGGGACGGGAGAGCGGAAGACGCTCCGGCTCGTCGCCCGCCACGCCGATGCGTGGCACGCGGCGTTCCCGGATCGCCCGGCCGAGCTCGAGCCGGCGGTCGCCGCCCTGCGCCGCTGGTGCGCCGAGATCGACCGCGACCCGGCCGAGATCGAGTGGTCGGTCGGCATCGAGCCCGACGACCTCGACCGCTTCCTCGACGAGGACGCCGCGACGTACCTCGCGATGGGCTTCACCCAGTTCACGCTCGGCTTCAACGGGCCCGACTGGCGAGTCGAGAACGGCCGGCGGATGCTGGCCTGGCGCGACGAGCGGAACTCGTGAAAGGCATCCGCGAGCGGGGCCACCCGCTCCGCTTCGGGATCGTCACGCCGCCGATGTGGCGGAGCTGGGACGAGCTCCTCGACCTCTGGACGCGGGCGGAGCGCTGCGGCTTCGACCTCGCCTTCAACACCGACCACTTCCAGTCGGACTGGGAGGGCGACGCGGGCCCGACCCTGGAGGCCTGGACGACCGTGGCCGCGATGGCCCGGGAGGTGCCGCGGATCCAGGTCGGGACCTACGTGAACGGCATCACCCATCGCCCGGTCGCCGTCCTCGCGAAGCAGGCCGTGACGGTGGACCACCTGTCCGGCGGCCGGCTGATCCTGGGCCTCGGCGCCGCCTGGAACGTGCCGGAGCACACCGCCTACGGCATTCCGTTCCCGCCGGTCGGTGATCGGGTGGGGCTCGTCGAGGAGGCCCTGGAGGCGCTCCGGCGACTCGAGACCGAGCCGCGCACGACGCTGGACGGCCGATACCTCCAGCTCCGCGACGCGCCCTTCGAGCCGAAGCCGGTGCACGGGCACATCCCGATCCTGATCGGCAGCACGCGGCCGCGGATGCTCCGCGCCGCCGCGCGCCACGCGGACCTCGTCGACTTCGGCGACGCCGGGGCCGACGAGATCACCCGGATCGGCGCCGAGCTGGCCGCCGATTGCGCCGCGGCCGGACGCGACCCCGATGCGATCGCCTGGACCCACGAGACGATCGCCGGGCCGGACCCGGCCGCCGAGCTCGAGGCGCGCGTCGCGGCCCTCGCGCCGCTCGGCGTGAGCGTCTTCCTCGTGAACATCTGGCCGCGGCGCGATCCCGGGCTCGTCGATCGGGCGGGGCGCGCGCTCGACGGGCTCCGCCGCCGGTGGGCCGCGGCGACCTGATAGGCTCCCGGCCGTGCCAGCACTGGACGGCCGCGTCGCGCTCGTGACCGGGGCGGGTTCGGGGATCGGTCGCGCGACCGCCCTCCGACTCGCCACGGACGGTGCTGCCGTCGGCTGTCTCGACCTGGGCGAGGAACCGCTCGCCGCGGTCGCCGAGCAGATCCGGGCCGCGGGCGGGGTGGCCGTCCCGCTCGTCGCCGATGTCACCGACCGACCGGCCGTGGATCGGGCGGTGGAGACCGTCTCGATCGAGCTCGGGCGGATCGGGATCCTCGTCAACAACGCCGGGATCCCGGGCGCCGGGCGCTTCGTGGACGTCCGGTTCGAGGACTGGCAGCGCGTCGTCGACGTCCACGTCACGGGTGCCTTCCACGTCACCCAGGCGGTCCTGCCGGGGATGCTCGAGGCCCGCTGGGGGCGGATCGTCAGCATCGCCTCGGAGGCCGTCTGGCTCGGCCAGACGAGCGTCCAGTACGCCACCGCCAAGGCCGCCCTGCTCGGATTCACCCGAGCCCTCGCCCGGCAGGTCGCAGGCTCCGGCGTGCTCGTGAACGCCGTCGCTCCCGGCCCGGTCGAGACCCCGATGCTGTTCGACAACGCGCCGGCCGAGATCGAGGCCGAGCGGCGGACCGTCCTCATCGGCCGGTTCCTGGCGCCCGAGGAGATCGCGGCGTCGATCGCCTTCCTCGCCGGTCCCGGCGGCGATGCCTACGTCGGGCAGGTGCTGTCGCCGAACGGCGGCACGGTCTTCCCGGGCTGATGGGCCGCGACGTCCCTGCCGGCCCGCCGCCCGAGGGTGCCACCGCCGCGACCCTGGCGATCGGCGTGCTCGGCGTGCCGCACACCGTCGTCCGGATCGAGCCCGCGCGGAGCGCCGAGGAGGCCGCCGAGCGCCAGGGCGTGCCCCTCGCCGCGCTCCTCCGCACGATCGTCGTCCGGCGAGGCGACGACGACTACCTCTTCGTGCTCGTCCCGGCCGGCCGTCGGTTCGACTGGCCGAAGCTCCGGGCTCACCTCGGCGTCTCGCGGCTGTCGCTGCCCGATGCCGACGAGGCGCAGGCCGTGACCGGCTACGTCCGGTACACGATCACGCCCTTCGGCTCGACGCGGGCCTGGCCGGTGATCGCCGACGCCGCGATCCTCGCCCAGCGGGTCGTGACCGTCGGCGGCGGCGCGCACGGCGTGAACCTCCACCTGACGCCCGGCGACCTCGTCCGCGCCCTCCGGGCCGAGGTGGTCGACGTGACGCAGCCGGAGGGCTGAGTCCGCGGGACCCGGAGGCGATCCGCCCGGCCGGCATCGTGTCAGCGGCGCGTCGCCACCTCGATGAGGAGCGGCTCGATCCGTGTCGCGTAGATCGCGTCCCAGCCGTAGCCGGCGCGGGCCCGGGTTGCGAGCCGCGCCGCGGGGTCGGCCTCGAGGCGCCCGACGACGAGCGCGGCGACCTGCTCCGGGTGGGCGTCCGGGTGGAAGTACGTCGCGTCGTCGCCCGCGACCTCGCGGAGCGTCGGCAGGTCCGCGCAGACGATCGGCAGGCGGCTCACGGCGGCCTCGAGCACCGGCAGGCCGAACCCCTCGTCGCGGCTCGGGAGGAGCAGCACGTCCGCGACCCGGAAGAGGTCCGTGACGACCCGGGTCGGGGTCCGTCGGCCGCGGTCGATGGCGAGGAGATGGACCGCCGCCGACACGCCGAGCTGCTCGGCGAGGACCCGGAGCCCGCCGACCCCGGCATCGCTGCCGTGCGCGTGGGGGTCGGCCGGCCCGGTGACGACGAGGCGGGCATCGGTGCCGGCACTCCGGAGCGCGGCGAGCACCCGGACAGCCATCTCGAGGTTCTTCCGGGGCGTGATCCGGACGGGCATGAGGAGCACGGGCCACACGCCCGGGGCGGCGAGGCCGAGGGCATCCACGAGCCGCCGCGTCGCGGGATGGAGCCCGAGCAGCCGGTCGAGGTCGATCCCGTTCGGGACGACGTGGACGGACGCCGGGGGGAGTCCTGCGAGCCGAACCTGGTCGGCGTGCCGGGCCGCGGAGATCGTCACGTACGTCGTCCGCGGCCAGGGGACCCGGAGGAGGTTCCACGGCTCCCCGGGATGGAGTGCCCGCCGGTAGTGGTCCGATGCCCAGGCCAGGTCGTGCTGCCAGGCCACGAGCGGTGGCGCCGCCTCGCTCCCGGCGATCCGGCGGAGCGCGGCCGTGAGCGGCAGGTTGAAGTGGAGCCCGCAGGCGTTGTGGACGACGAGGACGTCGAGACCCGCGACGGCGGCACGGAGGACGACCTCCAGCTCGTCGACGAGGCCATCGAAGTCGGCCGGGACGCGTCCCGAGTCGAGGGCGGCGCGGGCGATCCGGATGGCGGGGTGGCGGGTGTCCGCGAGCGGCACCCGGAAGAGGTCGATCCGGGGGTCGCCCGAGCGGCCCCGCCCGGCGATGATCCGGACCGAGTGGCCGGCATCCGCGAGGAGACGCGCATGCCGGCCGAGCACCGCCTCGACGCCGCCGACGACCGGGGGCGCGGTGTAATGGAGCAGGCCGACGCGGAGCGCCACCGCTCAGACGACCTCGCCGAAGCAGTCCGCGAGCAGGTCCTCGAGGTGACGGCGGAGGATCGCGAACGAGAAGTGGCGGGCGCCCAGCTCGTAGTTCCGGGCCCCCCAGTCGGCCTGGAGGCCGGGATCGTCGAGCAGCCGGCGGGCGAGCGTCATCGTGGCATCGCTGATGAAGCCGTCGAACCAGACGACCCGGAAGCCGCGGGGCCGGATGTCGACCTCGTAGGTCGAGTAGTTGTTCACGAGGATCGGGCGGCGGAAGTAGACGGCCTCGAGGAACGCGTTTCCGAACCCCTCGAACGTCGACGGGTACGTCACGAAGTCGGCCGCCGGGTAGACCTCGGCGAGCGTGTAGATCCGGCGGCCGTCGGCGGTCGTCCCCGGCACGTCGGCGACGATCTCGGACTCGAACCGGACGTCGACCCCGAGGAGGGCCGCGAACTCGCGAACGCGCGTCTCGTACTCCGGCCCCTCGTCGCCCGAGGCGTGCGAGATCACGAGCTTCGCCGGGCGTCCCAGCCGCCGGGTGAACTCGATCGCCTGCTCGATGCCCTTCCGCTGGATGACGCGGGTGGGCTGGAGCAGGAAGAGCTCGCCGGGCGCGATCCCGAGGTCCGCCCGGACGACGGCCGGGTCGACGTCCGGTGGCAGGGGCGGGTGCTCGAACTCCATGACGTTCGGGATCACCCTGGCGGTGAGGCCGTGCCGGGACGCGAGCTGCATCGCCTGGACCGAGTTGATCACGACGTGGCGGATCGACGGATGGCTCGGCGGGAACGCCGCGGCGAGGATGTCGGGGACGCAGTTGACGAGGAACCGCTGCCGCTCCCAGTGGAAGTCGTGATGGTGGGCGATCGTCGGGATCCCGACCTCGGCGACGAGCTCGGCGATCGCCAGCCCGAGCGGCAGGTTCAGTGGGATCGCGCTGGCGTTCTCGATGACGAGGAGCTCCAGGTCGAACTCGGCCACGAACGCGTGGAGCTCGGCCTTCAGGGATTCGCGGAGCTCGTGGATGCGGCGGGTCAGCGCCGGCGGTCGGGTATAGATGGAGAGCGCCACGCCGCCCGTCCGTGCCGGGTCGGGCGCGGCCTCGGGCGCCCAGCCGTTGTCCGACGCCCAATCGCCGCCGTAGGCCCGCCGGTTGATCGCCTCGATCTCCGGGTGGCGGTAGAACGCCTCGGCGGCGCCACGGCTCCGCTCCGGCGGGCGGTCGAGGACGCCGGCGAAGTAGTAGCAGGTGTGCCCGAGCCGCTCGAGGACGGAGACCCACTTCGCCGTCTCGAGCGAGACGCCGTCCGTGCCGGCAAAGCGCGTCGACACGAACCCGATCCGGCGGGGCGTCGACGGCGCGGGCGGGCTGGGTCGCGAGCCGTCCGGCCCGGTCATCGTCACCTCGGGTTCGTGCTCGTGATCCCGGGTACGGTCCCGCGTTCGCGCCGTCCCGTCAACCGCGGGGGTCTCGCCGCGTCGCCGGAAGGGCTCACGCCCGCGCGGCACGCCGCGCCGGGCCCCGAGTCGCCGAGGCGCCGAGGCGCCGGGGATCAGCCGCCGACGAGCCCCGCGCAGGGATCGCCGTCGCCCGGCAGGAGCGGCCGGACGGTGAGCCCGAGCGGGTTCGCCGCCGCGGGATCCCGCCACGTCGTCAGCTGGTTGGCCCGCCCGAGGATCGGGGTGAACGCCGCGGCCTCCGCGCCCGTGATGATTCCGCAGCGTCGGGCCGCATCGCCCGTGAGCGACTTGCCGAACGTGGCCGAGGGGGTCTCGAACGGCCAGGGCACGGGCGCGACGGCGAGCCCCTGGTCGTCGGGCGGCGGCGGTCCGACGATGACCGCGTAGCCGTCAGGCGCCCAGTCGGCGGGCGGTCCGACGCCCTCGCCGATCCAGCCGGGGAGGTTGCCGAGGAGGCCGAAGAACGTCGCGAAGGCCTCGGGCGTGCCCGGTTCGGCCTGGCAGTAGGTGTCGCCGCAGAACGAGACCCGGCTCGGGTCGCCCGTCAGCTCCACGAGCCGGCCGTCGACGACGAGCTCGAGGCGGCCGCTCTCGGCGCCGGGTGGCATGGCGCCGCCGGTGAAGTCGGTCTCGCCCTCGAGGATGCCCGCGGCCCGGGCCTCGTCCACGATCCGGGTCCAGGCACCCTCGGTCAGCTGGACGCCGATCAGCGGCGTGACGAGCGGGCCCGGGAAGATGAGCGGGATCGCGCCCTGCTGGAGCGCGATGAGGTCGTCGGTGATGAGGGTCGTGGGCATCCAGGTGAAGACCGCCTCGGGCGGCAGGGCCTGGACCATCGTGGCGCGGAGGCGGAAGCCCAGCTCCGGGTCCGGCGACTCGTCTGGTGACGGCGAGGGCGAGGGCGACGGGCTCGTCGCGGTGCAGGCCGCGAGGAGCAGGGCGAGGGCGGCGACGGCGGCCGAAGCCCGCGCCGCGGGACCGGGACGTCGATGGGTCGGGCGTCGCATCGGTGGAGAGTCCCCAAGCAGAGCGTGGTCGCCGAACGGACGCGCGGACGCTCGGGCCGGTTCCCCCGGGTGCGGGGTCAGCTCGATCCGGGCCGGGCCGTCGCCGCCAGGGTCGTCGACGCGGCCTCGGCGTCGGGTCCCGCCGCCAGCGCTGCCTCGAGGGCGTCGACCGCCTCGTCCGGCGAGCCGTTCAGGTGGAGGCGCAGGACGCCGTGGTCGAGGAGCCGGGCCGCCGTCCGCTCGTGGCCCTCCGTCCACCCGCCGTCCCATGGCCAGAGCACCTCGACCTCGGCCGCGCCCTCCGCCGGCGAGAGCCATTCCCCGCGGGACGGCCCGCCGCTCCCGCGGACGAGGAGGACGACAGGGCCGGCGAGGGCCCGCGGGACGGCGGCCCCCGGGAGATGGACGTCGAGGTCGATCTCGAGCTTTTGCTCGCCGTTCTGCTGCCGGGTCGGAACGGGCCTGCCGAGCTCCGGGAAGAACCGCGTCGCGTCCGGCAGCAGCCGCTGCGTCCAGGGCAGGCCCCAGAGCTCCGGCTCGTCGCCGCCCCCGGGCCCGTCGATCGGGCGGGCGAAGACGACGTCCTCCGCGAGGAGGCCCCAGCCGCGCCGGGCACAGGCGAGGGCGAGGGTGGACTTCCCGGTGCCGGCCGGCGCCTGGAGCACGATGCCGATCCCGTCCCGGACGACGCACGACGCGTGAACGGGCACGTACCCCCGGCCACCAGTGCACATGGCCAGGGCCATGGCCTCGACGAACGCGTACCGGAGCAGGCCTGGCGCGGCCGCGAGCTCCGGGCCGATCGTGGCGGTCCCGAAGCCATGGCCCACGTCGACGACGGCGCGGTTCGCCGGCCCCAGCGAGATCGAGAGGAGGTGCCCCGCGGTCTCGTGGGCGAGGCGCTCGGCCTCGAGCGTCGCGGCGGCCGAGCCAGCGCCCG
>DASUMJ010000033.1:0-15437 GCA_036277775.1 Candidatus Limnocylindrales bacterium
CGAAGGCCCGATACTCGGCCTCGCCCTTCAGGGCCAGGTACTTCGTGATCGCCGCCGTCAGGCTCGTCTTGCCATGGTCGATGTGGCCGATCGTGCCGATGTTCACGTGCGGCTTGGTGCGCTCGAACTTCTTCTTGGCCACGGTGACCTGTCTCTCTCCAGCTACTCGTTTCGAGCCGCACGGGGCGCGGCTTCGCCAGTGATCGTCTCTTCCGGGGACCGACGGAGGTCAGGAGGTGGAGCCCACAATCGGGTTCGAACCGATGACCTCTTCCTTACCAAGGAAGTGCTCTGCCGACTGAGCTATGTGGGCCCGGAGGCTGCACAGATGGAGCCGACGACGGGACTCGAACCCGGAACCGGCGGTTTACAAAACCGCTGCTCTACCAATTGAGCTACGTCGGCGCAGCGCATGGGCACCTAAGGGATGCTGAAGCGCCCGCGAATGATAGGTCCGTTCGTGCGGGACGGTCAAGCCGACCCGGCGGTGCTGCTCCGGCGGCGACGCGTGGTCGCCGGCTTCCCGGGAGGCTCGGCGGACGCGGCCGGCGGGACGTCGGGCGCCTCGCCGGGGAGCAGGTCCGGGTCGGTGGCGCCGGGGTCGAGATCCGCCGACGCTGCGGCCGGGACGTCCCGTGGCTCCTCCGGCGGGAGATCCGCTGGCCCCCCTGGCGTGACGTCCCTGGCCTTCCGCGCGCCGCGGCGCGGACGCGGGCTCGGCGCGGGCTCGTCCGGCTCGGCCGGCGCCGCGTCCTCGGTCGGCGCCGCCGGCACCTCGTCCTCGGTCGGCGCCGCGCCCTCAGGAGGCGCCGCGTCGTCCGCCGGGGCTGTGTCCGCGGCTCCTGGCGTGACATCGGCCGCGGCGCCGGCCCATCCGGGTACCGGTGCGGGACGCATCGTCGCGGCCGGCACGCCCGGCCTGGCGTCCGGCTGGCGCTGCCCGAGCGCCTCGAACAGCAGCACGGAACCGGCGACCGCGGCGTTGAGCGACCCGATCGCGCCACGCATCGGGATGCGGACCATGAGGTCGCAGCGTCGCCGGACCGTCGGTGACAGGCCGTGACCTTCGCTCCCGACGACGATCGCCACGGGGCCGCGGAGGTCGGCTTCACGGACCGTCAGCGGGGCGTCCGCTTCCGAACCGACGACCCGAACGCCGCGCACGTGGAGATCGGTGAGCGCCGCGGCAAGGTCGTCGACCGGGGCGAGCAGCAGATGCTCGGTGGCTCCGGCCGACGCCTTGACGGCGGCGGGGCTGAGCGGCGCCTGGCGCTGGGTCGGGAAGAGGACGCCGTGGACGCCCGCCGCCTCGGCACTCCGGAGGACCGTCCCGAGGTTCTGCGGGTCCTCGAGCGAGTCGAGGACGAGGACGAACGGAGCCTCGCCGCGCTCGATCGCCCGCGCAAGGATCTCGGCCGGCGTGGAGAACCGACGCGGCGCGACCACGAGCGCGACGCCCTGGTGGCCGTCGAAGCCCGCGATCGCGGTCAGCGTCCCCCCTTCGACCTCGACGATCGGGATCCGGAGCGTGGTGGCGTGGAGCACGATCCGCTCGAGCGCCTGGCGGCGCCCGGGCGTGACGAGAAGCCTGATGGCGGGTCGTCGCGCGGCGAACGCCTCCTCGACCGGACGTCGGCCGGCCACGAGCTCCTCGCCGACCTCCAGCTGCTCGGCATCCGCGACCGCGGGGTGTGCGGGTGGACGGCGCTCCTGCCCGGGCCGTGGCCCCTCCCGCCACGGGGGCGGTCGATCGTCCCGCCGATCGCCGAACGGCCGGGGTCCGGGGCCGGGCCGGAATGCGCCCCGGTCCGCGCCGCCCGGGCGGAACCCGGGCCGGGCCGGGCCGGCGGGACGAGCCCCGGGCCGGTCTGCACCGCCGGGACGCGGCCACCGCCCCGAGGGACTCGCATCGTCGGCGCGGCGAGCATCGTCGTCCTGGGCCCAGGGGGGCGGCCCGTCCCGCCACGGGGGCGGGCCCTGCCGGCGGATCGGGCGATCGGCGGGCCGCCCGCCGGTCGCATGATCGTCACGGAACCCGAACCCGCGACGGCCGGCGTCGGGCGATCCGCCGTCACGCGGGCCCGGTCCCGGAACGGGTCCCCGGGGCCCCGGGCGTTCGAATCCTCCGGGTGCCGGTCGCGAAACTCCCGGCCTCGGGCCTCCGGTCCACGGCCCACCCGGACGAGGCCCCTCGCGACGCGGACCGCCAGGTCGCGGACCTCCAGGTCGCGGACCGCCGGGGCGCGGACCACCGGGGCGCGGACCGAACGGGCGGGGCTCACCCGAGCGAGCCCCAGGCGGGCCGCCGGGCCGAGGGCTGGAGGGGTGCGGGCCGCCGGGTCGCGGGCCGCCGGGCGGCCGTCCTCGGGGACCGCCCGGGCCGGGACGTCGCTCGGGCCGTCCCTCGTCCCGGCCGCTGCGATCGGGCCGTGGCGCGCGGGGGCTCACGAGACCGACTCCAGCCGGCGCCACCGCTGCCCGTCGCGCGTGTCCTCGACCACGATCCCCCGAGCGGCCAGGGCGTCTCGGAGCTCGTCGGAGCGGGCCCACTCGCGGGCGGCCCGGGCCGCGGCCCGCGCCTCGATCAGCGCCGCGAGCTCCGGCTCCAGGTTGTCGTCTGCGGCCGCGGCATCCGGCAGGACGGCGAGCACGCGATCGAGATCGCGGAGAAGTGCGCCGATCTGTCCGGCGTCGGCCTCCGAGATCGACCGGGCGGCGAGCCGCCGGTTCGCCTCCCGCACCAGCTCGAAGAGCGCGGCGAGGGCCGCGGAGGCGTTCAGGTCGTCGTCGAGGGCGGCCTCGAAGCCCGCCCGAGCCGACTCGAGCACCGCCGGGAGCGTCGGGTCGTCCGGCCCGGCCTCGGCGTAGGCGGCGAGGGCGGCGAGCAGCGTGTCGAGGCGTTCGAGGGCGGCCCCGGCCGCGGCGAGGGCGGCCTCGCTGAAGTCGAGCCCCTGCCGGTAGTGGACCGCGAGGAGGACGTACCGGAGGGCCCGGGCGGAGACGCCGCTCTCGAGGAGCTCGGCGACGCGGGCGATGTTGCCGGTCGACTTCGCCATCTTCTCGCCGCCCATCCGGAGATGGGCGCAGTGGAGCCAGGTCCCGACGAACGGCTTCCCGGTGGCCGCCTCGCTCTGGGCGATCTCGTCCTCGTGGTGTGGGAAGACGAGGTCCACCCCGCCGGTGTGGATGTCGAACGACTCCCCGAGGTGCCGCATGCTCATCGCCGAGCACTCGATGTGCCAGCCCGGCCTCCCCGGCCCGAGCTCGGTGTCCCAGGAGGGTTCGTCGGGCTTGGGGCCTTTCCAGAGGGCGAAGTCCCGGACGTCGTCCTTGCCGTACTCGTCGGCCTCGACCCGCTCCCCCACCCGGAGCTGCTCCGGATCGAGGCGGGCCAGCCGGCCGTACGCCGGCCACGATGCGATGCGGAAGAAGATCGAGCCGTCGTCGGTCCGGTAGGCGTGGCCCTTCGTCTCGAGCGTCGCGATGAGCCGGACGATGTCGTCGATGTGCTGGGTCGCCCGCGGCAGGACGTCCGGCCGGGTCATCCGGAGCGCCTCGGCATCGGCGAGGAACCGCTCGATCCAGCGATCCGCGAGCTCACCGATCGAGACGCCGGCCTCGCGCCCGCCGCGGATGATCTTGTCGTCGATGTCGGTGAGGTTCATCACCCAGGTGACGCGGAGGCCGCTGTAGCGAAGGTATCGGACGAGGAGGTCGGCGAAGAGGAACGACCGGAAGTTGCCGATGTGGGCCGGGCCGTACACCGTCGGCCCGCACGAGTAGACGCGGACGTGCCCCGGCTCGAGGGGGTCGAGCTCGCGGGTCTCCCCGGTGAGCGTGTCCTGCAGGCGGATCGTCATGCCGGCCGGCCCCCGAGCCCGGCGATCGTCGCGACGGCCGAGGCGGTCAGGACCCGGCCGGCGCCCTCGGCCCCGTCGAGATTCCCGGTCGAGGCCTTCACCCCGACAGCGTCGACCGGAACGTCGAGGAGCCGGGCGATCGCGATCCGCATCGCCTCGAGGTGGCCCGCGAGGCGTGGTCGTGACCCCACGATCGTGAGGTCGATCGACGCGGGCCGCCAGCCTGCCCCGGCGAGCTCCCGCACGACCTCGGCGAGGAGGTCGGCGCTCGCGATGCCCCGCGGGGTCCGTCGGTCGGCCGGGAAGAGCCGCCCGAGGTCCCCGAGCGCCGCCGCCCCGAGGAGCGCGTCGGCCACCGCGTGGAGCGCGACGTCGCCGTCGGAGTGGCCGTGGAGGCGGGGGGCGCCGTCGATCGCGATCCCCCCGAGTTGCAGCGGCTCGCCGGGCCCGAAGGGGTGCGAATCCGAGCCGATCCCCACGCGCCGCATCGCGTCGAAGCCGAGGAAGGCCTCGGCGCGCGCGAGATCGGCGGGCACGGTCACCTTGAGGTTCAGGGGATCTCCGGGGATGAGGTGGACGGGGATTGTACAGGCCTCGAGCAGCGCGGCCTCGTCGGTGAACCGCCGCTCGCCCGCCGAGGGGAAGGCCGCGAACGCGCCGCGCAGCAGCGAAGCCAGAACGCCCTGCGGCGTCTGGGCAGCCGCGAGGCCGCTCCGGTCGACCGTCGCGCCGACGAGGTCGCCCGCCACGTGCTTCAGCGTGTCGGCGACGGGGACGACGGGGATCACCGCGCCGTGCTCGGCGGTGGCGCGGGCCACGGCGGAGACGAGCGCCGGCGTGACGAGCGGCCGGGCGCCGTCGTGGACGAGGACGACCGGGTCGCGCTCCGGAGGATCGGCAGCGGCTGCTCCGAGCGCGTCGAGGGCCCGCAGCCCGGCCTCGACCGAGGCGCCCCGATGCGAACCGCCCACGACGACCGCGTCGACTCGGCCGGGGAGCAGCGCGGCCGCGGCCGCCTCGCGCCCGGCTGCGACGACGAGGACGATCCGGCGGACCTCGGGCGCTGCGGCGATGGCGGCAAGCGACCAGGCGAGGACCGGGCGGCCGCCGAGGGGGGCGAATGGCTTGTCCGTCCCGGCCATCCGGGACGAGCTCCCCGCGGCGACGACGATCGCGTCGGCGACGACGCCATGGCCGGACCCGACGGCATCCGGAGCCGGGGCGGCCTCGGCCGCGACGTCGCCCACGGGCGACTCAGTCGTGGCGAGGCTGGGCGAAGATCATCCGCCCGGCGACGGTCTGCAGGACCCGGGTCACGGCCACGTCGACATCGGTGTCGATGAGCCGCGCTCCGCCTTCGACGACGATCATCGTCCCGTCGTCGAGGAATCCGACGCCCTGTCCCGACTCCTTGCCCTGCTGGATGACCCGGACCCGGAGCTCCTCGCCCGGCAGCAGCGCAGGCTTGACCGCGTTCGCGAGCGAGTTGATGTTCAGGACCCGCACGCCCTGGAGCTCGGCGACGCGATTCAGGTTGAAGTCGTTCGTCAGGACGGCCCGGCTGTAGCGCTTCGCGATGGCCACGAGCTTCGCGTCGACCTCGGCGACCTCGGGCGCGTCGTCCTCCACGATGAGGACCGGCGTCGGTGCGTCCTTCTGCATGCGGGCGAGGATCTCGAGGCCACGCCGGCCGCGGTTGCGACGGAGCGCGTCGGGGCTGTCGGCGATGTGCTGGATCTCGTCCAGGACGATGCGCGGCACGATGAGGGTCCCGAAGAGGAACCCCGACTCGACGATCTCCGCGATCCGGCCGTCGATGATCGCGCTGCTGTCGACGACGATGTGGGGATCGCCCCGCCGACCCGATGCCTCGGTGTCCGTCCGGCGGACGAGGCCGATCGCCTCCGCGGCGACGAGCAGGTCCTGCCGCTTCGCGACCGTCAGGCCGACCATCCCGAGGCCGAGGAAGAGCGAGACGCCGATCGGCAGCCACGTCCCCAGCGGCCGGTCGAAGCCCGATAGCGGCGAGCCGAGCAGGAGGCCCATGAGGAGGCCGAGCAGGAGGCCGACGACCGCCGTGACGAACTCCGCGGTGGAGAGCTCCTGGACGCCGCGGACGAGCCGGACGGCCGGCACGACGGTCAGGTACGGCAGGATCGAGAAGCCGAGGACCGACCAGGCGACGATCCAGGCCACGATCAAGGCCCCAGCTCCGGGCACGTCGCGGAACAGCAGCGCATCGGACGTCACGAGGACGATGCCGATGAGGCCGCCGAGCGCGGCGCCAAGCACACGGATCGATCGGATCACGGGCGGTCAGCCTAGCATCGGGGAGCCGGCGTCCGCCAACCTCGGGCCCCGGCGCCGGTCGCGCGGCGCTGCGTCATCGCCGTCCCCGATCGCGGCCCGGATGGCCTCCCGCAGCGATCCGACTTCGACGACCTCGAGTCCCGGGATGGGAGCGACCTGACCGCGTGATGGCCGCGGCACGATCGCCCGGACGAAGCCGAGCCGGGCCGCCTCGCGGAGCCGGCGCTCGACACCGGCCACGGTCCGGAGCTCGCCGAGCAGCCCGACCTCCCCGATCGCCACCGTCCCCGGCGCGATCGGCCGGTCGCGGAGCGAGCTCGCGAGGGCGAGGGCCAGCGGCAGGTCGAGGCCGGGCTCGGCGACGGCCAGCCCGCCGGCCAGGTTCGCGTACACGTCCTGGGTCGCGAGGGCGATGCCGGCGCGTCGGCCGAGGACGGCGATGAGGAGTGACAGCCGGTTCGCGTCGAGGCCGGAAGCCCGGCGGGTCGGCGTCCCGTAGCCGGCCCGCGCCACGAGCGCCTGGACCTCGACGAGGAGCGGCCGCGTTCCCTCCATCGTCGCGGCGACGACACTCCCCGGCGCCGGTGACTCGTGCTCCACGAGGAACGCGCGGGCCGGATCCGGCACCTCGGTCATCCCGCGCTCGCCGAGCTCGAAGACGCCGATCTCCTCGGTCGAGCCGTAGCGGTTCTTCGCCGCCCGGAGGACCCGGAGGACGCCCGATCGCTCCCCGCCGAGCTCCAGGACCGCGTCGACGAGGTGCTCGAGCGTCTTCGGGCCGGCGATCGACCCGTCCTTCGTGACATGGCCGACGAGGATCACCGCGATCCCGTCGCCCTTGGCGAGCTCCATGAGCCGGAGCGCCGATTCCCGAACCTGGCCGACGCTGCCGGCCGGCCCGTCGAGCTCGTCGACCGTTGCGGTCTGGATCGAGTCGACGATGACGAGCGAGGGCCGCGCGGCCCGGGCGGCGTCGCCGATTCGCCCGACCTCGCTCTCGGCGAGGACGGTGATCGCCGTAGCGGCCGGCCCGTCGAGGAGGCCGAGGCGCCCGGCCCGGAGCCGGACCTGGGCGGCGCTCTCCTCGCCGGTCGCGTAGAGGACGCCCCCGCCCTCGGCGGCGCGGGACCCGTTCGAGGATTCGCCGGCGCCCCGCCCCGGACCGCCGGCCACCCCTGCGGCTGCCTGCAGGAGGAGCGTCGACTTCCCGACGCCCGGCTCGCCGCCGAGCAGCACGAGCGACCCCGGCACGAGTCCGCCGCCGAGCACCCGGTCGAGCTCCCCGATCCCGACCGACAGGCGGGGCGCGTCCGCGACGCCGACCGACCCGAGCGGCACGGCCGAGGCCGCGTCCGGGGCGGAGCGCGCACCGGATCCACGCTCTGAGCGCGACGGCGCCTTCACGATCGTCTCGACGAGCGAGTTCCACGAGCCGCAGGCGCGGCACTGCCCCTCCCAGCGGAGGAACGACTCGGCGCAGGTCTGGCAGACGAAGCGGCTGCTCGCCCGGGCCACGAAGGTTACGAGACTTCGACGGGCGTCTTGGGCTCCGCGGCGTGGACGTCCAGGCCGGCTTCCTCGCCGCGATCGACGACGATCGTGGTGCCCGGCTCGTAGCGGCCCAGGAGGAGGTGCTCGGCCAGCACGTCCTCGATGAGGTTCTGGATCACCCGGCGCAGCGGCCGGGCGCCGTAGGCGGGATCCCAGCCGAGCTTGATGAGGTGGTCCTTCGCCTCCTGCGTGACCTCGAGGCCCATCTGCTGGGCCTTGAGCTGCTCCCGGACCCGCTTCAGCATCAGGTCGACGATCTCCCGGATCTCGTCCATCGTCAGCGTCCGGAAGACGACCGTGGCGTCGATGCGATTGAGGAACTCCGGCCGGAAGTTGTTCTTCAGCTCGGCCTGGACCTTCTCGCGCATGATCTCGTACGAGTTCTGCTCCCGGGCGGCGTCGTTGTCGGCGACGGCCCGGAAGCCGAGCGAGGCGCCTGACTGGAGCTGCTTGGCGCCGAGGTTCGAGGTCATGATGATGATGCAGTTGCGGAAGTCGACCCGGCGGCCCTTGGCATCCGTGAGCTGGCCGTCCTCCAGGATCTGGAGGAGGATGTTGAAGACCTCGGGATGGGCCTTCTCGACCTCGTCGAGAAGCACGACCGCGTAGTTCTTCCTGCGGACCGCCTCGGTCAGCTGGCCGCCCTCGTCGAACCCGACGTAGCCGGGCGGGGCGCCGACGAGCCGGCTCACGTTGTGCCGCTCCATGAACTCGCTCATGTCGATCTTGATGAGCGAGTCCTCGCTGCCGAACATGAACTCGGCGAGGGCCTTCGCGAGCTCCGTCTTCCCGACGCCGGTGGGCCCCAGGAAGATGAACGAGCCGATCGGGCGCTTCGGATCCTTCAGGCCGGCCCGCGCCCGGCGCACGGCCTTGGCGACGATGTCGATCGCCTCCTGCTGGCCGACGACCCGCTGGTGGAGGGCGTCCTCCATGTGGAGGAGCCGCTCCGACTCGGCCTCGGAGATGCGGGTGACGGGGATCCCGGTCCACATCGCGACGATCTGGGCGATCTCCTCTTCATCGACCGTCGGGGCCTCGCCCGCGACCGACGACTGCCAGGCCTCACGGAGGGAGTCGACGCGCTCGCGAACCTCGGCCTCGGACTCCCGCAGCTTCGCCGCGCTCTCGTACTCCTGCGCGTTGATCGCGGCGTCCTTCTCCTTCGTGACCTTCTCGAGCTCGCGCTGCGCGTCGCGGAGGGGCGGCGGCGCCGAGGCGTGGCGGAGGCGGACGCGACTCGACGCCTCGTCGATCAGGTCGATCGCCTTGTCGGGGAGGTGGCGATCGGTGATGTAGCGGATCGACAGGTCGACGGCGGCCTTCACGGCGTCGTCCGTGATCGTGACCTTGTGGTGCTGCTCGTAGCGCTCGCGGATGCCCATGAGGATGTCGATGGCCTGCTCCATCGTGGGCTCGTCGACCATCACCGGCTGGAAGCGGCGCTCGAGCGCGGCGTCCCGCTCGATGTACTTGCGGTACTCGTCGAGGGTCGTCGCGCCGATGCACTGGAGCTCGCCGCGGGCAAGGGGCGGCTTGAGGATGTTGGCCGCGTCGATCGCGCCCTCGGCGGCGCCGGCGCCGACGAGCGTGTGGAGCTCGTCGATGAAGAGGACCGCGTCGTTGGTGTTCCGGAGCTCCTCGATGATCTTCTTCAAGCGCTCCTCGAACTCGCCGCGGTACTTCGTGCCGGCGACGAGCGACCCGATGTCGAGGGTCAGGACCCGCTTGTTGAGGAGGATGTCCGGGACGTCCCCGGCCACGATCCGGTGCGCCAGGCCCTCGGCGATGGCGGTCTTGCCGACGCCGGGCTCGCCGATGAGCGCGGGGTTGTTCTTCTGCTTCCGGCCGAGGATCTGGATGACCCGCTCGATCTCCTTCTCACGGCCGATGACCGGGTCGAGCTTCCCGGCCCGCGCGGCGTCGGTCAGGTTGATCCCGAGCGCATCGACGGTCGGCGTCTTCGAGGTCCGCTTCGTCTCCTGGGCCGGGCCCACGGACGACGACTGCGACAGGACGCGGATGACCTCGTGGCGGACCTTGTCGAGATTGACGCCGAGCGACTCGAGGACGCCGGCGGCGATGCCCTCGCCCTCGCGGACGAGGCCGAGGAGCAGGTGCTCCGTGCCGATGTAGTTGTGGCCGAGGCGGCGGGCCTCGTCGATGGCGAGCTCGATGACGCGCTTCGCACGCGGGGTCAGCCCGACCTCGCCGACCACCGGGCGGTCGCCACGGCCGATGATGAACTCGACCGCGGTCCGGACCTTCGCGAGCTCGACGTTCATGTTCTCGAGCACGCGCGCGGCCACGCCCTCGCCCTCGCGAACGAGCCCCAGGAGGAGGTGCTCGGTCCCGATGTAGTTGTGGTTGAACCGCTGCGCCTCGTCCTGCGCCAGCGTCAGGACCTTGCGAGCTCGATCCGTGAACTTGTCGAAGCGCTCCATCGGTTCGAACGCCTGTTCCCCTTCTGCGCCTCGCGGGACGCAAGGCCATGCTAGCACGCGGTCCCCCCGCACAAGCATCGGCGTGGGGGCTCCGATCTTCGCGCGATCCGTTACGACCGCAACCCATCCATGGGTACGCCCGGACCGGTCCTTCGGTTCGCTTGACCCCGGACGCGGCGCGACCCGCCGGAGTTGCCGGCGGGTCGGTCGGATGGGGCGAGGCCGGCGGTCAGGCCTTCGCCGGCGTCTCCTGCTCGGTCGCTTCGGCGTCGGCCGCCGGCTCGGCGTCGGGAGTCGAGGCCTCGACAGCCTCGGCCTCGGCGGCCGGCTCGGATGCCGGCTCCTCGGCCGCAACCGGCTCAGGCTCCGCCTCGGCGACGGGCTCGGGCTCCGCCTCGGCGACGGGCTCGGGCTCGACTTCGGGCGCCGCGACGGCGACCTCGGCCTCGGCCTCGGCGACGGGCTCGGGCTCGGGCTCGGGCTCAGCCTCGGCGACGGCCTCGGGCTCGACTTCGGGCGCCGCGACGGCGACCTCGGCCTCGGGCTCGACTTCGGGCGCCGCGACGGCGACCTCGGCCTCGGCCTCGGCCTCGGCCTCGGCCTCGGATCCAGTGTCATCGGCCGGGGCCGCCTCGGCGGCCTCCGCGGCGGCGAGCTGCTCACGGACGCCGGCGAAGGCCGCCGCGAGCGTGGTGTCGATTCCGCCTTCGGGCTCCTGGATCGCGTCGTGGGCGGAGTAGCCGCGCTCACGCTCCCCGCCGCCGCTGCGCGGCCGGCGCTCGGGTCGAGGCTGTGGCGGCTGCGGCGCGCCCATCTCCGGCATCGGCCGGGCCGGCGGCTCCTCGGCCTGCTTCAGGCTGAGGCCGAGGCGATGGCGCTCGGAGTCGAGGCTGATGATCTTCAGCTTCAGGCTCTGGCCCTCGTGGACGACGTCACCCGGATGGGCGACCCGCTGGTGGCTCAGCTCGCTGATGTGGATCAGGCCCTCCAGCCCGTCGCGGACCCGGACGAAGGCACCGAAGTTCACGAGCTTCGTGACCGTGCCGTCGATGACGTCGCCGACCTTGAAGTCGGCCACCGTGGAGTGCCACGGGTCCGGCTGCAGCCGGCGGATCGAGAGGCTGATCCGGCCACGCTCGTGGTTGATGTCGATGACCTCGGCCTCGACCTCCTCGCCGACGCGATAGCCGGCCTCGGGGTTGTTGACCTTGTTCCACGAGAGCTCGCTCTTGTGGACGAGTCCGTCGATCCCGCCCAGGTCGATGAAGACGCCGAATGGCGCGATGCTCCGGACCGTGCCGGTGACCTTCTGGCCGACCTGGAGGCTGCTGAACAGCTCGTCCCGCTTCTCGCGGCGCTCCTCGTACAGCGCGACCTTCTCGGACAGGATCAGGCGGTTGGCCTTGCGGTTGACCTCGAGGATCTTGAGCCGGAGCTTCCGGCCGACGAACGGCTGGAGCTTCTCGGCGATCTCCTGCGCGGCGTCGCGAGGCTGGTCGTTCTGGGGCCGGCGCGGGAAGTCGACGATCTGGCTGATCGGGACGAAGCCACGAATGCCACAGTCGACGATGAGGCCGCCCTTGTTGTGGTCGATGACGGGCGCTTCGATGATGACGCCCGCCTCGAACTGCTCCTGCATCGCGCGCCACTTGCGCTCGAGGCCGGCGCGACGGAGCGACAGGACGACGTGGCCTTCCGGCGACTCCGGCTGGAGGACGTAGACGAGGACCGTGTCGCCCATGTTCAGGGCCGGCTGCGACTCGCCATGGCGACCGAAGAGCTCGCGGTTGCTGACGACGCCCTCGCTCTTCGCCCCGATGTCGACGAGGATCTCGTCCTTGTCGATCCGGACGACGGTTCCCTCGACGACATCGCCGTGCTTGAAGCTCTTGATGTCGGCGTCCTGCTCCGCGAGCAGCTCCTCCATCGTCGTCGGCTCCGGGCCGGTCGGGCGCACCGGTGCCGGCGGCTCCTCCGCTGCGGGGGCGTGCGCCAGCTCCGACTCGGCGGCCGCATCGACCGCGGCAGCGGCCGGCGCCACGGCGTCGGCCACGTCGGCTGCGATCTCGGTCGCCGGCTCGGCCACAGCCATCGACGCTTCAGTGGCGGCGGCGGGGGCGTCCATGTCGCCCACGGGCTCCGCAACCGCGACGGGCGCGTCGAGTGCCTCGTTCGAGGTCGAGTCGGCGGCGGGTGCCTCGGCGGCGGGTGCCTCCGCGGTTTCCGCCGGTTCCTCCGCGGCTTCCGCGGGTGCCGGCTCGCTCGCGACGGCCTCGGGCTCCTCGATGGGGGTCTCGGCGGGATCGTCCGCAACCGCCACGGTCGCGTCGGTCTGTTCGGGCGCCGGGGCCTCGGCAATCGCCTCGGCCGGCGGCGTCGTCCCGCCCTGCTGCTCTTCGGTCAACTCAATGGTCTCCTGCAATCCAACGTCCCACCAGGAATCAGAAACGGCCTGAGCCCCGCTCAAGCCGTCGGTCTGCGATCAAGTGGTCCGTGGATGGTCTGCCGCGGTCCGCTCCTTCGAAGTCGAATCGGGGTGAACGACGCTCTTCAGCTGTCCTGCCCGGAGGGCCACGGGAGTCTAGCACAGGCCTCAACGTGGCTACAATCGCCCGGATCGTGCCCGAGCTGCCCGACCTGGCCATCGTCGTCGATGCCTTCCATGCCGCCCTGGCCGGTCGTTCCGTGGTCTCGGCAGCCGCGCCGGGCCCGCTCGCGGTCCGCGGAACGCCGGCCGAGCTCGAGGCGCTCGTGGGGCAGGCGCTCCGCTCGGTGCGCCGCCGGGGCAAGTTCGTGGAGCTGTCGCTCGATCGGGATGCGGTCGTCGTGAACGCGATGCTCACCGGGCGGTTCCAGCTCGCCTCGCCCGGCACGAAGCTCCCCACGAAGACCGCGGTCGTGATCGCGTTCGGCGGGCGAAGCCGACCGCCCCGTGACGCTGCCGCCTGGACCCGGGGGGCGCCCTGGATGCCCGCCGACGGCGCGTCGGTCGAGATCCGGTATCGCGATCCGACCCAGATGGGCAAGGTCTACCTGGTCCCGGCGGGCGTCGATCGTCCCGTCCCCGGGTACGACGAGACGCTCGGGCCGGACGCGGACGATCCCGCGCTGACGCTCGAGGCGTGGCGCGAGCGGATCCGGCGCCATCCCGGCGAGCTGAAGCCGCTCCTGCGCAACCAGCTGTTCGTGGCCGGGATCGGGAACGCGTACAGCGACGAGATCCTGCACGCCGCCCGCCTCAATCCGTTCCGGAAGCGCTCGACCCTGGCAGGAGAGGAGGTGGACGAGCTCTTTCGGGCAACCAAGGGAACCCTCGGGGACGCGATCGGGGTCCTCCGTGCGCGCGTCCCGCCGAGCTTCGAGACCGAGGTCCGCGACTTCCTCGCGGTCCACCGCAAGGGCGGTCAGCCGTGCCCGCGGTGCGGGACGCGGCTCAGCGAGGTGTCGTCCCGCAGTGAGGCGACCACCTGGTGCCGGGGCTGCCAGCGCTGAGGGGCGGCGTGCTGGAGCGGCGGAAGCTCGCGTGCCCGGGACCGATCCCCGGCGGACCGGGCCAGCGCCTCGCGCAGGCGCGCGCCCGCGCGTCCCACCTACGGGATCTGCAGGACCTGGCCGACGTGGATCGTGTTCGACGTGAGGCCGTTGATCGCCTTGAGCGCCGAGACGGTGACGCCGAACGCGCGGGCGATGTCGTAGAGGGTGTCGTTCGCGCGGACGGTGTACGTCGTGCGGACGGTCGGAGCAGAGGTGGGCGTCGACGCCGCGGTCGGGGTCGCGGAAAGCGTGGCGACGGGCGTGGCGACGGGCGTGGCGGGCGGGGGTGACGCCGGCGTCGGGGCGGCCGTCGCAGACGGCCGGACCGTGATCGTCGGGCTGGGCGCCGCGCTGACGACGATGGTCGGCGTCGGCGAGCCGACGGCACCCGCCGGCAGGCCGCCACCCAGGTTCGAGAGGCCGACCGCGACGAGCGCCAGGACGAGCACGATCGCGGGGATCGCCTGCCAACCGCGCCGATCCGCCACGAGACCGGCCACCGTGGCGCCGAGCCCGACGCCGACATCGACGACCGGCGTCGTCCGGGCCACGGCCCAGCCGAGAGTTGCGGCACCATCAGCGGGCGTGCCGCGATCCTGCCGTGCCGACCGAGCGGCGACGTACGTGGCACACGTGACGTGCCCCGTCGTCAGGCAGAGGCGTCGCTGCTTGTCGACCGCGAGCGGGGCCGCCGGCGCGAATGCGGTGCACCGATGGGCTTGGTGCGGCGAGCTCGCCTTCCAGTCACCACTGGCGGCCAGGAGGTATGGACACGCCGCGGCTGCGACTTCGGCGAGCGCCGGCGCTGAAGGACCCGGCGCGGGATTCGGGGCGTCCGGCGAGAGGTGGGCGTCCGTCTGCCCGTCGTCGACCATCGGCCGAGGATAGCGCGTCGCGCCGGGGTCGTCGGCCTCGTTCTCCGGTCGCGAATTCGGCGCCGGACGCACAAAATCCTGGCGACGACCTATTTTCCCGAAAGGCTGCCCTCTCAGTATCTTCGGCGCTGGAGAGCTTGACTTCCGTGTTCGGGATGGGAACGGGTATGGCCTCTCCGCTAGAGTCACCAGGATTTTGCTGCTGGACGTGAATCGGCAGCTGCCGGCGGGCCCTTGCGGGTCCGGGGCGCCGAGAAGTCGGTGATCGATCGATCTCGCGTGTTGGTCTGGATCGTATCCAGATCGCCAGCCGCTGACCCTGGGTCAGGTGCTGGAAGTGGTCAAGCCCTCGACCATTAGTACCGCTCAGCTTCATCCGTCACCGGACTTCCACATGCGGCCTATCAAACAGGTGGTCTCCCTGCGGTCTTACCCGGTTAACCCGGTGGGGAACCTCATCTCTAGGCGAGCTTCGCACTTAGATGCTTTCAGCGCTTATCCCTGCCGAACATAGCTACCCAGCAGTGCCCCTGGCGGGACAACTGGCACACCAGCGGTTCGTCCACTCCGGTCCTCTCGTACTAGGAGCAGCTCCTATCAAGTTCCCTACGCCCACGGCGGATAGAGACCGAACTGTCTCACGACGTTCTGAACCCAGCTCGCGTGCCGCTTTAATTGGCGAACAGCCAAACCCTTGGGACGTACTTCCGCCCCAGGATGCGACGAGCCGACATCGAGGTGCCAAACGGTGCCGTCGATGTGAACTCTTGGGCACCATCAGCCTGTTATCCCCGGGGTAGCTTTTATCCGTTGAGTGATACCCCTTCCACTCGGAGGTACCAGATCACTAAGCCCGACTTTCG